>JAJQCB010000204.1 GCA_021203005.1 Clostridiales bacterium | reverse complement strand
ATATCATGACATCTGCCGCTTCCGTCCATACATATATAGCCAGCATCACCGAAACAGCACCGCAAAATAGTAAAACGCCCCCGCCGCTTTCCCCACCGCAAACACCAGCACCAGCAGATTCAGCCCCGTCTTCAGCTTTGTCCTCCGAAACAGAATCGGAAAGACATGGAGCACCTCCGCCAGCGCCGTGGACAGACACCCGGCAAAAATTCCCGCACAGACTCCGTAGACCACGGTAAACCAGCAGCCCAGTCCAAGGGGAATGCCGTCAAACAACTCGATCACGGTCCCGAAGATTCCGCCGCCGATCACGGCATTCTCCAGGGCAATCACGCGGGAAGCTGCTGCCGCTTTACCGGCCATTCGCGGGATGATACCAAGAGCGGCAATCAGCGCAAATGTTCCCGCCGCCACCGCGATGCCGCAGATTATGCCAAGTCCGGTCAACACCAATTCAGTTATCCACATCAATCTCTTTTCCTTTTCTGCCGCTGTTTTCTATATAAGTATTGTCCACATCCTGCTCATATTTGCGCATCTGAATCTGGATCGGGGTTGGATCATCAGTAATTTTTTTCCGCCGATATGGTTATAGAAAAAAATAATGCCGAAAGCGAGCCCGATACAAAAAGCGATTTCCAGCGCAGTAATTCCCTCCGGAGCCGCCCCTGTCACACGCGTGTAAAAACGGTCAAACACTTCTCCTACAGAGACATCCTGTATAAACGTCATAATGGTAAATGCAGATCCGAAAAACAATACGACACACAGAAATGCCGTTTTTGCGAGCTGTGCGCCGCTCTTCTCCGGGACCGGCTCATAGCGCACCACAAAATCCGGTGCTCCGAGAGAAACGATTTCCAGAGCAGGACAGATTTTTTGAATCTCTTCGATGATATCCAGCACAGAGATAACCTGCACATGACTGCCCGTACATTGTTTTCTACCCCCGCAGTGAAAATGATAAATCTCCAGCGCTTTCACTTTCCGGAGGATGCCGGCATCCGCGCACTCCGCTTTCGCCACATCCTCCACACGAACCGCAGGTTCACGCACAATGCTGTTCTGATCCAGCTTCAGATACAGAGTCTGTCCGGCTCCGCTCATGCGTGCTCCCCGCTCTCAAACATTTCGTCCGCAGTGTGTTTGATCGCTCCCATATCATCGCGGATATTTTCGACCGCTTTTTTCATATCACCGCGGACATTCTCTCCGGCAGTTTTTATTCCTTCCGCTACATCGCCGGCTGAACACCGGGCCGCATGCTTTACCTCTGACGCCATATCCTTTGTCTCGTCCCTGACGCAATCACAGGCATTCACGAATTTATCCCTTTTCCGCCGGAAGTTATCGGCAATCACACAGCCCATCTCCTCGCCGTTGGAATTTTTACTCTTCAGATAGTACATCACACCGCCGACCAGAGCCGCGAACAGAATCGTTTCACAACACTTTTTACACATTTTAAAACACATGACCTTTTCTCCTTTTGCTTTCCTGACCCGTCTGAAAAACGGATTACATTTTCTTCTGTTCTTAGTATGATATTTTTCAGATCTTATTATTCTGTAATTATTCAGAACCAGGCAAATTTGTCAAAAAACAGTGTCGGATGCCTGCATTCGTAAACTGGTTTTTGTGAAAATTTATCTGGCGGGAACGCGACAGGGGCTGCCGCACTACACCATCTCTCTCAGCTTCCCCAACAGCTTTTTTTCTCTCCGGGAAACCTGCACCTGCGTCATCCCCAGCAGCTCTGCGATCTCCGTCTGTGTCTTTTCCTGAAAATAGCGCAGGCTGATCAGCTGCCGCTCCTCTTTTCCGAGACTGCCCAGCGCCTGCTCCAGGAAAACCCGGTTAACCTGCATCTCAATTTCATTCGTTTCATCACGAATCTGCTCTTCCAGCGTCATGTCCTTTCCCTCTTTTCCCGGAACCGGCCGGCAGAGGGAATCCACCTCCGTGCCTGCGGAGAGCGCCAGCACAATGTCCTCCGCGGGAATTCCGGTCTGAATGGATAATTCTTCCAGCGTGGCTTCGCGGTCATGTGTATTCCTCCATTTTTCTGCCTCCCGCTGCACCCTCCAGGCCTGATTTTTCAAAGTACGGCTCACTTTTATCATTCCGTCGTCCCTTAAGAAACGCCGGATCTCACCGGTGATAAGAGGAACCGCGTAAGTGGAGAATTTCACATCATAATTCAGATCAAAACGGTCGATGGCTTTAATCAGACCGATGCTTCCCACCTGAAACAAATCTTCCGGCTCGTACCCGCGGTTTGCAAACCGCCGCACAATACTCCATACCAGACCAATATTGCTGTGTACCAGCGCATCGCGCTCCTCCCTGTTTCCCTCCTGTGCGCTGCGGATTTTTTCTCTGATTTCCGCAATGTCTTCATATCCGGCGTTATCATTCTTATTTTCATATGTAAAATCCGGTTCTTCCTTTTTCTTTTCGCATCCCTGTCTTTTCTCATTCACCGCCGCTCCCATCGCCTATCTGATCTCTTTCTGCATCAGAACCCTGGTGCCCCGCCCCGGCGATGATTCCACTTCTACCGCATCCATAAATGCCTCCATGAACGAAAACCCCATGCCGGAGCGCTCCCATTCCGGCCTGGTGGTGAACATAGGCTCCCTGGCTTTTTCGATATCCGCAATCCCGCATCCCTCATCCGTAACTGATACAACCAGAATGCGGTCCCAGATGGCAGCATCCAGGAAAATTTTTCCTCCCTGCATCTCATATCCGTGAATCACACAGTTTGTCACCGCCTCCGAGACCGCGGTCTTGACATCGGCCAGCTCGTCCATCGTGGGATTCAGCGGCGCGACAAAAGCTGCGACCGCAGTCCTGGCAAATCCCTCATTTTCCGGCTTTGCCTCAAATACAATCTGCATTTCATTGATAAGCTTCCTCCTTTGTTTTTCCTCATTATCCACTTTTAATTCCTGTTCCACACTCATTTTCCTTTCTCTGCCTCCTCTGTGCTGATGATAGACTCCAGGCCTGACATTTTCAGAATCCGCTCCGGCCGGGAATTCACATTGACCGCCCGGATCTGTCCGCCGGAAAACTTCATACTGCGGTAACGTCCCAGGATCACTCCAATCCCCGAGCTGTCCATAAACTCCGTTCTGCAAAAATCAAAGACTACCCGGCGGATATGATACGTATCCACCAGCAGATCCGCTTCCTGCCGGATTCCGTCCGCCACATGATGATCCAGTTCCCGCGGCAAAACAATACAAAGCTCCATACCGTTGATTTTATACTCGCACTCCATAATTTCCTCCTGTATTAGAATTGAAATAAAAAAGACGCCCTCCCTCTTCAGAAATGACGTCTTTCGTATCATATATTTTTTATTTTGCAGTTTCTGCAGTCCCGGTCTGAAAAGCACCCGTAAGACCTGTTTTACTCCGCCGCCGAGTACCCTCTTGCAATCAGATCCTCCGACATACTTGTGGATGTACTCTTCATCCCGCTGTCGCTGGTGTTCTCCAGCGTAATCTGAAACCACTTCAGCGCGTTTTCATAATCTTCCAGATAATTATAGGCAAATGCCAGGTAATAATCGACTTCGCCGTCCTCATAGGCGGGATCGGTCTCCGCAACGGTCAGAAACTTCTCAATGGATCCCTCATAGTCTTTTGCCACGTAAAGCTCTAACCCTTCCTCGAAAGCGGCAGCCATAGTCTCCTCCTGCATATCGGCGACCATCGTATCATAGAGAGACTTTCCATTGTCGTCCAGCAGATCACTATCCACCTCAGCCAGAAGCTCCGAAGCTGTCGTATAATCCTCCTCTGCATACGATACATAAGCTTTCAGCAGGCTGGAATAATTATCCACCTGACTCTGCGCAGAATCTGTAGCAGTCTCAGAACTGGACAGCTGCTCGTTCAGCGATTCGATTTCATCCTCCAGACCGGATATCGTCTGCTCCCGGGTGGATATGGTCTGATTGGCCTCCACAAGCTGCGCGGAGGCAGCGGAATTCGCTTGCTGCCTCACCTCCGGTATTACCAGAAAGCAGACCACAGCAATGCCGATGGCTGTGCCGATCAGCAGGCTGACCACAGTCTTCACCGCAGAATTATCCGTAAACTTCGCCGGGCGGATGATAATATCATTGCCGCTCTGGTAGGTGACCGTATCCTCCTCTTCCCTGGAATGCTTCAGCTTGCCATTGGCTTTCAAATGCTCTTTGCACTCCTTTTTATAGCGCATGGTATTGGTATTATTGACATCAATCTTCTCTGCATGCCGCAGCGAACGCATTGCCAGATCATACCGTTCCTCCCGCATATAAAGCAAAGCCAGAAGCTGATGTCCTTTCACCATCCTCGGATTCAGATCCAGCACTTTTTTCAGCTGAATGACAGCGAGATCGTAATTGCCGTCCCGGCAGTAGGTCAGGGACTGATTAAATTTCTTAATCGTCTGATTTGTTTTCTCCAGTTCGGATTTGCTCTTCTGGACATTAACCAGAAAATCGGAAGCCGGGTTGTCCCCAGGCATCATACTCTTGCTGATCACCCACTCACTCAGGGCATTTACCGTCTCTCCCATCTCATAATAAATCAATCCGAGAAGATTCCTCGCTTCGATATTCTGCTTATTGTAACGCAGACTCATCTGAAGAGAAGCTACGGCCCCGCTGAGATCACGCACCTGTGCCCGGGACAGACCCTCATTATAAAAATGGTTGGAAATCCGGTTTACTTTCTTCCAGATATGGACATCCGCATCACAGTCCGGACACACATCCGTGTAATCCAGGGATGCGCCGCAATAATAACACCTCATCGCTATACCTCCGTCAGTTCCCGGACTCGCGCAGCATTTCCTGCAAAATGTCCATCATGTCGGTCAGATCGCGATTGTAGATCGCATCCTCCGCGTCATCGATCTCCATGCTTGGCTGGAATTTTTTTAACTCTTCATCGAAATCTATCATAACGGCTCCTCCTGTTATGTCTCTTTATTTAAGAAAATCTGATGCATGTTTCCGCAGCAGACACGTTGATTTTTTGGCTTTCCTCCGCCGTCTATCGTTTACTGTCTACGCAAACTCGCACGTACCGTGCTCAAACATGCTCCGACAGCAAACACTATGCTCGGAAAGCTGCAAAAATCTTCCTAAAGTCTGCTTCGCGGAATCATGCATTAGATTTTCATTTAGTCTACGAGATAATTTACAAGTATCAGCTACTATATATTGTCATAAAAACAATTATAAGCATTACATAATTTTCATCAACTAACCGATATAACTCATCAGCTCTCCTATAAAATACAAAGAGCCGGTACAGAACAGCTTCTGTCCGATTTTCTTCCTGCTTTGCATAACCCGAAATGCTTCACCGGAGTCATCAAAACATTCTGCCCTGCACCCGTCCGGCAGACTGCCGTCCTCCGCAAACAGCTGCCGCAGCGCTTCCGCCGGAACGCCACGCTCTCCTTTTACAGTGGTGACCGCAACAGAAGCCCAGCGATGGCCGGCCATCAGAAGATGCACAGCCGCGCGCAGATCCTTTTCCTTTACCATGGAAAAAAGGAGCAGCGGCGGTTCGGTATCCCCGGCAGTGAGCAGGCGTACAGCCTGGATAAACGCTGCGATCCCCGAGGGATTGTGAGCCCCGTCAAAATAAATCTCCGGGAGCACCTCCTGCATCCGCCCTGGCCACACCGATAGTGTCAGACCCCGCTGTATGCCATCATCATCCGCCAGGTCCAGCACGCACATCGCTTCAATGGCGAGCGCCGCGTTTTCCACTTGATAACAGGCATGTCCCGGGACGGTCCACATATGGCATTTTCCCTCATGTCTACACTGATTGTCTCCCTTATCTCCACACAACACGGTGTTTACTGTCCCTGTTTCTGTTCTATCATAGGCAGTTGAAAATGAAAAATCAATACCCTCCTCTTTTATTTCACAATTTTTAATGTTTTTGTTAGAAATGGCATACTGCGGACATCCCAGCTCTGCCGCCCGGCTCCGGATGACTTCTGCTGCTTCCTTTTCTCCCTCCCAGAACACAAGCGGTACACCGGGTTTTAAGATACCGGCTTTTTCCGCTGCAATCTGCGTAAGAGTATCCCCCAGTATCTCCGTGTGCTCCAGGCTGATGGATGTGATCACGGTGAGTACCGGCCCGGGAAAGCTGTTGGTCGCGTCCAGGCGCCCGCCCAGCCCCGTCTCCAGCACAATGTACTCTGCCTGCGCTTTTTCAAAGATTACCATACCCATGGCAAAAATAAACTCGAAAAAGGTAGGATGGTTCAGATTATTTTTCACCATCTTATCAGATGCTGTCTTCACCAGTTCAAATGCCTCCAGGAAACCGGATGCATCGACCATTTTGCCGTTCATCTGAAACCGTTCCCGGATATCCACAAGGTGAGGCGAGGTAAACATCGCCGCAGACTTTCCGCCGCAAAGCAGCGTATGGTATAAAAAGCAGCAGACACTTCCCTTTCCGTTGCTGCCTGCCACATGAATGATTTTCCGGTCAAAACAGGGATCACCCAAAAGCGTGAGAAGCTTCCGGGTGTGATCCAGACTGTTCTTTTTCGTAAATTTGGGGAGGTCGTAGAGAAAATCTACGGCCTCCTGCATAAGGTTATTTCTACTGTTTTTCAAAATTTATCTCCAGAATTCCACATGTTTCAGAACTTAATTCTTTTGCGGATCTGCTTTTATCTCAACAAATCTGCAGGGAACAATTTCCGCACCATACACTCCTATGAGAGAGCTTCCAGCCGAGCTTCCACATCCTCCATCATCGCGGTATATTTCTCCAGCTTTTCTTTTTCCGCAGCGACTTTCTGGGCGGGGGCTTTGCTTAAGAATTTCTCATTTTTCAGCATGCCGTTGGAACGCGCCAGCTCTTTAACCAGCTTCGCTTTCTCTTTCTGCAGACGCTCCCGCTCTTTTTCCAGATCAACCAGCTCCTCCAGCGGCACGTACACCACCGCATTGGGGATAACCACAGATACTGCGTCCTCCGGGATGCCGGTCTTGTCCGCCTGCACATGAATCTCCGCCGCGCTGATCAGGTTGCGGTAGACATCCTGGAACGTATCCAGACGCCTGCAGACATTCTCGTCCTGGGACACCACATAGTAGCTGGCCTTCCGGCTGGGCGGAACGTTCATCTCGGAGCGCAGGTTGCGGACCGCGCGGACCAGCGCCTTGATGGCCTCGATGGAAACCTCCGCCTGCTCAAAATGCAGCGCCTCATCATACTCCGGCCAGGAGGCTAACATGATTGTCTCCTCCTCCGGGCAGAGCGTGCAGTAAATTTCTTCTGTAATAAACGGCATAAACGGATGAAGCAGCTTCAGCGCCTGCGCCAGAACCGTCTTTAAGGTCCACAGCGCCGCATTTGCCACCGCGGGGTTTTCCTTTTTCTGATTCAGACGGGTCTTACAGATCTCAATATACCAGTCGCAGAATTCTTCCCAGATAAAATCAAAGACTTTCTGCACCGCGATGCCGAGCTCATATTTTTCCATGTTGTCCGTGACGTCTTTGGCCAGCGTATTGACTTTGGATAAAATCCACTTATCCACCGGGAAGAGTTCGTCCGTCGTCGGCTTCCACGGCTGATCGTCGCCCAGATTCATCATGATAAAACGGGACGCATTCCAGACCTTGTTGGCAAAATTCCGGCTGGACTCCACGCGCTCCCAATAAAAACGCATGTCGTTGCCCGGCGCGTTTCCGGTAATCAGCGTCAGACGCAGCGCGTCCGCACCGTACTTGTCAATCACTTCCAGCGGGTCAATGCCGTTGCCCAGGGACTTGCTCATCTTTCTCCCCTGGGAATCCCGGACCAGACCGTGGATCAGCACCGTGTGGAACGGCTCCGTGCCGGTCTGTTCCAGCGCGGAAAATACCATGCGGATGACCCAGAAGAAAATGATGTCATATCCGGTTACCAGGACATCTGTAGGGTAAAAATACTCCAGTTCCTCTGTTTTTTCCGGCCATCCCAGCGTGGAAAATGGCCAGAGCGCGGAGGAAAACCAGGTATCCAGCGTATCCTCGTCCTGCTTTAAATGCGTGCCGCCGCACTTGCTGCACTTGCAGGGTGTCTCCCGGGAGACGATCATCTCCCCGCAGTCCTCACAGTACCAGGCCGGGATCCGATGCCCCCACCAGAGCTGGCGGGAAATACACCAGTCGCGGATATTCTCCAGCCAGTGCAGGTAAGTCTTGGCAAAATTGTCCGGAACAAATTTCAGGCGCCCGGTTTTGATCGCCTCGATGGCAGGCTTCGCCATCTCATCCATCTTCACAAACCACTGCGGCTTGATCATCGGCTCCACCGTGGTTTTGCAGCGGTCATGGGTTCCCACGCTGTGTGTGTGATCCACCACTTTCACCAAAAGACCCATCTCATCCAGCTTCTCCACAATGGCTTTCCGCGCCTCGTAGCGGTCCATTCCCTCATAGATACCGCCGTTGGCGTTGATGGTCGCGTCGTCGTTTAAAATATTGATTTCTTCCAGGTTGTGGCGTTTGCCCACCTCAAAATCATTCGGGTCGTGCGCCGGTGTGATCTTCACGCAGCCGGTTCCGAACTCTTTGTCCACATAGGCATCCGCAATCACGGGAATCTCACGGTTCACGATGGGGAGCAGGAGTTTTTTTCCGATCAGATCCTGATAGCGCTCATCCTCCGGGTTCACCGCCACAGCGGTATCGCCCAGCATCGTCTCCGGACGGGTCGTGGCAATCTCCACAAACCGTCCCTCCTCGCCGATAATCGGATATTTGATATGCCAGAAATGCCCCGCCTGCTCCACATGCTCCACCTCGGCGTCCGAGATGGAAGTCTGGCACACCGGGCACCAGTTGATAATGCGGGATCCCTTATAGATATAACCCTTGTCAAAAAGCCGGACAAAAACCTCATTAACCGCCTTCGAGCATCCCTCGTCCATGGTGAAACGCTCACGCTCCCAGTCTGCGGAGGAGCCCATCTTCTTTAACTGGCGCACGATCCGTCCGCCGTACTCTTCCTTCCAGTCCCAGGCATATTTCAGGAACTCGTCCCGGGTCAGATCCGCCTTGTCGATTCCTTTCTCCTTCAGGCTGGCGATCACCTTCACTTCGGTGGCGATGGCCGCGTGGTCCGTCCCCGGCTGCCATAACGCAGAGTAGCCCTGCATTCTTTTATAACGAATCAGGATATCCTGCATCGTGTTGTCCAGAGCGTGTCCCATGTGAAGCTGTCCGGTGATATTCGGCGGCGGCATCACGATGGTAAACGGCTTCCTGCTGCGGTCCACCTCCGCGTGAAAATATCCATTGTTCTCCCACTTCTGATAAAGTCGGTCCTCGATTCCCTTCGGATCGTAGGTCTTGGCTAATTCTTTCATATTGGTCTCCTTTTTTATAATGTAAAAAACCCTCCACATGCATATGCATGCGAAGGGCGAAACTGTTCGCGGTACCACCTTCGTTTTTCGATATCCTGTCATAAAATAATCCTTATATAGGCAATCATATTTCAACGCCCGGGCAACAGCTGTTATCTGCTTTACCCTTCTCTGGGAAAGATATCGAAATCTCTTTCATCCGTTAACGGGGATGAGACGGAACCTCCTACTTACCACTTTCAGAGATCCGGTTCCAAAGTCACTTCCGCATCCCGCCTGCCGGACGACCTTTCAGCCTCTGAGCCATCCTCTCTGCTGCCGCTGCAGATACGTACTCCTCTTTGTCTTAACCTTTGACAATGAAAACATCATAAACAAGAATCACGGAATTGTCAACCCCGCACCAAGCTGTTTCCGAAAAATACTATAATAACAATTCCACTCAAAATCATCCCTAATCTCGATATTGCGAGGCATCTTCTCCCGAAGATGCTTTTTTACCTCATCCGTAATTTTGGCATCAAGCGCCGGTTTTAAGTAATTCATATCCAAAAAACCTTTTACTTCCCGCAAGCCAACCGAAATTCTCTCCACTTGAAGAATCATATCAAAATTATAACGGGTATCTGCCACCCAACTCTCAATTTCATATACGTTTTCTCTAACCCAGTCTGTAATCTCAACCACGAATCCATTATTTTTTGACATATCAACCAGTTTCCGGATACTATGAGTCTGATGTACAGTAACACCTTTGCATTCCAAAAAAGCCCTCAGCGTTTTTTCGATACATTGCTGAAGGTTATAGGCAACATCATTGAGAAAAAGTTCATCACTCTGATAGTATTGCATCAGTTTTTCTGCTACCTCATAGTTATGGTACGCAGATTTAAAATATCGGATATCGCTCAAAATATGTCACCTCCTGTAAACCGGCACACCAGTACGGGCAATCTCATCCCTCAGCCTTTTCCCCAGGTGAGATGCAAAATTCCCTCCAACGAATCTATTTTTGGCACCTTGGCATCCACGCTTCCGAATCCATAGGAAGCCCAGACAAACGGCACTCCCGCCTCCGCACAGGCATCATAATCCCCCTGCGTATCGCCCAGATACCAATACTTCTCCAGGTGATTGCGCTCTATCACAGCTTTCAGATTATCCGCCTTACCGCGGCCTGTATCGCCATAGCACTCGGTATCGTCCACCAGGTTTTCCAGATGATAGTACTCCAGAAATGCCTCGATGTATCCGGACTGACAGTTGCTCACGATGCAGACGCCCCAGCCAAGCTCGTGCAGCCTGCAAAATACAGCCTCCACATCACCCAGCAAAACCGCCCCGTGCTGACGGAGATATTCATTCTCCGCCAGCTCCAGGACGTGAAACAGTTCCATGCCTTTTTCCGGACTATACTGCGGGAAAAACGCTTCCGCAAATTTGTCCATGGTCTTTCCCATGAGGCCGAGCAGCCTCTCTCTTGTGATGACCAGGTCACTCATACCGAGCTCCTGAAGCGCCCTGTTCCAGGAAATTACAATGTTATCCACGGAATCCCACAGCGTTCCGTCCATATCAAAGATTACCGCTCTCTTCATACTCAATCACTCCGCCTGAATTCCGCGCTGCATCGTCATACTTCTATGCCTCATCAATCGCCTTTCCGATATCATGACGCATATACTTATTCTCAAAGTCAATCCACTCCGTCGCTTTATAGGCGTTGGCGCGAGCTTCCTTCAGGTCGGCACCCTTCGCCGTAATTCCCAGCACACGTCCGCCGTTGGTCACGATCTTTCCCTCATCGTTTAACTTGCTTCCTGCATGGAAACAGTAATAACCGTCTTTATCCTCGAAATTCTCCAGCCCCTTGATCTCGAATCCTTTCTGATAGGACACCGGGTAACCGTCGCTGGCCAGCACCACACAGACCGCCGCGTTATCCTCAAACTGCAGGTCAATCTGATCCAGAGTCCCGTCAATGCACGCCTCCATCACCTCAATGATGTCATTTTTCATCCGCGGCAGCACCACCTGTGCCTCCGGGTCGCCGAAGCGGGCATTGTACTCCAGTACCTTCGGTCCGTCTTCTGTAATCATCAGACCAAAGAAAATGATTCCCTTAAACGGTCTCCCCTCCGCTGCCATGGCGTCCACGGTAGGCTGGAAGATATATTTCTGACAGAAGTCGTCGACTTCTTTCGTATAAAACGGACTCGGGGAAAAGGTTCCCATGCCGCCGGTATTCAGTCCCTGATCACCGTCTTTCGCACGCTTGTGATCCTGCGCGGAGGACATGATTTTAATAGTTTTTCCATCCACATAGGAGAGCACGGACACCTCGCGGCCCGTCATAAACTCCTCGACCACCATCTGGTTGCCGGCAGAACCGAACTTCTTGTCCATCATGATCTCCTGCACGCCGGCTTTTGCCTCCTCCAGCGTGTTGCAGATCAGCACGCCCTTGCCCAGAGCCAGTCCGTCCGCTTTCAGAACGATGGGCATCTTCGCAGTCTCCAGATAGGCAAGCGCCGCTTCCGGATTGTCAAAGTTCTCATATGCCGCAGTGGGAATATTATATTTTTTCATCAGATCTTTGGAAAAAGCCTTGGAGCCCTCCAGGATCGCGGCCGCCTTATTCGGGCCGAAAACGCGAAGGCCTTCCGCCTCAAATGCGTCTACCACGCCGCCCACCAGCGGATCATCCATCCCGATGATGGTAAGGTCAATGGCTGTCTCCTTTGCAAATGCCACCAGCTTGTCAAATTCCATGGCTCCGATGGGAACGCACTCAGCGATCTGTCCGATACCGGCGTTGCCCGGCGCACAGTAAATCTTATCCACCTTACTGCTTTTCGCGACACTCATGGCGATCGCATGCTCACGTCCGCCGCTTCCTACGATTAAAACTTTCATGATATGCCTCCGTTCTCTTTCAAATCATTATGATTCCGCAATGCGTACCCGTCCGTCCACGACGGACACTTTTCCATTTGCAATCAGATCAATCGCCTGCGGCATGATAATCCACTCGGCTTCCTCCATCACTCTCTGCTGGAGGATTTTAGGGGTATCCCCCTCCTTTACCTCCACCGCTTTCTGCAGAATGATCGGTCCGGTATCAGTTCCTTCGTCCACAAAATGGCAGGTGGCTCCGGTGACTTTTACCCCGCGCGCCAGCACGCCCTCATGCACTTTCAATCCATAATAGCCTGTTCCGCAGAACGACGGAATCAGCGACGGATGAATATTGATAATCCGGTTGCGGTAGCGGGCAATCATCTGCTCCGGAATTACGACTAAGAATCCCGCCAGCACGATGAGATCTGCTCCTGTCTCATCCACCGCCGCCAGAAGCGCCTCATTAAATGCTTCCCTGCTCTCATACTGCTTCGGGGAAATGCACTGACCGGGAATCCCTGCGTTCTTTGCCCTCTCCAAAGCAAAGGCCGACGGATTGTTGCTGATGACCGACACAATCTGTGCGTTGGTGATCCTGCCATCAGCAATGCTGTCAATAATGGCCTGCAGGTTGGTACCGCCGCCGGAAACCATGACTGTAATTTTTAACATAAAGTCACTCCCTTTTCTCCTGCTTCAATCCGACCGATCACATACGGAGTGTCCCCCGCCGCGCGGATCGCGTCCATGGCAGTCTCTGCATCCGCCGGGTCCACGGCCACGATCATGCCGATCCCCATATTGTAAGTGTTGTACATCATCTGCTCCGCGATATCCCCTGTTTTCTGCAGAAGGGTAAAAATCGGCGGAACCGGGTAGCTGTCTTTCTCAATCACCGCATGGGTGCCGTCGACCAGCATCCGGGGCACATTCTCATAAAAACCGCCGCCGGTGATATGGCTGCAGGCTTTCACTGTGACGCCCGCATTCTTAATACTCTTTAACGCTTTTACGTAAATCCGGGTCGGTGCGATCAGCGCCTCTCCCAGAGTTTTACCCAGTTCATCATAATATGTATTCAGGGACTCTTCCGTCATCTCGAATACCTTCCGAACCAGGGAAAATCCGTTGCTGTGGACCCCCGTGGAAGCCATGCCGATGAGGATATCTCCGTCCGCCAGACTCTCCCCGGTGATCAGATCCTTCTTATCGCAGACGCCCACGGCAAATCCGGCCAGATCATACTCGTCCTCCGGCATCAGACCCGGATGCTCCGCCGTCTCTCCGCCGATCAGCGCCGCGTCTGACTGGAGACAGCCCTCGGCCACGCCCTTCACAATCTCCGCAATCTTTTCCGGATAGTTTTTCCCGCAGGCAATATAATCCAGGAAAAACAGAGGCTCTCCGCCGGCGCAGGCAATGTCATTGACACACATGGCCACCGCGTCAATGCCAATCGTATCGTGCTTGTCCATCAGAAATGCCAGCTTTACCTTGGTACCGCAGCCGTCTGTCCCGGACAGCAATACCGGCTCCTCCATCTCCTTGATCTTTGCCAGGGAGAAAGCGCCGGAAAATCCGCCAAGGCCGCCGAGCACCTCCGCGCGCATGGTCTTTTTTACGTGTTCCTTCATCAGTTCTACGGACTTGTAGCCGGCCTCGATATCGACGCCCGAAGTCTTGTAATCCATACTTGGTCTCCTTTATTAATACATATTTTATGTATATTTAATTAGTTTACTTGCTTATGGGGGGACAATTATGTCAAATATGCCCCGGTATCAATACTCTTTCCACCCCGTCTGCTGCAGCTTTTCATCCTTCGCCACCACCTGGTTTTTTAACTCCTCAGAGTAAGCCTTCAGGCGTTCCAGGATTTCCGGATCACCGGTGGCCAGAATCTTTGCAGCCAGGATGCCGGCGTTGGCGCCGCCGCCTATCGCCACCGTCGCCACCGGAATACCGCTCGGCATCTGTACAATGGAGTAGAGGGAATCCACCCCGCCCAGGTCCGAAGTCTTCATCGGGATACCGATCACCGGCATGGGAAACAGAGCCGCGCACATGCCCGGCAGATGAGCTGCCTTTCCTGCTCCGGCAATAATCACCTTATATCCTCTCTCCTCTGCGCTCTTCGCGTAGTCGAAGAAAATGTCCGGTTCGCGGTGAGCGGAGATGATACGCATCTCATAGTCGATTCCCAGTTTATCGAGTATCTCTGCTGCTTTTGACATCACGGGCATATCCGAATCGCTGCCCATCACAATTCCTACTTTTGGCATAATTATTCACTGTCTCCTTCCTGTTCCAACTGCTGCACGCAGATCATCCTTTGCGGTTTCCAATCTGTACTTTACCAGATCTTCTCTCGTACCTATATTATCATGCGGCTTCATATAAAGTCACCCCCTCCCTGCTCACATTGGCATAAAATGGATAATTGCAGACCCACTTTTTAAAATGCTCTTCGCATTTTGCAATCGGTTTTATATCCACATCATAATCCATATTAAAATCGTAAGTAGAACAAGAAAGCTTATGGCGGTATTCTTTTATCTCCATATCCGACAGATCCAGCAAAATCATAATATCTGTATCTGAGTCCTGACGGAAATCTCCTCTCGCATAAGAGCCATACAAAATCACCCGTCTCAAATGTGATCCATATATCACCTTGATTTCATCCACATATTTTTTCAGTAAATTCTTCGTTATCTGGGACATAGAATCACCACCTGTTTAACCCGTTAATAGATACCTTTTCACACGAAATACGCTCAGTATATTGTATATCTGAAGCTATAAATACTACGCTTCCTTAAGCGGCCCGTTCAGTTCTTCCGTTCCTGCAACCGTAAACACGCCGTCCCTGATGATATCCGCGGTACTTCCGTCCGGATAAATCGCCGTGATCGCGCCCAGTTCATTATAGGGGATCGTGATATCCGTGTGGCAGTTAAAATAGGCTTTTGCCGGATCTTCATTGCGCAGCATGCTGCATTCATTTTCCTTTGCCACGATAAACTTACCGTCCGGATTCTTCCGCTCGACTTCCTCCTCACGGGAGTAGCAGGTATCGCCAACCGCAAAGTGAGGTCCCGTCTTCTCTGCAATCAGAATCGGCATCTTATCCTGGATCTGATATTTTCGAGCCATGCGGTAAGCCGTGGTGTTGGTGCCGATGGCAAATTCGCCCATAGGAAGCGTATCGTGGTGCATCAGAACATTGTCCTTGATATATTTCTGATTCTCCTCCTCCGAATCAAAATTCGTGCAGGAGTAGGATGCGATTTTTCCGTCTTTAAACACTAGTTCCAGGTTCTGATACTGCAGGCCGTTTAAGAACACTTCCGTCACATGGAGAACGCCGTCTGTGCCGGCCAGAACCGGGGAGGTAAAGACCTCGCCCACCGGGATGTTGACATCCGCCACACAGTTTTCAAACGAAGTCTGCGTGTCGGGATCATCCAACTGGTGAATCGCCACCATCAGATCAGTGTGATTCTCCCCGCAGCCGACAATGTGTACCCGCTCTGCGCCGTCCAGCGTGTCGATCAGGCGCTGCTGAATCGCCTGATATTTCTTATAATCCAGCGTATTTACCTTCACCGTCTCGGCAAAAATCTCCTCAAACTGCGCGCCGATCTCCGGCGTCGGATAAGCGATGATCGTAAAGCTGCGCTCCTCGCCCGGAATATATTGGTAAATGATCATGCCTCTCTCCGAAGCAAAATGAACGTTCAGCTTTTCCTGCTCCTTATCAAAGTGAATCGCAGACTCTTTATTCTCCGGAGAGAACGGTGATTCGCCGAACACTTCCACCACCGCCGGACCGGCATAAGCCAGCGCTTCCTCCTTATGCTTCTCAAACACTGTCCGGTACACTTCCAGATAGCGCTCTGTGAACGCCTTGTCAAAATAATACGCCCTGTCCTCTCTGTGATCAAAGTCATACTGGCGGTTCACAGAAGTAGAATATACGCCCCGTTTGCCGCTCCCCTTGTTGGAAAAAGAGGACACCGGCTCCCGCGCCGCCGTGACCGCAAGACCCATCTTCTGAAAATTCCGGATGGCAGCCCGCATCATCCTCTCAAAGCCGATGGGGAAATCCAGCTCCGCTGTTTTCTTCTTTGAAAGATCAATCCCGGCGTTCTCAAAACCGATGCGGTACCCTTCCGTATAGGTATCCGCCATGGCCTGGATCTCTTTCTCATCCAGCGTATTTAAAAACTCTGCAATGGCCAGGTCATTCTCCGACACCGGCAGGCCATACTGATAAAGATAACGCAGATCACTGAGATCCGCACTCATGACAATATCCGAAAAGAAATTATCCTCCGGGCAGATCATGTCATGGATCACATTTTCCACAAAGACCTCACTGTAATCATGGAAAAACCAGTAAATCGTATCTCTTGCTTCTTTCAGATCGTCTTCTTCCAGGCAATTGTACACCTGGACAAAAAGCTCAAAGAGCAGCGTCAGCTCCATCTGCCTCCCCTGAAAAGCCCAGGCAATGCAGCCCTCCATCTCTGAACAGAGCAGCGTCAGCATCTGCCCCGCCTCTGCTCCAAGGACGGAAACCGCATACTCCGGGTTCGCATAGCTCTCCGCATAATTGGCCGGAGCAATATGCGCATACAGTGCCTCCTGATCTGCCCGGCATTCCGCCATGGAGCGCTGCGCGAGACGGCCGTCTTTCTTTTTCTCATAAATATCCGCTGTCTTCAGCAGAAAAGCAGCGCCCTTCTTAAAATAATCCCGATATTTTTCCGGAACCAGATCATCGGAAGAAATGCGGGATAGCCGGTCGGTCATTAAAAGATACCGCTCTCCCGTCAATTCCTCTTCCGGTGCGTTCCACGCCTGATCAGCCATAAATTTCCTCCTTTTCTAGAAACCGTATGTATACAATCCTCCCAGCACCACCGTCATAATCACCCCGAGCACCAGGCTGATCCGCGGCGGCACCGGTCTCACTTTTTCCTCCCGCACGGCGAGGATTCCGAGGACAAGCGCCCCCGCTGCCAGCACCAGCGCAATAAGACCTGCGGTGCCCACAAAAAACTCCGCCTCTCCTCCATAATAAAAGGAAAAGCCAACCGACACGCAAAACAGGCCAGCCGCGCAAATCGCTGCGACTGCGCCAATCCATCCCGTGACCGAATGCTTCAGATCCCGCATCCGGGTCTTTCGCGTCCGGCGAAAATATTCTTTTCTGCTGTTAGCCATTTTCTCTCCTGCGACGGTCTGCCGTCACGTCCCTTTTGTGCTGTATCCCTTTATAAAGCAAAACACCGATCACACTGCCTATCGTGTTTAAAAACAGGTCGTCCACATCAAAACTGCCGGTCATTGTAACAAGCTGCACACACTCCACCGCCAGGCTCAGCTCAAATCCCAGCAGCACGACACGGAAGATGCCCCGCAGACGCCGGACCATGGCGGGAACCAGAAACCCAAAGGGTGTAAAAATCAGAATATTCCCTGCCAGATTCAGAAACGCAGCGGTAAGGCCGATCTGCTCCCGGTAGATCAGAAACCGCCGGATCTCCCGAAAAGGAATCAGATTATAGTGGTAAGTCCGGTCCAGATCCATCCTGCCCATCCTCTCGGAAAAAAACAGAAAGTAGACCAGCACCACCACATATACGGCAAAGAGAACCCAGCACAAAACCCTGCAACTCTTTTTATGCTTGCTGATGAACATGTAAAAGTATCCTTCTATGCACCGTACTGTTCATAGTATGCGTCAATCGCCGACTTTAATGTATCGTCAATGACAATCCTGCCGTCGTGCGGCCGGTTATAAAGATACTCCACAACCTCCGCCATAGTCACGATCGCTCCGGTCTCAAATCCGTAAAGGTCGCGGATCTCATCCAGGGCACACTTTTCGCCGCCTTTCCCCACTTCCATCCGGTTTAAGGAAACCATCAGCCCCACGATGGTCACGTCACCCTGCGCACGAATAATCGGGACCGTCTCCTCAATCGACTTGCCCGACGTAGTCACATCCTCAATGATCACCACCCGGTCGCCATCCTTGATCTTACTGCCGAGCAAAATGCCGGCATCTCCGTGATCTTTTTCTTCCTTGCGGTTGGAGCAGTAGCGGACTTCTTTCCCATACAGTTCCGAAAACGCGATCGCCGTCACCACCGCCAACGGGATCCCCTTGTAAGCGGGGCCGAATAAAACATCAAAATCCTCACCGTATTTGTCATGAATCGCCTTTGCATAGTAAATTCCCAGCCGATGCAGCTGAGAGCCGGTGACATAAGCGCCGGCATTCATGAAAAACGGGGACTTCCGCCCGCTTTTTAACGTAAACTCTCCGAACTTCAATACATCGGATTCCACCATAAAATCTATAAATTCCTGCTTATATTGTTCCATAACTGATCTCCTTATATCTGTTTTTACTCCATACAGCCGCTGCCGCTGTTTACTGTCACACGCAGGCACTCTTACGAGCACACACGACAAGTATAGCATCCTGAATCTGAGGATTCAACCTAAACTTCACTTACTTTTCCGACATTACTTTCTAACTTACTTTTCCGGTCACATCTCTATAGATTCTTATTTATTCAGTTTCCCCGCCCCGTGAAAAGTAATTTCCCGGTATCAGGAGGCATCCTCCTCATCTCCGGAAGAAGTATCAGATTCTGCTTCAGAAGAAGTATCCGTGTCCGTGCCTGAGGACGCATCGGATTCCTGCCCGGAAGTATCTTCCCCGGAGGAAGTACTGCCATCTGTTTCCGTGCTTTCAGATGAATCGGTGTCCGCCGAGGAATCCGTCCCGCTCTCCTCCTGCGTATCCGACTGTGTACCGGAATCCGACCCCGAACCCGTATCGTCATCCGTACCTGTCTCTGTATCCGCCGACGAATCCGAGTCGGTTTTTTTCGTATCAGAGCCGGATCCGGAAGATGACCCCGTCGACTTACTGCTGCTCTCCGTCCCGGGAAGCGTGTAGACCAGCACCGGGTCGCCCGTACTGATATTCTCGTAAATCTTTTTTGCCGCACTCAGAGGGAGATTGATGCATCCGTGAGAACCGTTGGTCTTGTAAATCGTCCCGCCGAACCGGCTCCGCCAGGTGGCGTCATGCATCCCTACGCCGCCGTTAAACGGCATCCAGTAGGATACCGGCGTCGCATAGCCATCCCCCCCGCAGCGTCGCATTTCTCTGGGTATAAGTGACCGGATAAATCCCGGCAGGCGTCGACATCCCCTTTGCTACATTGCCGGAGACAAAATCCGACTCCGCAATCAGGACGCCATCCTTATAAAAATACAGATGCTGCGCGGTCAGATTAATTTCCACATAAGTGTCTCCGTAATCATTTTCACCATGGCTGGCAGCCGTGTGGGAATAATTCGGCTCCCTGACCACATCATCCCCCGCGGCAAGTTCTTCCAGAAGCGCGGCCGTCTCCGCCTCCTGATCCAGCTTCCAGCCATAACTTCCGTTCGAGATCGTAACTGCAGATCCCCAGGTTGTCTGTAACGTGTGATCCGTGTATTGCGTGTCATACCGGCCGGCAAAGTCTGCAACAAAAGCGGCAACAGCTTCCTCATTTACAGAAACCGAAAAGTCTTCGCCAAGGGTAATCCAGCCGCTCATCTCCTCCTTGCTGATCTCAATGGTTCCGATATCCAGCATATCATAAGTAATGTTGACCGAAAGCAACGAATTCATCTCGTCGCAGGCGGTCGTTAATTCCTCCGAGTTCTCCGTGTAGACAGGATTTTCATAGCACTCTGACTCTTCCAGATCCACCGTTTCCGCCAGAGAGCAGAGGGCAGCGTCCACTGCCGCAGCCAGCGTATCCAGTTCCATATATGTACCATAGACCTCAGGCTGTATCTCATATACGCCCTCCTCAGAAAATACAATCTGCGCATCCGCTGTGACTGTCATCTGATCCGTATCCATACAGTTCAGGGACGCCAGCGCACCTTTCAGCAGCTCGTCGTCATATGACGCCGTACTTCCCGGATTGTAATTGCTGTCATGAAACAGCGCCGCCGGCCATGCAAAGGACTGCTGTTCCTCCAGAATCGCATCCAGAGTTCCGTCAAAAACCACCTGCAAACCGATATCCGTCCCAAAGATTATTTCCGAATCGCCGCCGCGTTCTGTAAGTTTAAGCTCATAACTGTTCACCTCAGCAATGATCAGTTCCTCCAGCTCTCCTGTCGTTTTCGACGAACAGTCAATCCCGTTGATAACAGTATTGGGGAGATAGTGATTCCTATAAAAAACGCTGGTTCCAAGATAAACAGCCGCGACAGCTGCCAGGACAACCGGCAGGACAACACGCAGCTTTTTATGCTTCTTTTTTTCGCCGGATGCAGGCTCCTGTGCGCTTCCCGGCACATCATTTGAGCTATCCTCCTGTTCCCCGGGCACGTCTTTCGAAATATCACCAGCTTCTCCGGACGTATGGTCAGAAACCTCATCATTTTCCACAGAGAGGTTCTCCGGAACTTCCTCGTTATCCCCCGGCACGTCATCCGGGGATTTCTCTGCCTCTTCCCACTCCTCCAGTGCTTCTCTCAGGTTGATCTCATCTTCATGAATGTCTTTGTCTTCCATTTTCCCTCGTTCCCGTATTTTCTGATTTATGTAATTTACGTCATCAGACGCACTTCTCAATAAGATTATAAATTTACCCGCACTGTTTGTCAAATCCCTGCGAGCTATAGGGATTTATAAGAAAACGTCCGTTCATTCACAAAAAATCGCATTTTTTCTCTATTTTTTTTGCGCTATAATGTACATAAGCGAACTCGAAAGACCATAGTTTTCCGAGTCTCTGCCCGTCGGAAAAACATATAGCAAAGAGAAAGGGGAAATCACACAATGAAAACATTAGAAATCATCCGCACCGAAGTGGCGAACAATTACACCTCCACAGCGATCGCATCCATGGTCATCGGTGCAACCTACAAGACAGACGGCGAAGAGCAGACCATCACGGCCGGCGAAGGCCAGACACTGGTCCTGGTCGTGGACGGCGTACAGGAAAATCTGGTTCCGGGCGCATCCTACGAAGTAAAAGAGGGGTTTGAGATCGTAGCGATCAGCATTTACAAGGCCGGCGGCCCGAGCGCGGCTCCGTGGTCCGGCGCAAAAGAAGAAGAGAAGGTAAGCTACTACTTCCGTCAGGCTCTGCTGGTAAAAGACGGCAAAATCGTAGATGACTGCTCCATCCCGCAGCTGATTCACGGCGGCTCTTTTGACGCGGCGAAAGCGGACGGCGTCACACTGACCTCCAATGCACCTCATTTCAACGGTATCATCCTGGATGAGGGCACGAAATACGAGATTGATAATGCGAAATTGTATGCAAAAGGCGACGGCAGCGACGACCTCTCCGGCTGGGCTGCTCTCGTGATGGCTGACAACAAGGCCGTTGTGGACATCAATGATTCCTATATTGAGACCGAAGGCTGCTGCCGCTGCGGACTTTATGTGGACAATACCGCCGTGGTAACCGTAAAGGATTCCGTTCTTTATTCTCAGGAAACTCCGGATACCTATGATGAGTTCCACGGTCTGGTTCCGGCTATGATGAAGCGTGTTCCTTTCGCACTCGGCATGGAAGGCACCGTCCGTACACTGAATGTTATGGCAGACGGCCAGGGCATTTTCAGGGACAGCATCATTGTTTCCACCGGCTGGGGCGCGATTTCCTGCGATTCCGGCACCGCTTATGACATCTGCGGCACCTACTGCCTGGACTGCGACGGCGTTCTCTCCGGCATCGGCACACTGGAAGTTGCACAGGAAGGCAAAGAGTACACTGCTGTAAAAGAGATTAACGGCGTGAAATACGGCTTTACCGTGGGCGGCTCCGGCTATGTTACCTACGCGGATTCCGGCGTACATAACAGATATAAAAATGTAGAGTTCTACTCTCCCGATTACATCCAGATCATGGGCTCCGGCCGCAGCGGTTCCGAGTACATCGATTCCTACCTGTATGCGGAGCACAACGCTTTCATGACCCAGCAGTCGGCAGGCGGCACCTACGAGCTGACCAACACAAAGGTAGACACCGTGGACGCTCTGCTCCAGATCAAATCCGGCGCGGCTAACACCGGTTTCTCCAACATCATCGTGGACAACTGCGAGATCAACTTCTCCGGCACCTCCACCCGTTCCAAAGACGGTATTCTGGTAGAGCTGGTAGAGTCTGACGACGCAGGCAACCCGGGCATCACCACTTACACCATCAACGACCACGCAGACGAAGTGGAAGCTACCTTAAGCTCCGTGACCGAGTGCTACGCAACCTTGAAAAACGGCGAGTATGCAGGCGACATTTACAACTGCATCTACAACTACCGCCAGGAGCTGAATGTGGCTGTGGAGAATGCAGTCCTGACCGGCGCCATCTCCTCCTCCACCGCAGTCCACGTGGATCTGGAAGGCAAGCTTGTCCCGAACGGCACCGTGCTGAACGCATTCCTCGGTTCCAAAGAATATGACCATGTCAGATACAACGCCGAGCAGGGCGGACAGGACGGCGACTGCCTGATCATCGGACGTTACTGCCACACCGCAGCGCCGATGCTGAACAACCCGATCAACGTCACCTTAAAGGACGCAAAATGGAACGCGACCGGCGACGGTTATCTCCAGAATCTGACCATCGATGCCATGAGCGACATCGCTGCTGATTCGGCCGTTACTATCACCGTCAAGAGCCTTACTGTCGGCGGAAAAGCATATGAGGATGGCTCCTACACCGAAGGCAATGTCACCATCGTGGTAGACTCCACCGCGATCGAAGTAATCGATAACGGCATCTGCGACGCAGGTCAGACTTACGGCAACGTAGCTTACACCTTCTACGGCCAGATGGAAGACGGCACACTGAATTCCAAAGCATTTGAAGTAAAGCGTCAGAACTACATCGACGGCAAGCTGTACTACAGCATCATCCCTGCGGAGGGCTGCAGCATCGTATCCACCTCCTCCGAGGGCGGCGAGATCTCCGAGAACACAGCAGGCGGCGAGCTGGCTATCTATGAGAACGTGATCGCACCGGCTGACGGCGTAAAGGCTATGTCCGTGACCGCAATCGTAAAAGGCTGCTAAAAACCACGGCAATAACCTAGAAAAATTCTAATCCAGGAAAGGCGGAAAAGAATTCCCCGGAGGATGACTTTTCCGCCTTTCTTTGTTATAATCAGAAAAAATTGTGTTGGGTTATGTAAGACTATGGAAAGAAACAAAAGCTATGACATCGGCAACCCGTTCCGCAACACCGGCACGGGACCGCAATTTGAAAATGAAGATCTTCAGCAAATGTTAGAAGCACAATATCCGGACTGTAACGGTTGCTTTTTCGCCGGAATTTACATCGGCATACGTGCGGATCTGGCGGAGGAGATCAAATGGTCCTCCTACCAGCAGTATGTATTCTTATGTGCATCCATCCATCAGGAAATCGCCGGTTTATTTCAGGAACAACAGATTGGTTTCGAGATTTTCCGGGGCATCGACAACTCGCGTTTTCTGGGTGTCTTTCCTCTGGAAAAGGAGCATGATTTTGTTGACTGCTATCTTCGCCCGATTCTGAAAACAGCAGAAGAATTATTCGGTCTTCCCCTTTGCATCGGTGTAGGTCTGCTAACGGAGGATACCAGTCAGCTGAAAAACACTTACACTTCCTCACAGTACGCCTTTGAGCTCTACTACTTTGAGCAGAATCAGATCATCGAATTTCAGAATATCCACCGGGATTTTACCGTCGCACCGGAGAGTTATTATGACCTGCTGGAAGAAATCTTCCGCGCCATTCTCTCAAAAGACGAGCATGTTCTGGATAAAATTGTCAGCGGTGTGGAGATGATTGGCGCCATCCACTACGGAAACTGGCGCGCTGTCGCCATGCGCACTATGGACTACACCGGTGTCCTGGTCTCCCGACTCTACCGCTACCATCTGCTGGACGGCGATTTTTTTCGCATGCAGGACGAACTACAGGAGAAAGTATTCCATGAGATGACCTTTGAAGGCCTCAAACGGTGCATCCGGGAACATTTTGCAGAATTGCTTCCGGAGGTTTACCATACAGACCGGCTTACCGGCAAAGCCATTGTAGAAAAAGTCAAGCTGTATATGCAGGAAAATTACATGGAGAACCTCTCCATCAAAGAGCTCTCAGACATCGCCTGCGTCAGCACCAATTATTTCAGCCACATGTTCAAGCGGGAAACCGGAAAAAATTATAAGGCCTATCTGACGGAATTACGCATGCAAAAAGCCCAGGAGCTGCTGTTGGAAACCGATTTCATGATCTATGAGATCAGTGAAATGGTTGGCTACAACAACACCCGGACTTTCACGGATGCGTTTAAACAGACCTATGAAATCAGCCCTGCCGATTTCCGCAGGAAGTACAGGAAGTGATTCTTATCGCTCTCCTATCAGCTGTGCTTCCACGTTCTCAAATCCAAGCCGCGCGATCGTGTCCGCAAACCGCTCTCCGGCAATCCCCTGTTCTTTAAAAAGCAGCAGCGCGCGCTCCACGGTATCCAGCACTTCCTCTTTATCTGTAAAGATCTTATTCAGATAGTGCCCCTGCGCCACTTTTTTGCCCCAGCGACCGCCGATGCAGATGCGATAGCCGTTGACGTAATTCTCTACCGCTCCAAACGGACATTTGCCGACACAACGGCCGCAGTGATTGCAGGCTGTCTCGTTGATTACTATCTTATCCCCCTGCAGCTTCGCCGCACCGATTGGGCAGTTTTTCTCAATCTGACAGATTTTACATCCCCTGCATTTCTCCAGATCCACCTGTGGAACTCTCTGCCCGATAATCCCGACGTCGTTCAGATCCGGTTTCAGACAATTGTTCGGACATCCGCCTACCGCAATCTTAAACTTATGCGGCAGCTTCATCTGCCCGTATCCGTGATAAAACCGCTCATGAATTTCCTTCGACAGAGCAAAAGTGTCGATCAGGCCATACTGGCAGGTTGTTCCCTTGCAGGACACCACCGGGCGGACTTTCGCACCGGTGCCGCCGGTCTCCAGTCCGGCTTCAGCCAGGAACGCCCGAAGCTCCTCAATCTGATCAAAGGGAACTCCCTGAATCTCCATGGTTAGACGTGCTGTCATCGTCACCTCACCGCTGCCAAAGCGCTCCGCCGCCTCCGCGATGGTCTTTGCCTCCGCCGCTGTCACCTTTCCGTTCCGCGTGATGACGCGGCAGTTGAACTTATCCGGCGTGCGTTTGTCTTTCAGAAAACCAAGGGCTTTCACGCGGGTTTCCTCTTCTTTTGAGACAGCTTTTGCCTCCGTATTCACATATGTATCCATATTCTTTCCTTCTTTCTTAGTACTTTCTTTATTATCATACATCATCTGCCCCGTATATTTCAACATTATTTTCCTGTTTTCATATATGATTATATGAAAATGGCTCCCGCCTCACGGCAGAAGCCACTTCCTGTATAGGTGTATAAGGTTTTTGGTATGTAGCTGCCGATATCAATAATAAAGCATCCTGTAACTGTTCAGTAGCTACACAGTTACAAGCATCCTATTTTTCGCCGTACATACGGTCTGCCGCATTGGCATCCTTCATCTTCAGCATCGGGAAAAGTGCAACGATTCCGACAATGATAATAACAACCAGAATACCATAGGCTGTCTTCGCCTTGCCCATCGTAATCAAAGTGGACATCATCAGAGATGCGAAGGAATACGGGATCAGCTGAATCGTCATGATGATACGGTTCGCGGACTGGTACTCCCTTCGGCCAAAGGCAAAGGATGTGATGCACGGATGCAGTGTCGGCACGCCGCCGGTCATGCAGGCAACGCCGAAGCCCCAGAGAAGCAGCAGAGCTCTGTTGTCACCGGTCTGGAACATCAGGGCCAGCACCGGCATGAATTCACAAAGACCAAGAACAATGGATGCAACCACGGAACCGAACTTGTCATCCAGGAATCCAAACACATAAGACATCGGGATACCCAGCGCCGCGCCCATAGCCAGGAACTTCGTAGCCGGAACCCAGTATACGGAAGCATCCATCGTGCCGGAAAGCCACATGAAATAGACAGCCATGGAGCCCATGCAGGCACTGATAATGAACTGGAATGCGCCGAAGCTTGTGATCAGCATCCAGGATTTCTTCATTTTCAGGACTTCTTTGACCGTCAGCTGAACCTCGTCATTTTCACCTGACTCTGAAACGGGGGGATGATCCGCGCCGTCGGGATACAGGCCGGCATCCTCCGGCGTATCCTTCACGCCAACCGCCACTACAATACATACAACAACGATGATAACCGCAATTCCCACATAAAACGGTCTGTAATCATTTCCCAGATGAGTGGTGATGAAGTTGGTCATAACGGAAGTTCCGATGATGGAGAACAGCGGGCTGCCGATCGTGACGATACCCATCGCCTGTCCTCTGTAACGGATAAACCAGTTTGCAACCAGCATAAAACCTGCCAACTGGTTGATCATGCATCCGCAACGGACAATCACTTCCGAAATAAAGAACAATGCATAATTGCCGGCGCCGTCATTGATTGCCAGTCCATTGGAAGCCACAATGCCGAGCACTCCAATTGCCGTGATGATCATCACTACAATCAACGGCTTTTTCACGCCGTATTTCATGAACAGGGATCCGTAGACGAATGTCAGCGGAATACAGATAAAGTTTCCGACCGTCAGCGGATACTGGATCGCATTGGAACTCCAGGAACTGAAAGCCGTGATGATGTTGATGTGGTCGCTCTGCAATCCGGAATACAGGAACATCAGAACAACGCCCAGTACACACAAAAGGATCGCATTTGCCAGGTACTTTTTGTTTCTAGCCATATTTGACTCCTCCCTCTCTCGAACCGTTTCTCATCAAAAAACGAGCTCATTTGTATTATGATACTTAGAATTATCACACACAGGGAGATTTTCCGATACATTGTTTTTTGTCAAAAGAAAGAGGTTTTTTGTCAAACAGTGGTTATGACAGAATCTTTCGCCTGCTCCAGGCGTTTCATCCCGCGCAGTTCCGCCCACACCATGAGCACCGTCGTCACTGCGGCCAGAAGGTCAGCGATCGGAGCAGAATACAAGAGTCCGATCAACCCAAACCGTATCGGCAATACGATGATAAGCGGCAATATATAGATCAGCTGACGGGTCAGCGACAGGAAAACTCCTTTTTTCGGCTTCCCAATCGCCGTAAAAAAGTTCGCCGTAATCGGCTGCAAAAAGTTTAACCAGGTAAAAAACATAAAGATCTTAAAAAACAGGACGCCAAATTCAAAATATTCCTCCGTGTTGCTGCCGAACCACTCCAGAATCTGCCGCGGAAAAAGGCGGAAGAAAACAAAGGAGGCCAGCGATATCACGAGACCGTATACAAGCGCCACAAAGTAAGCCTCACGCACACGCCCATACTTTTTCGCCCCGTAGTTAAAGCTTTCGATTGGCTGTGCTCCTTGTGACAGACCGATGATCACCGAGAGGAAAATCTGGTAAACTTTCATAATAATCCCGCAGCAGGCCAGCGGAATCGCCTCCCCATAGACCGACAATGCTCCATAATACGTTAGGGAATTATTCATCACGATCTGAACCACCATCATAAAGATCTGGTTGAAAAACGGCGAGGTGCCGATTACCGTAATCTGTTTTACATACTCCCACCGCAGCCGCAGATGTCCCGGTTTCAGAGGAACCGTTTTAAATCCCCTCATATAGAGAATGACGATGGTACCGGAAACAATCTGCCCTATGATGGTAGCCAGAGCCGCTCCGGTCATTCCCCAGTCAAACCCGAGCACAAAGAGCGCATCCAGGAAAATATTCAGGATAGCGCCGGTCAGGCTGCAGATCATCGTCATCTTTGGACTGCCGTCCGCCCGCATCAGATGGCCGCCGCCGGTAGTCAGAATCAGAAACGGAAAGCCGATTGCTGTGACGCGCAGATATTCTTTCGCATAGGGAAATACATTATCCGGCGTGCCGAAGCCCCGCAGCAGCGGGGTCATGAAAATCTCCGCCACGGTACAAAGTATGATACCGCTCAATACCAGCATAACCAGAGCATTGCCGATGTAATGCGCCGCTTTTTTCGTCTCTCCCCGTCCCATATTCAGGTTAAAGCAGGCAGAACCGCCGATTCCGAAGAGAAGCGCCAGCGCCGTGCAGGATGTCGTCAACGGAAATACCACATTGGTCGCCGCGTTGCCCAGCGTTCCCACTGCATGGCCGATAAAAAGCTGGTCTACGATATTGTATACAGCTCCGATCACCATGGCGACAATACTCGGTATGGCAAATTTAATCATCAGGCCAGTCACCTTTTCGGTGCCCAGCGGATTCGAAGAAGTGGTCTGTGTTTCCATTTTCCTTACCTATAATTTTTCCTTAAACACCGGGTCCGCCGGATAGCCGCCGCCCAGCTTCTGCATGGCGCGCTGGATACTGTCGCGGGCATTGCCCCACTCCAGATCCTTTCCCTTGTAATCCATCTTGTCACAGAAACGCTCCACCTCGGCCTGCACGCGCTGCATGTTCTTCTCCATCAGGTCAAACAACACCGGATACAGTGCCTGCTTTTCCTTCTCATTCAGCTTATGCTCTCCCATCTCCAGCAGATCCTTAAAATGCCCCATACAGAATCCCTTGCTCTGCTTAATGGTCTCGATAAAGCCCGGATCCTTGCGGTACATATAAAAGAATGTGTCCAGATAATGCTGGTAATTCATCTCAAAGTGCTCGCAGACATAGCAGGACTTCTGCTTCCCCTGAATCCACTGTCCCACCGTGGTCTCCGGCTTGTCCGGGTCGATTTCTGTCTTCTTCCGCCGCTCCATAAATCCGGTTTTGGAGGGAGTGAAGCTTTTCAGCTCCTTCGTCAGCTCCGCATTCAGCTTCTTCAGATGCGTGCTCAGCATCAGCGCGTTGCCGAGACGGTTGCCGTAATCATACATCATCTTGAAATGATGGCGGCAGAATCCCTTCTCATCTGTCTCCGCGCGGATGTCATCCTCCATATAAGAAGACTGACTACCCAGAATAAACTCTACCGCGTGCTGCTCCGCATCGCGCTCCAGCCAGCAAAACGGACACTCATCCTGCGCTTTAAAGGCATCATTGATCGGTATCTCGTATATCTTTTCTTTCATAGTAACCCCCGTTCTTTAAAAAACAAAAATCCAGCCGTTAGCAGGTACACCTGCACCGTCTGTCTTTTCATTTTGCTGCTGCTCTGAACTGTTAAAAAAATTATATGCGCCGACACCTTTTTTGTCAATCCCGTCAATCATCTTACAATTTCGAAACAGTCTCTCTTCAACCATCTATAAAAAAGGCACCATGTAGACCGGCAGACACATAATATCCGTATTCTTCCTGATGTCTTTGGTATAAATCAGGTACCGCTTCCAGATCCGATCAGAAAACTTTTCCTGAAAGGCATCCAGAGACGCATGCGTTTTATAACCGGATGACTTCACTTCCAGAGGACAGATCTTACTCTTTCTTGCCAGCAAAAAATCCACCTCATAATTATGATTGGAGGTTTCCTTCGGAAACGAATAATAAAACAATTCATTTCCCGCTGTCTTTAACATCTGCGCAACCATATTTTCATATAAATAACCCAGGTTGGTACTCAGTTTATCATTTAAGAGTTTTTCATATATCTCATTATCCGTAAAATCTCTGTCCCAGAACGCCAGTGTGACAAATAATCCCGTATCACACAAAAATAATTTATAGCGTCCGGGATCCTTATGAAAAGCCATCCCTGCATTCGGATTATTTGCATGATATGAAATATACACCGTCATAGAATCCTGCATGTCCGCAAGAATCTCTCTGACCCGATCCTCCTTCTCCCCGGCAATCACACTGGATACCTGATAGCGCGATGCATTTTTATTCAGTTCCGCCGGTATGGCTTCAAAAAGCATACTCGCCCTGCCCGTCGGATCAATCTTGCGGAAATCATCCTCATACAATTCCAGAATATTTCTTTTCATCTGATCTACCATGCTCATATTGTTGGTCGTAATATAAGTATCCACTGCCTGCGGCATGCCGCCGACAAGCATATACAACCGAAAGTCACGAAGCATCCTTCGGTTGAGATCATTTCCAAGCGGGCGAACGTTTTCATAGGCAGTACGAAGCAGAGGAATCGTTACATTATCTCCCAGCGCCCAGCGAAACTCCTCGTAATCCAGCGGATAAAGCTGCAGACGCGTCTCCTCGCTTGGAATCACAATATCTTTTATATTTTTCTTAATCGACAATAAAGACCCGGTCTCTATGTAATCATAGCGATGGTCTTTTACCAGATGCTTTATCGCCTGTCTGGCCAGTGGCTGCATCTGCACTTCATCAAAAATGATCACAGACTTTCTCTCTGTCAGATTAACATGATAGATCATCTGCAGGCGTAGAAAAAGGTAATTCAGATCAGACAAATCCTCAAAAAGGCTGTTCACTTCCTTCGATGCTATAGAAAAATCAATCAGGATATAACTCTCATATTCGTTTTTGGCAAATTCTTCCGCAAGGGTAGATTTTCCCACCCGCCTCGCGCCTTTTATCAAAAGTGCCGTTTTCCCGTCAAATTCCCTTTTCCATTCCAGCATCTTCTGATATAATTTTCGCTCAAATATCATAGCACTGCTCCTCCTGCCGAGAATCCCGCTTTTTATTTTTACTGATATGCCGAAAATCCCCTTTTCTTTTTCCTATTATATGCCGAAAATCCCCTTTTTGCAACCACCAAGTTTACGATTCTCAACCTGATCCTTCCCCCTGAAATCCGTGATCTGCAGGTACGGATGTTCTTCTCCGATATACAAGGAAACCGGTCAGAGCCGGTATCCCCCACTTGACTGCCACGGACCAGCACACTGCCGGATAACCGAACCGCGGGATAAAAATCCACGCGGTCAGCAGGCTGACTCCCGCCTCCATCGCGCCCAGAACGGGCAGGATCCGGTAACTGCCAAGCGCCTGCAGAGAATTTCGCGCAATCATGTAAAGACAGACAAAAGGAAGTGCGCAGGTCTGGATGCGCAGAATCAGGCATCCTGCCCAAAGCGCGGTATCCGAAAGGCCGTCCCCTGCCAGGAAACAGATAATCTGCGGGGCAAAAACAAGCACGGCAACAATGCAGGCCGCGCAGCCGGTCAGGCTCCAGAGAAACAGTTTCCGGTTCCAGTAACGCACAACGTTCCTCTGATTCTTCTCATTTTGCCCTGTAATCAGTCCCGCCGCGACCGCGAGCGCCGCGAGCGAATTCATAAACAGATTTGCTGGTATCACACCGTAAGCATATCCGACCAGAATATCATCCGCGAGGGTATTCACCTGCCGCTTCAGGATAAAGGCGCCGACCCCGATAATCATCATCATGCCGGATTTTACGCACCCGTTTTTGAAAAGCTCCGCCCAGACAGGACGGGAAGGCACGCACGGCGCGCGTAGCAATTCCTTTCCCTTTTCTTTGCGGAGAATCCAGAAAAGCAGAATCGCCGCCGTTCCCAGGTATTCCGTCAATATCGCCAGGGCGGAGGCCTCCACGCCCAGCCCGCACCAGATAACCAGGGCAACCGTCAGAAACGTCTTTCCAATCGTTCCGGCTACCGACAGGACTGCCGGCACACGGCTCTCTCCCAGGGTTTCCACCATCTGCAGGAGGAAATTCTCCAAACCCCAGAACCCGCCGCTTAACAGAATAATTCTGAGATATGGCGCAGCAACATCCCGCATGGAGTCCGGAATATTGGCCAGGGACATGACCGGCTCCGTGATCAGAGAAAGGATAAAGCCCGCAAGGATCATAAAACCACAGATAATCAGCGATCCCCAGAACGCTTCCCTCTGCCGTTTCGCATTTCCCGATCCGATACAGCGATTGAGATAAAAGGAAAATCCCGTCGTGGTGCTTACAAAAAAATAGCTTTCCATGGACAGACAGGCCGCACAGGCTTCTATCACGGCCAGGGCATAGGGATCCAGGTACCGCCCCATCACCGCCGCATTGATGACCGTATAACTCTGCGTCACCACAGTCGACAGAATCAGCAGCCAGAGAAACCGTATGACTTTCCTGTTTGTCAGATTTTCGGAAAAACTTCCCATTTGCACCCCTTCTGCTTCATTTTTACAATATACGTAATTATTCACGAAGTGGACGGGAAAAACTGCAGTCCATCCATCCTGCAATCGCCCATTTCCGCCCTCAATATCTTTGCGTTTACACGCTCCGCCCAATCCTTCCGGTAAGGGAAACACCGGCATACTTCCAGAAACAGCCCCTGATATTCCTTCCCGGCCTCCTCTGCGGCGCCTGCTGCCAGATAAACATCCCCCAGCATCTCCCTGCAGAGCAGCGTATCCTTAAACACCGGTCCGCGGTAAAACACCGCGCGCTCCAGATCCTCTTTCGCCAGCCTGAGTGCCGCGGGAAAATCCCCTTTTCTCGCAAGAAGTTCAATGTACAGCGTGTCAAATTCATTGATTCGAAACTCCTCGCCTTCTATTGACAGAATATCCTCTCTGGCTTCCAGACAGATGCGCTCCGCCTCCCCGTATCTGCCCTGGACAGCCAGAATCCTGGCACGATAAAATTGAAAAGATGCCCCTTCTATCTCTATTGACAACTCGTGAGTGCGCGGATGGCGGCTTCTTTTGTACAAATCACAATACTCCCGAAAATACCGAACCGCCTTGTCCAGATATCCAGAAGCCAGATCAATTTCCCCCGCCAGGCGATAATTACGGGAGAGTTTGCCGCATACGGTCGCCAGAAGCCGTTTATGCCGCGAATCCATAGGTTCACATTGCCGCAACACCTGATACGCTCTCCTGTACCAACGATCCGCTTCCTCCCTGTCCATAGAGTTATAATAGACAGCTGCCATCCGAAGCGCCATCTCACCGGTCATCTGATGATTCCCGCCGTAATATTTTTCCGTACTGTCAAAGATTTTTTTCTGCCAGCGCTTCGCCTCCTCGTAATATCCCTGGATCCACAGCCAGGTGGAAAGCTTTTCAAGCTCGCCGGCCATCCATGCTGCAGGAGAGGGGAAAGCCCGGATCAGGGCAAATACGTAGGGTTCCAGTTTCTGATTTTCAATGTATGTGCTGCTCCACATATTCCAGATAGAATCACAGAATGCGCTGACCATTTTACGGCAATTGGTCAATGTCGGAGAAAAGAGACTGGCCGCCGTTTCCGCAACCAGAGGATGTAAAGACAAAACCTGTTCCTCCGAACTCCCGCTGCAGCTGACCAGCTGAAACGCATCCAGACGCCGGAGTGCAGACTCGGACACCCCGGATATTTTCTGATACAGAGACAAAGGGATTCCCTGAACAGGCATAACGGAAAGTTCCAGCAATACCTGCTTTTCTTCTTTTCTGAGAGCATAACAGGAAAACAGATTTTTTAAGAATTTAACAAATGCTTCTTCCGTATCCGAAGGATACCTTTCTTTCGATTCCGATTCAACAGGCGCTTCTGCGCGTTCGCCTGCCTTCAGTTTCATGAGCAGCGGATGTCCGCCCACCCGGCGGCAGTATTGTTCCAGTTCCCTCTGCTCTTCCCCGCTGCAGGCAGTTTTTCCATATGCGCTTAAAAATGCCCTCCATTCATCAGCCTCCTCAAAACCGTTCACCCGGATGCCCTCGGCAAGCCCCCACGCCGCCGGCGTTATACGGGTCGTCACAAGGATATCACAATCCAGCGAAAACACTTCCTCCATCCCCTTGTCAGAAGACCGATCCCAGTTATCAATCACAAGCAGCAGCTTCTTTTCTTTTGCAATCTGCTCTAAGGCACAGATCTTTGCCCTGAAATAATTATTTCTATTTCCATATTTATCCCTGGAATACTGCATGTTTGTCACCTGAACCTGATAATCGTCGCAGATGACAGTAATAATTCCCTCGTCGCCAAACAGAAACAGCACATTGTCATAATCCCCGCCTCTGCGGCGCAGATATTCCCTGGCAATCGCGCTCTTTCCCATACCGCCCATCCCATAAAGAACGACAGGGCCGTTTTTCGCAGCAAGCGCTTCCTCTACGCGGCGCAGAATCTCCTCTCTGCCGACAAAAATTTCCTCCGGGGGGTCGTAATGAGAGAGCAGCCTGACAACACAGGATTCCCGATATCTCTCTTCCGCCTCCTTAAGCTGTTCCTGCGCAAAAGCTTCCTGCTCTGCACTGTGCAAACCCGGCGGCGTATCTTTGTATTTTTTGCGCAGGAAAAACTGCTCCCTGTACCACTCCAGCAATTCTTTCTCATACCGATCCTGCATACCCATATTCTCTCCCCCCCTGCACCGCTTCGGTAGCAATTACCATACCAATACTTCGGCACTTTACAAAAACAAGGTCTTTCCTATGATATAAAAAAACCGCATCAGGGTGACGCAGCAGCCCCTTTCTTTCCTCCCAGTGCTTTAAAAAACAAAAATCGGAGTCCGTTCTGCTTCTGCCCGATCAGATACTGATCCAGATAGCGGTAAGCCTCCCTCAGCCACCGCGAACACACCTCCGGCTCGAGCCCCGCACATTGTTTTTCATACAGTTCCAGGAAACCAATGACAAGCCTGTCAAGTCTGTCGCCGTTTACGGTTGTATGATTTTTCTCCAGCGGAAGATATCCGAGTTTCTCCAGAAGTTCGCTGACACGCGCCCGGCTCAGATAAGGTTCCCCGATAAGGAACAGATGACGGAGCATTACCTTTCGCGGAATCTCTCCCAGCAGCAGAATCTGCCTTTGAAACTCCGACTCATAACCGACACTTTCAATATGCTTTTCCACCGCCTCATAGTTCACATTTGTCTGAAAACTTCTGGCATCCATATAATAAAAATGCCGCAGATTATGCTCCTTGTTTTCCGGTTTCACATTCAGCTGCATCCGACGCAAAGGATGAATACTTTCCAGATATTCTCCGGTCAGTTCTGCGATCACCCCCATTCGTTGGAGATATGTGTTCCGCAGCGGCTCCTTTTCCTCCGGAATTTTTGAAAAAACAAGATCGCTCCGGTCATACCAGGACATGAGAAGCGTGCGCATCTCTTCTTCTGACAACTCTAAAGCGCGCCCGAATGCCAGACAGAGGCTCCGATTCGACGGCACATGCCGGCCTGTCCTCCAATAGCGGATTTTCGTCGTATCCGACGGCTTCCGGGGAGGAGCGGCATAAATCTTCCTGTAAATCAGATCATCTGTTTCAAGAAGACCTGACAGGCCCTCCGTTTTGCGAAAGCGGTCATATACTGTTTTCAGCCATGCCGTCTCCGGACGCCCCTCCTTTTTTAATTCTACACATTCCTGCACCAGGAGCTCCAGCTCCCTTTTTGTGTGCGCTGATACTTTCCCCATTTGATCACTCCCCTGTGTCTGCAGATTCATACCACACAAGTGAAAAATAACACAGAAAACATGCTGCGACAATAAGGTTTATTTTTACAATTTCAATAATTGTTAAAATAAACCTTATTGCAGATCAAAAA
>JAJQCB010000213.1 GCA_021203005.1 Clostridiales bacterium | reverse complement strand
CCAGTATACATTCGTCAAGCCTAATATCCATGTGATTATATTATAGGAATCTCCTTGTATCGCCATATACACCCAAACCAGAAAACTGCAAAAGATCCACGGCAAAACAATATGTATCGCTTTCTTTCGGACAAAATCTGCCAGCGAATCGTTTGTATGAAACAGATATCCCGACAAAGCAAAAAATATCGGCACGCCAACTTCTCCCAGATAAGTCGTTATATACTGCATTACTGATATCACAGGGGCTTCACCCGTATAGTTCGGAAGTTTACAGTGAGCAGCTATAATTGATATAACAGCTATTGCTTTCATAATATATATGTAATCACTTTTTGTTTTCGAGAGCCCTGACATCACTTTACCTTCTCCAGCGGAAAATCGAAACTTTATATGGTTTCCGTTTGCATCGTTAATTTTTTCATTTCTTCGTCTCTCACAAGATACAGTGCCATCAAAATCCGCAGACAAACAGACAGACTCACGCCGGAATTAAAAACCACGTTCTCTGTGGCGGAATACAGAACCAGCACCATCAGCAGATTCATCCCCGTATAGGCTTCTCTTTGAAAGAAGTTCCAGGCCATATAACAGAAAATAATAATAAATATGCCAAGCCCTACGTACCCAAACTGAGCTATTGTAATCACATAGCCACAGTCGGTCAAATCAAGGTACGGAGATAGAGCCAGGAGGTTCAGCGGTGCATATCCAAAAAACGCCCATCCGTTTTCCTGAAGCTGCGCAATACATTCTGCGTTCAGTACATCCCTTCCGCTCGTATAGGAAGTCATATCCAGCGTATAGGTCGAGCTCGTCAATAACGTAAACACCAGAAACACGGGAATCAGATAAATCAGGTTCTTCAGTTTTGTGCGAACCTTCCGCATCAGGTAATTCTGGTACACCTCCATCCCGATAAAAAAGCTTGCGCAGTAAAAGCCGGTTCTGGAACCGGTCGAGACGATCGCCGCCCAACTCAGGACAATCAACGCCGCACCGATGATATAACGCCTGCGGATACGAATCAGGTACAGATACAGCAGAATCACCTCCAGGCAGGCATAGAGTGCTACCGTATTCGGATGGGAAAACCCGAAATATGCCCGCACCGATCTCTCACCCTGAAGAAGATAGGAGATATTCATCAGACTGATCTCATCCGCATTCAGCAGGATATTATAGAAAAGCACAACACTGTTTCCCAGCAGCATATACCCGATCATGGAATCGGCTGACATCCCGTGATTCTCGTTTGCAAGCAGAAATACCGCAGTGAAAGTGACCGCGCTCAGTCCCATCGCCATGACTGTCTCGGAAATCCCTGCCCGGATAATATTCAGGTCCAGAATCGGGAGCACGACCGTAGCCGCATAGAACAGCATCAGAATCACGCGGCTCTGCCCCGTGAACACCAGCACACGCCGAAAATAAAACGCATAGAAAAGTACCAGCAGCATCGGGATATAGATCATATTTCCGATGCTTCTTATACTGGTATTCATCTGATTCAGCAACGGGATACCTATCAGTGATGTCGCTATGATCAGATTCTCCGTTTTTATACTTCTAAGCCTCTCCAAATCGACTGCTCCTGTTCAGAAATTCCGCAAATACTTCCAGATGCACTTTGCTCATCTGCTCGATCGTACAGGCCTCTGCCATCTCCAGACTGCGCCGTGCAAAAAGCCCTGTCTTTTCCTCATCCAGCATCAGCTCCTCGATCGCGTCATGCAGCGCGTCCGACTCCGCCGGAACGATCCTGCCATTCCAACCGTCGCGCACCATCTCCGTCCCGGCCAGACAGCGATCCGTCGTGATGACCGGAAGTCCGTGTGCCAGCGCCTCATTGATAACCAGTCCCCAGATGTCCTCCCGCGTTGGATGAACAAAGAGATCCGCCGCGTCATAATACTCCGCAAGACTTTCTTTACTCTGAAAATCCACAAACCACACATTCGTAAGACAGAAGCGTTCACAGATATCCAGATATTCCTGCGTGGGCTTCCCTCCTACCAGACAGACGCCCACGGACGGATCCAGCCCCGCGCAGGCGCGCAGCAGGATATCAAAACCCTTTCTTGGGATAAATTGCCCCACCGCCAGCAACAGTTTCCGATATGGGATGCCAAGCTTCGCGCGCAGCTCCGCTTTCCGCTGCGCTGCATTTTTCTGAATATCGCACTCCCGTACAGACGCAAAGGGATAGCTGCGGATTCTGTCAGGCTCCGCACCATAATGTACCAAATACCTAGCTGCCGCCGCACCCGGAGCCAGCCACATAAAAGCAGAGTGAATATAATGGTATTTCACTCTGTATTTCAGAAAATTATCCTTCTTTATCATGCCGCCATCCGTGCTGAGCAGAAAAGGAATCTTCTTCCGACGCATATAATCGATCGCCAGCCGCCCGGTCGGAGTATGATATGCCCCTACAATAATCACATCGTATTTCTTTAATGACAGGTGGGTTATCACACCAGGGCAAAACGCGTCGGCTTCGCCCATCCGGACTCCATCAAGAAAAACTGCACGAAAACCTGCCGCTTCATCTGCTTCCCACTTCGAATTTCTGCTTTTATCCCGTCTCTGCTCAAACAGAACGGTCAGGTCGCAGCTTTTGCCCAGTTCGTTAAAAAAATCTACCCTGTATGGCGCCGGTATATTCACCATAAATAATACTTTCATCACTATTCCTGCTTCATTCAGCTGTCCAGCGCAAAAATCTGTCGGTATCCACTTTCCGCGGCCTTATGATTACTTACCTTCACAGCGTATTCATGTGCCATCGCCGAAATTTTTCCATATTCATCATTCGTCATCCAGGTATAGTATTCCAGTACTTCCTTCATACGCTTTCGATCTGCCAGCGATACGACATAACCCACACCGTATTTTTCAAAGTCTCTCCACGGCGTCCGATCACTGATAACAGCGGGGCAGCCCGCAGACAAGGCCTCCTGAATTACATGTCCGAAATTCTCACCTTTTGTCAGGAAAAAGAATACATGATGCGCTTTCAGAGTATCTACTACCCGCTCGGAATCCACATTTCCCTTATAAGACCAGCGTACATGATCCGGTAATGCTTTCAGTTTTTTCTGGCATTGCTCCCAGTAAGCAGTATCCTGAACCGGCCCGTAAATCGTGAATTCTATATTTCCTCTTACTTCACCCAGTACTTCTATTACTTCCTCAAGGTTTTTTATTTCGGCAATCCGCGATATCCAGACTACTTTGAGACACCCTTTTTCTTTTTGTTTTATGATTTTCCCGGAACTCACAATGCGAGGTAGGTCTTCCGCAATCATACATCTCTGTCTTTCCGTCTTCACATGCTGCAAAATATCATTCACTTCTATTTCAGAAGTTGCCGACCAGTATATTTTCCTGAAAAACCCAAGCGCATTAAATATGCTGACATACAACTGTTTCTTTTTACGTTTCCTCGCGAATTCCAGCGGTGAGAACAACCCCATCGCCGCTACCGCCACCGGCCTGTCTATGAGACCAAACCTTTTAAGCAGCATCGTATGAATGGCATAATCATTGAAGCAGCCGCAGACATACACTACGTCCGCCTCCCGTGTCAGCGCCCGGATCAGCTTCATCTTAAATCCACCCGGCGGTACATAGTATACCTCCGCCTTTCCGACATGATTCCATCCGTTCACGCGGATGTCCGGATAGGGCTTCGTGTCGCCATGATCGCGGTCGCAGGTCAGGATCCGGAACTCGTACTCATCGCCCAGCGCATCCATCAGGTTCTTGATCGAACGCACCGGTCCACCGTCCTTATATCCGGGCAGATAGCGACCGATGAGAATCAGAATTCTTCTTTTCTCCCGCCTCACGCTTTCATCTCCCCCTGCACTTCCATCCCGGAGCTGCGCTTCCTGCGCCCGAGCAGTCTGTGCCTCCACTCCAGACTCGCCGTTTCCGCGCCAGCACAGCCCGTTTCCGGCACAGATTCTCTTTTCTCGCGCTCATACAGCTTCGCGTCCACCAGAAAGCGATACCAGTAGGCCTGCAGAAAGGTGTAAATTTTTCCCTCCCTGCCATCCAGAAAGCCCAGTCGTATATAATATCGATAGATCAAATACAGATGAGACCGCAGGAAGGGCGCCAGCCTGAAGTAGCCATGCTCTTTGACAAATCGCTTTGCCTTCGCCTGCACGGAAGACGCCGTGTCCTCCACGGTCGCCGTCGACTCCGGAACCGCGCACTGGTCGATCACCTCCCGGCCGCTGTACCAGTTGTGTTTTCCGACCCACCACTCCAGAGTCTTTCGGTTGTCGTCAAGAAAATCATGCGCGAAAGTGACGACGTCGCCGTCCGTGACAATGAGATGCTCATCCATCATCCGCTCCTCGGACATTCCATGACCGACGCGGAAAATCCGAAGAAGCAGCTCGGGATATTTCCCGCCATGCTTCAGCCAGCGTCCCATGAAATACACACGGCGGCGCAAAATGACCCCGCTGACATGCTCCGGCAGGCAATCCAGCTTTTCCTCAATCTCCTGCGCAAGCTCCGCAGTCAGTTCCTCGTCCGCGTCCAGCTTCATCACCCAGGTCGTGCTGACCTGCTTCAGCGCCCAGTTAAACTGTGTGGAATGGCTCTCAAACGGATGAAAACAGACCTCCGCGTCCAGCTCCCGCGCAATCTCCACCGTCCCGTCCGTGCTGCCGCTGTCCACGACCACAACCCGGCGCACGACGCCGCGCAGCGACTCTACACACTTTCTCAGGTTCTGCTCTTCATTTTTCGTCAGTATCACAACCGTCAAATCAGCCATCTTCTGTATTTCCTCAGCAGCTCATGATCTCGTCCGCGTAGCGCCGCAGCGATATTTCCATGGTCAGATATTTTCCCAGGTAGCTCCGCCCGCGGCTCCCCATCTCTGTCTGTTCGCGCTCTCCGGCGTGTTCGGTGAACCAGCGCAGATTTTCCGCCACCTGATCGTAGTCGCCGGGCTCACACAGGAGTCCGCAGCCCGACTCCCGCACGATGCGCTCGATCTCCGTGCCCTGTTCGAGCACGCCGAGCACCGGCTTGCCGCAGGCCATGACGCCGTAACATTTCGACGGCGTGGACACGCCCTTGATGCCCCGCGCGCTGACGACCCAGTGGACGTCGGCGGCGTTCAGGCTGTAGCCGAGCGCCTGCTTTTCCTGATAGGGGATAAATACTACATTCTTCATTCTGTGCGTGTGTACATACTCTTCGAGCGCCTCCTTCATACCGCCGGCGCCGACGAAAGCAAAGACCACCTCGCACCCGTCCGCTGCGATGGGCGTCCCGCCCCGGCTGAAGGCGTTCATCACCCGGATCAGCCCGTCCAGATCATAGTAAAATCCAATATTTCCCGAGTACATGACGACGTACTTACCCTCCAGGCCGTACTGCCTGCGGAAGGCTCTCACC
>JAJQCB010000233.1 GCA_021203005.1 Clostridiales bacterium | reverse complement strand
CTCTATTGAAGCTTTTCGCGGATGTGTTCAACTTGCACTTGCAATTTTCGATCATAAAAATATTTCTTTATATAACGGACTGCGCCCGGCGAAGCATAATCCGCCCTGACTGCGCGGTCGATGGACGCCAGGTCAAAACGATCGCTCCAGCAACTGATCTCGACCCGCTCTCCATACTGCTTCTTAAGATAAGCGGACACGGCCGTCTCCGATACATACCCGAGAAAGCTGTCATTTCCCGTAACGGTAAATTTATCAAGGCAGGCGTCATGCCTCAGCAGATACGCTTTCACATCACTGCGAAAATCCGCGATCTGCCGCGCCCGCCGTTCCAGTTCTTTTGTGACCATCATGATTTCTTTCATAGAAAATACCTTATTTCATTACGATTTTCAGGAGCTCCTCATAGCTGTCCACCATCTCATACACCACACTGTCGGAGCTGATGGCTTTGAAATGCTCCTGCGCACAGTGAATCTTGGCCTTCTCAATATCCCGCAGCTGCATGGAGCTCATCGTGCCCTTCGTCTCCGCCACGAAATAGATATGCTTAACCGTCCCTTCCCGGAAAGCGATGGCCCAGTCCGGGTTGTAGTGGCCCACCGGCGTAGAAATATAGAAGCCATCCGGCAACTTCACGTAGACGGAAACGGCCTCGCTGCTGTCCAGCTCCGTGGCGAAGGCCTGCTCTTTGGCGGAATCGTAAACGATATGGTCGTACAGGTGATGCTTTGCCTTCATCGCATTGACACCCAGTTTGTCCCTGATCGTCGGGTCTGTAAAGACCTCCGTGCCGTAACGGTCGTCCAGCATGTCATAAGTGATATGCTCAATGATGGCGGTCGCCTTCTCGTCGTTGATCAGGGCCGCCGTCCTGATAATAAATTCCTCCGGATTGTCCTTAAACTGGTCAAAGACCGGCTTCTCGATTCCCGTCAGGATCGCGATCACCGTCTTTCTCGTGAGACCTGTTGCCTCCACCAGTTTGCCGACCAGGTCGTACCTGACTCCCCGGCTGGCGGCAATCTTTGTCCTGGACCCATAAGCGGCGGACGACTCCTTTACAAAAGAGGTTCCGCTCAGGAGATCCTCTTTGGATTTGATCTCCTCCAGCTGACCACTTTCCACCTTAAAGAAGATCTTCGACACGCGAAGCTTTCGATTCAGCGCATCGATGGCCTTTCGAACCAGCTCATCCGAATCGAAGTCCACGACGTAAACCGACTTCGCATTAATCCGTTCCCACAACGCCTGAAACTGCGGCATGGCCAGCTTGTCCGGGTCCAGCTGCAGCTCCACATTATTGCTGCGGGCGTTCTCCGGCTGCATGACACGGCTGTCATAGACGGAATCCACAATGTCGATGACGGACGCAGCGCTGTCGGCCACTTCCTCCGCCACCCGGAGCGCATTGTTCGCCTTATCCTCGTAGCATTTGTCCGTCAGGACGCCCTTCTTATCCACATAACCATTGACGACCATATCGAAATAGATGGCCTGCGCGGTATCCCGGTCAATGATCTGCTCGTTGCCCTTCCCGTCCCTGATCGCCCTGTCGACGAACAGGTCCGCGGTGACGGCGCGAGGCCGGTCCGCAACCGCCTCGGCGATCTCTGTCTGCAGGCCTTTGGCAAAGGAATCATAGCTCTCGCTGGCAATGACGGTCAACACGTTGATATTGTGCACATCATTCCCCAGCGCATTCGTATCCATGCGCTCGCCGTCCTGGTTGACGCAAAGCCGCAGGCCGCGACCCACCTCCTGCCGCTTGCGGACGTCGCTGCCGCTCTGCTTCAGCGTGCAGATCTGGAACACGTTGGGATTGTCCCAGCCCTCCCGCAGCGCAGAGTGTGAGAAAATAAAACGAACCGGAGAGCGCTTCGGATCCCTGTCCAGCAGCAGCTCCTTATTTTTCATAATCAGATCATAGGCGTCGATGTCGTCGGAAGTCCGCTCCTTCTTGTCGCCCAGCCGGCTGTTGGTCATGTGACCCTTCTTGTCGATGGAAAAGTAACCGGCGTGCGTGGCCTCCGCGGAAATCGAGTTCAGATACCGGAAATACGCGTCCTCTCCCATGCCCATCTGCAGGCCGGAGACGACATCCCGATATTCCTCCTCGAACATATCCGCAAAAATGCCGTTCACCGGCTGACCGGCGGCGTCATACTGCCTGTAATGGGACACCTCGTCAATAAAGAACAGGGACAGCACCTTGATTCCTTTGTAATAGAGCTGCCGCTCCCTCTCAATGTGGGAGAGAATCGTCTCCCGGATCTGCAGGCGGCGAAGCTGATCCTCACTCACCTTGCCGACCACATCCCCGGCGTACAGCTTCAGCCCGTTCAGGAATTCGATAGAATCGTCCCGTCCGTCGATCGACTTCACCACATAATTATCCCGGTACTTCTCCATTCCATTGGAGTGATCATACAGGTTAAAACCAATGCCGACCGTCTTTGTGACCTTGCGAATGCGGGAAGCGCCCTTGTAGTCAAACTGGATCGTGGCCGTCGGGTCTGCTTTGGAGAGATTGATGCTCTGCAGGTAGACATAGCTCTCGGTTGCCGTGCTGCCCGACTCCGTGATGCCCTTTACGGCAATCTTCTTCACCAGGCGCTTATTATAGGCTTCCATCGCGTCCGGCCGGTAGACCATATTGTAAATGCTGTCCGCCCTGCGGGTGGCGGAATAACGCAGCGTCAGCAGCGGGTTGAACTCCTTCAGCCGCTCTTTAGTCTGCTTGCCCTCCACGCTCTGCGGCTCATCGATAATCAGGATCGGATTCGTCCTGGCAATGATGTCGATCGGGCGACGGGAGCGGAACTCGTCCAGCCTCATGTAAATGCGCCGCGCATCCTTCCCTCTGGCGTTGAAGGCCTGCGAATTGATAATCATGACGTTGATGGAGCTGTCGGACGCGAAGCGGTCGATCTCTGTCAGCTGAGCGGAGTTATAAATAAAGAAACGAATCTTCTTCCCATACTCCTCCGGAAAATGCTCCTGCGTCACCTCAAAGGACTTGTACACGCCCTCCCGGATGGCCACGCTGGGAACCACCACGATAAATTTGCTCCAGCCGTAGTGCTTGTTCAGCTCATACATCGTTTTTATGTACGTATAAGTCTTTCCCACGCCGGTCTCCATCTCGATGGTCAGGTTGTACCGGCCCTCCAGCTTCGGAGACGGGGCGATCTGGTTGCTGCGCTGCACCTTCTGCAGCTGCTCCAGAATGATGCGGTCGGACAGCTCCGGCACAAGGCGCTGGTTCGCCCAGCCGGTAAAATCCTGCGTCTCCGTCAGGCTCATCTGCGAAAACGCGTCCCCGCTCATCGTGCGACCCTGATACCCCTTGTCCATCATATAAGTCGGAGTCAGATATGGCTGCCCCGCGAACACGTCCACGACAGCCTTCGCGGCGTCCGCCTGGAACTTCTGGTGTTTAAACTGAAGCTTCATTCCAAGTTGTCCTCCTCCGATATGAATCTGTATTTACCCTTTCCATGGCTGGTGACGGGGGTAATCAGGTGATCCTTTTTCATTCTGTCCATCAGTCTTCCTGCCGTGGAATCCGAAATCCTGAGAAGAGTCATAATTTCTGGCCTGCTAAAAACATCCTTTTCTATAATATTGTATACAATTCTAATCTTATCTGCTGTTTTCTTTGTATACCCAAGCTCCTGCAATTTTAAATCAAATAACGATTCCTTTGAAACAGTCACTTTTGACCTCGAAACAGTCACTTTTTCGTCTGAACCGTCACTTTTTTTTGGCCCAACGGACGAATTGTCCAATGAAACAGTCACTTTTTCGTCTGAACCGTCACTTTTTTCAAGTTCAATGGACGGATCTTCCATCCCCAGGAAATCCGGATGAATCGGTATCTCCACCCTCACAGCCCGCCTGTCCTCGTCTGTGTAAAATTGCGCTTTCGGAGAACCATTATTGCGCAGCTCTTCCTGTATCGTCGGGATCCCCGTGCATTTTCCTTCCGACAAATCCAGCTCTTTCAGGAATTCACCCAATCGTTTATTGCGGTAATATCTTGTAGAGAATTGTTCTCCCCTCTCGATGTCCCTCTGCGAAACAGAGCGGTCTATGCCCGGATAACTGATAATCCTTATAAGCTCCGGCTCAATTTCAATGATAATCGACTGGTACGACATATAATCACGGTGATAGAAGGCGTTTACCACCGCTTCTTCCAGAGCCTGATACGGGTAACTGAATCTGCGAATCGCCTTCATCTGGTAATTTACCTTTGTCACCTTTTCCAGAATCACCATATCCTGCAGCTTCTGCATCGTCCGGTTGATCATCTCAGGCACCGATCCCTTTATCACCGGCACTTCAATAAAGTTGTTGGGATTCCGAATACTTCCCTCCGGGAATTTTGTAATTTCTACCTGCGTATACGGAAAAAACTGCTCCGGATGATCACAGAACATCATCAGTGCGACATTGGTCAGATACTGTTGTTCCGGCGGCCCGACGAGGAGCTGCATGTCCCCGAGAATCTCCATAACGCCGCGTTTCAACACCTGATTTGCCAGCCTGCTTTTTGTCTTTTTCAGATGTTCGATCAACAGCGGAACAGAAATATCGTCCTCCGTTGCCTCATAATTGGGCCTGGCGTCGAATGGCATATAATCCCTACTTTTGCACTTCTTATCTGACATAATCTACTTTCATGCCGATGCGCGGCTTAACCTCCTGCTTTGTGTCATAATTTCCCAATGCGAGCGCGCCGCATATCGTCTCATCTTCACCAATTCCAAGCGGCTCTAAATACGCGCAGATATCCGGATCTTCATCCAACCAGTGAAGCTGATTGATCCAACAGGAACCCACGCCAAGGCTCTCCGCCTCCAGCATCATATTCTGCAGCGCACAGGCCGAATCCGCGATGGCGTTCGGATATCCTCTCCGATTTGACACTACAATCAGAATCGGCGCATGATAATCAAACACATAATTTCCTTCTCTGGACAGTCTGATCGAATTCTTCAGGCTGCTGTACATATCATCGGAAAGCTCCATATGCAAAAAAGCATTCTGAACCAGTATGTGCAGCTTCTCCCGGATTTCCGCGTTTATCATCACGACAAAATGAACGCTCTGACAATTCCCACCTGTCGGCGCATAGCGGCCGGCCTCCACAATCGCCGCAAGCTGTTCCTCCGTGACCGGATGAGCGTTAAATCTGCGCGTTGAACGGCGGTTCATGATAATTTCAAGTGTTTCGTTTACTTTATACTCTGCCATTTTTCAATTCCTACCTTTACAAACCCTTTACCAAGTCTTTACCAACCTCTTTGACTAACCCTTGACTAACCTTTGACTAACCTTTCAGAGAATTTACAAAACTTTCCACCAGCCATTTTTATTAGATCCAACTCTTTCAATTATTTTGTTTTCGAAAATTGCAAGTGCAAGTTGAACACATCCGCGAAAAGCTTCAATAGAG
>JAJQCB010000140.1 GCA_021203005.1 Clostridiales bacterium | reverse complement strand
ATCACACTGATGCAAGAGGGAAAGCTGAACGAGCATCTGAATGAGATTGACGACATCGCTCATAAACAGTTGGAGCGCATAATGAGGCAGATGATGGAGAGTCAGGGCGTGGATGAAGAACTCAAAGCCAGAGATCAGCTTGGATGGGTTGGCGCTGTTAATAACATTCGGAATGCTACGGAGGAGGTTATACTTTCGACGCTGATTTATACGTAACGTGATGCTGATAGGGATTGAACAAATACTCGACATTTTTTTAAAAACGTGTTGTTCATTTGAAACAAAGTGGATGCTAAGATAAATGCATAAAACATGAAAGAGAGGTTCAGAACATGAACACAGACAAAATTTATGCAGAGTCAATCGCTAACGAGTATTCCGTAAAGGAAACATCCAAGGTAGTTGCTTTGAAGAAACTGGATCGTAAGGCAAAAAGCACAGCAAACATTTTTGCGTATACATTTGGAATAGTGTCTGCTTTGGTGCTTGGGATAGGCATGTGCCTTGCCATGGGAGAAATCGGAAGTGGTACACAGATGAGCTTTATCTGTGGTATAATCATTGGAATCATCGGCATTGTGGGCGCTGGTATCAATTATCCAATCTACAAGAAATTAAAGAAGCACGGGATGGACAGGTATGCCGGAGACATTATCAGGCTCGCTAATGAAATCAGCGAAATAGCTGAATAGCATAAACACAGGAATTGTCAGGGAGGTGATTTTGTTGAACAAGTTCGAAAGTAAATATTATGATACAGCAGTTCGAATGGTGAAAGCCTTCCTTGATATTCTTGAGACAAAGGATTTCGAGTATATAACGGTCAAAGAAATCTGCACGAAAGCAGGGGTAAATCGGTCAACATTTTATCTTCATTATGAGACAATGAGCGATCTTCTCGGGGAGAGTGCAGAATATATTTCGGATACAATGTCTGGCTATTTCGATCAGGATTCACGTATTCAGGATGTCTCTGCCATGGATAAAAACGATTTGTATTTTATTAACGCAGAGCATCTGATCCCCTGACTTACTTCTATAAAAGAAAACCGGAGATTATTTCAGGCGGTGTTGAAAAATGGTCATACAATCGGCATGGACAGATATACGGACGCATTGAAAAAAGACATCCTTGAACCGGTAATGCAGAGACATGGCATTGCAAAGGAAGACACAGAATATGTGATAGTTTATTATCTGGAGGGTATTCTGGCAATGGTAAATGAGTGGGTCAGGAATGACTGCAAAAAGAATATAGGGGATATGGTGGATTTGATTATGATGCGTGTTGACAGTAAGAAGGAACCCAATGTTGAATGAAAACAAAAATAAGTAATTGTTGCAGAAAAATCTTTTCCCTTCCGGCGTGGCTGACAGTGCTGGTCGCCATGCCGTCGTATGCTTTGTTGGTTTTTTACTTTCTGTATGGCAGAAACTTTAAGCGGCTTAGTATGTTGGAAATTCCTGTATACTGTTTGTCTGCATACGCGCTGGTGATTACCTGCGCAGCGTTTTGGCGGATGAGTCATCGCATAAAGGAGCGTTTGCAAAGCTATATTCTTTGGAACAAATTGCATGAAGACATACGCCTGCGCACGATGGTAACTATCATTCCGGGATTGTTATTGAATGTTCTATATGTTTTTACGAATATCGGTATGGGTGTGTTGAATCATACGGCATGGTTTATTTATCTGGGCGGATATTATTTCTTTTTAATTATAATGAAGTCTTCGCTGGTTCATGATTTGGTGAAAAATCGGGGCAGAATAAACTATCAGACAGAGTATCAAAAATACAGGAACTGTGGAATTGTTTTGCTGCTGCTTAATTTCGTGCTTGTTGCTGAATGCATATATATTATATGCAGGAATCAGAATTATCACTACGACGGAATGCTGATCTATGCAATGGCGGCAATGGCATTTTATTCCCTGATAAGCGCAGTTATTCATGTAGTTCGATACAGAAAATATAAAAGCCCTGTTCTATCAGCAATAAAAGCGGTCAAGCTGACAACCTCAATGGTTACAATGCTTGCCTTAGAGACCGCAATGATCGCACAGTTTGGCGGAGAAGGTCAGGAGAATTTCAGGCGAATTATGACAAGTTTGACGGCGGCAGTCGTTTGTCTTGTAGAGTTAATGATAGCAGTTTACATGATACATAAAGGAACACACTGGATGAATAAGTGGAGATAGCATTAGATTTCAAGTTATATTTTTTCGGGCGGTTGTCATTCTGAAACATTTCATAAACATGAAGTTTTCTTGGATGATAGTCGCCTTTCTGATGGCATGAAAATGTATAGAAAAATGCTTTACAAATGCTTCTTAATGGCATATAATAAGACCATGCAGGAAAGGAGTGATTTTATGGCACAGATTAGCATTCGTGTAGAGGATGATGTTAAGAAAATGGCAGAGGAGGCCTGCGCTGATATTGGTCTGTCTTTGTCTGCTGCAATCAATGTATACCTGAAGAAACTTGGCAGAGAAAAACGGATTCCGTTTGAAGTGTCTGCTGATCCTTTTTATTCAGATGCCAATATGCAGCGCCTTCGCCGCTCTGTAGCGCAGATGGAAGCAACCGGAGGTACAGTACACGAGGTAAACCTGGATGATTAAGGCGTGGTCCGACGAAGCATGGGAAGATTTTGAGTATTGGATGAAGCAGGACAAAAAGACGTTGAGACGGATATTGCAACTGCTCAAAGATATTGAACGTAATGGATATGATGGGATAGGAAAGCCAGAACGATTGAGCGGTGATCTGTCAGCATACTGGAGTCGCCGGATTGACGACGCAAACCGTATTGTGTATCGTATTGAAGGGGATGTCATGAAAATCGTCCAGTGCGGTTCCCATTACAGAGATAAGTAAGATTGATAACATTTTTGTGATAACAAAATGATAACATCAGTCTGGACAGACCATAGAGAGTGGACAGCTGAGAACAAATGAAATCAAATGGAAACAAATGACCGATACAAAAATGTATAGAACTCGATTTTAGTTTGCGAGTTCGAGTAAACAGAAAAATGTCCGGAAAGCCTTATTTTATAAGGAATCCGGGCATTTTTATATGCCGTTTGGTGAATTTTGAGTACAAAATTTATTATCCGACGTTGCCAAAGTGTTGCCAGTGCCTTATGGCCGGAATGTTGCTTTTCACGATTTGCTGTGCTACACTTAATAGTAACTAGTTAATAATATTCGCCCGAAAGATCGACCAGATGACGATATTTGCACACGCATACAGAATAACAAAACAGAAAATGAAAAACAAGATTTATGAGATTATTGAGAAAAGCGAAAACGGAAACAGACTCAGTTCATTATACGATATCCTTATGCTGATTATTATCGTATGCAGCCTTATTCCACTGGCTTTTAAAATCTCAACGCCTCTGCTTGATCTGGTGGATAAAGTAACGGTTGCAATATTTATTATTGACTATGTGTTAAGAGAGTTTACTGCCGATCTGAAGTTGCGAAAGGGTGCAGTATCTTATTTGCTTTATCCGTTCACGCCTATGGCAATTATAGATTTACTGTGTATTCTTCCTTCGTTTTCTATTCTGGCGTCTGGATTTAAGATTCTGAAAATTGTTCGCCTGTTCCGCACTTTCAGGGTATTTCGGTCCTTTAAGTTATTACGTTACTCTAAGAGCATTACAATCATTTTGAATGTAATCCGATCCCAAAGTTCAGCGTTATTGACTGTTTGTGGACTTGCCTGCGGTTATGTATTGATTTCTGCTTTGATCGTATTTAATGTGGAGCCTGATACATTCAAATCATTTTTTGATGCTATCTATTGAGCTACAGTCAGCCTTACTACTATGGGCTATGGAGACATTTATCCGGTATCCACAGCTGGACGAATTGTTACGATGTTATCATCTTTTGTGGGTATCGCAATTGTTGCTTTGCCATCTGGCATTATTACAGCCGGATACATGGATGAAATAAGGAAAAATCAAGAAGGTACATGTTGAGATGGTAAAGCAGATTGTAGAGAATGAGGCGAAGAGTGATGAAGACGCTAAATGAATATATGGCGATGTCTTGTCGTATGAAAATCGCAGAGGATAGGGATGAGAGCGGATATGTGGTTTCTTTTCCTGACTTGCCGGGATGTCTTACTTGTGGCGAGACCGTGGAATCAGCGGTGGCTAATGCTATGGATGCAAAAAAAGCATGGTTGAAGGCAGCTATCGAAGATGGAATAGAAATTCAGTAACCGGATTCCTTGGAGGATTATACTAGATAGTTTAAGGGTCTTGATGGAGGTGAAGGCATGTCTGAAAAAAGATTGAATAATACTATATTTCTGATGTATCTTGTTACCGATAGTTACTGCAAGGCGCATAATATTACGACAAGAGAATTTTTAGACTTAGATAAAAAATATGCCATATTAAATTATGTGTCAGAATGTCCGGATATTTTTGACAGTATGACGGAAGGAGAGATGGTACAGGAGGTTGAGCAGTATGTTTCCTGAAATAAAAACAACTCTTTATCATGGTACAGTCTCTGAAATTACGTCTGTAGATGTTAATGCCGGAAGAAGCCGAAAGGATTTTGGTAAAGGATTTTACATGGCTGTCACCAAAAAACAGGCTATAGGTATGATGCATAAGAAGTACCGCGAAGCAGTAAGACGGAGTGCAAATAAGAATACTACAGCATTCCGGGAGTATTTATATGAGGTCGAGTTAGATCCTCAGATTTTAGGAAACCTTAATATTAAGATATTTCAGAATGCTGATATAGAGTGGCTTGATTTTATTCTGATGTGTAGATATAAAGGCGGCATGCCTCACGATTATGATATGGTGATTGGGGCTACAGCGGATGATGATACGGCATTATGCCTAAAGGTTTATGAGGAAGGAGCCTACGGCGAGAAAGGAAGTATTCAAGCCAAGCAGATTTTGCTTCAAAACCTGGAAGTGGAGAATCTTGGAATTCAGTATTACATAGGAAAGCAGAAAGTTGCAGATGCTGTGATAAAAAGTATCCGGGAAATAGATTGGCGGTGAGCATTGTATGACAGAGGGAAAAGCTCGGGTTACATTAGGACTTTCGGTTGTGACAATTACAAAATATTTGATGGAGCGTTTTAATCTATCACATGAAGATGCTTATAAGAAACTGATCAATACAGATTTCTTTGAGCGCTTGAATGATCTTGAAACAGGTTTATATTTAGAACCGGATCAGTATCTGTGTAAGGCGTGCGTTCTGGAGCTGGAACAAGGGAAGGCAGCCATGTATGACTTTATCAACGAAGAATAGTGTAAGGGTTAGAATTAAGTCGTTATAAAATGAAAAGAGGGTGTCTCAAAAGTCGCGAAAATGACTCGAGGGCACCCTTGTTCTTTGACGTGCCATTTGCACACACACAACACGATAAGTATTTTTTACAGTAAGCGTCCCCAATTTAGGTGCTTACTTTTTATACAAAGCTTATAACACAACTGTATAC
>JAJQCB010000200.1 GCA_021203005.1 Clostridiales bacterium | reverse complement strand
CTAAATACCGGGGCTGCAAGTTTTGATAGTGTCCACACTTATGGGTACAGTATAACATTCCCTGCAAGAAATGCGACATAGCTTCCCACTGTGCTGAGAGCGACAATGCAGGCCAGCATAACCCAGCCATGCCTTAGATCAATCCTCTTATTTTTCGCATAGACCGCGGTCGTCACGGCAGAACCGAGAATATCGGACGCCAACGCGATGGCCGTCGCCTGATACGCGCCGTATTCCCCCTGAAAAGAGGGACAGAGCACAATCAGAATCGGAACCATGACGGTCGCCGCGGACAGACCGGCCAGGCCGGTGCCGACGCCGGCGCCTGCCGCCGCAATAATATACCAGAAATATTCCATGCTGCTCACCTTATTTTTCTTTTAAGAATATTTCTTTATTATAGTCTTCGTTTTGGAATTGTGCAACCGGGCCAAAGGTTTCTGATTAACCGCCTCGGTAATGTAAACTATTTCGCGATCAGATGTGTATACCTGTGTTCGCTGTGGTCAAACTCGTCGCTGTACGCGTGATAGCTATAAGTATTCTCTGACCCGCCCAGGGGGATAATCGTTTCCCGGTCTTGTTGCTGTAATAGGAGTAGCTGCCGGAGACATGGTGTGTCTCGACTACCGCGCCGATGAGGTGTCCGTCTTTGACCACAGCGTTGGCACGGCGGAACGGGATGTCGTTTTTGGCGTCCCACTGCTCCAGGGCCTCCGGTCTTGAGTAATCTTCCTTTTTTTCTGTATAATTGACCACCAGCCGATACTTCTCAATTTCGCCATCGATCACAGCCAGTTCTTCCGGTGAGTATTGCTTCTTCACAACACGCATGTCCTTAATCAGCTCACCGTTCTCTCCGACTTCTGTGACGGTGTATAACATATCTTCTGCTTGTGTTTCCATAGTATCCTCATCCTTTCATTGTCTGACCTGTCTACCAGCTCTTGCGATTCGCTGCGCTCTCCTCGGTAATAAAAGAATAGCTTACTTCAAATGAAGAGTCATAGTAACCGTCGGTTGTAGAAATTGTCCTCAGCATATAAAGATGTTTTTCCGGATCAGAAATGATATCATACTGTTCATCCCATTCGTCATATCCGTAGTCGCCGCCGCCGCGGATACCGAGGCAGCGCTCTTGTTTCATCCCCCGGAAACGCTCATCCACCTCCGTCTCCAGCTTCCCGCTTTCCTTGTTTTCGCGGATCACCAGCGCGCATCCCGGGTAGATGACCGCGCCTTCAAAGTTTCTCTGTATCCCCGTGATATGCTCCAACCCTTCGATCGAAGTCAGGGAAGAACAGCCGTCAAATACCATCGGCGGCAAGGTGGTAAGCACTTTCGGCAATACGACGGATTCCAGGGAGGCACAGCCTTCAAAGGCGCCGCGCCCGATCTTTGACACGCTGTCCGGAAGCTGAATAGATGCAAGCGAACTGCATCCCTGGAAAAAATAAGCCGGGATACTCTCGAGCTCCTGCGGCAGTGTCACAGATTTTAACGCGGTACACTCGTGACAGATTGCTTTCCGGAAGCTTTTCACGCCGACAGGAAACACCAGGGAGGTGATCGCTGTTTTCCACAGCGCGGACTCTCCAATCTCTTCCAGCCCTTCCGGCAGCGTGATCTTTGCGAGCTTATAGCAGCTTGCAAAGGTCAGTCTGTACAGATGCCTGATCTGCGGCGGAACGACAACGGAAGTCAGATTCCGGCATCCGCAGAAGGCGGCCTCACCAATAAAAGTCACCGTTTCCGGAATGCCGATGGAATGAAAGGCGCAGCTTTGAAATGCCTCATCGCCAATTGCAAGAAGACCGTCCGGGAGATGCAGCGACTCCAATTCACGGCAGCAGTAGAATGCGTAGGAGGGTATCTTAGTGATCCGGTTCGACAGGCGCACGGAGGACAGTTCCCAGCAGTTCTGAAAAATCGCGCTGCCAATCTCGGTTACGCTGTCCGGCATCACGATCGAGCGGAGGGTCTTACAATTATAAAAAGCCCCATCGCCGATCTTCGTTACACCATCCGGAATGATGACGGACTCAAGCCCCTGGTACGCGCCCGAAACGATACTTCCAAAAGCCGACTCCCCGATCTCAGTCACACCCGATGGTATTTCTACGCATGTCGTGTCATCCTCCATAATATATTTTACCAGTTTAGTTCCTTCGATTTGAAAACCCATTTCTGTGCCCCCGCTTTCTTTTATTTAAAAGTGTTCTCGATTCAAGTTATATATGGTTATTACACCGGGCTGATCCGAATACCGTAGCCTTTTGAAAAAACCATAATAAATAAACACATACTTCCATTCTGTATTTTTTATTTTAAGATTTTTTACTCCATTTTTTTATATCATAAAATCCAATATCCGTCCAGACCGTTACTTCATCATATATAAATGCTACAGAAATTGCCATCAAAAATTCCCGGGAATGGCAATTGAAATGCGATACACTCTATGATCGAACATCATTACTAAAAAATGTGCAAACGCATACAAGCAAGGAGTAACATGATGGTGCGAAGAAACCTTGACGTAATAACGAGGACTTTGTCATTATGGGGATGAAGTATTTCCTGTTAAATGCAGATAGTTTAGATTTTTAAATGATCTAAAGGCAGTTTCGTCCCTTCATCCCTACATAATTTTAAATTTACAGATTGAAACGGCTGTCCGTGATTGGTACAATTCAGGTTATTTGAACGTCAATTTACAGATCACATACATAACTGAAAGTATATGGAATCCATCCTTATGAACTGGTCGGATGAATCTTACTGAACAAAAATGCGCTGTGACGCAAAAAAGTCCAATATACAGTTGTAAAAACAATAAAATTCGGATATAATTCTACTGGACAAAAATGTACGAACCCGCAAAAAAGTCCAATAGGAGGCTTGCATATGATTATTAAGAGAGATTTCTATTTGAATAAGCTTATCAGCAAAAAACATAACGGTCTTATCAAAGTAATTACCGGTGTTCGTCGCTGTGGAAAATCATTTCTGTTATTTAATCTATTCAAAACTTATCTTCTGGAAGAGGGAATAGATAGAAAACACATCATAGAAATCGCCTTTGATTCATTTGAAAATAAGCGGTATCAGGATCCGTATGTTTTGATGCCATATCTTAAAGAACAATTTACTGACAATGAAATGTACTATGTGCTTCTTGATGAGGTACAACTGCTGGAGGAATTTGAATCCGTTTTAAACAGCCTTATCCGGATGGAAAATGTAGATGTGTATGTCACCGGCAGTAATGCCCGCTTCCTTTCCAAAGACGTTATTACAGAGTTCCGTGGCCGGGGCGATGAAGTTCATATGTATCCGCTTAGCTTTTCTGAGTTTATGTCCGTTTATCCGAGCAGTAAACAGGATGGATGGAATGAATATATGCTCTACGGTGGTCTGCCTCTTGTTCTTCGGTTCCAAACTCCGGAGGAAAAGATACAGTTTCTCAAATCGCTGTTTGAAGAAACCTATATCTCAGATATAGTGGGCCGACATAAAATCCGAAACCGCGCAGAGCTGGAAGATTTACTCAACATTTTATCTTCTGGGATTGGTTCACTAACGAATCCATCGAAACTGTCTGCAACATTCAAGAGCGTCAAACAGAAAACCATCAGCAAAACAACGATTGGAAACTATATTAATTACTTGTGCGATTCCTTTCTGATTGACCGTGCCATTCGTTACGATATTAAAGGGCGAAAGTACATTGATACTCCGGCGAAATATTATTTTACTGATATGGGACTTCGCAATGCCAGATTAAACTTTCGCCAATTAGAAGAAACTCATACCATGGAAAACATTATCTTTAATGAGTTGAAAATTCGTGGTTTCAATGTCGATGTTGGTGTGATTGTTCAAAATACTACAGACTCTACTGGCAGCCGTATCCGTAAGCAGTTAGAAATTGATTTTGTGTGCAATAAAGGTTCCAAACGTTTCTATATTCAGTCGGCATACGCAATACCCGATCATGCAAAGATGGAACAGGAGCAACGCTCACTTATGCTGACGGGAGACGGTTTCAAAAAGATTATTATAACCAAAGAAACACCTGCGCCCTATTATAACGATGATGGGGTTCTGGTAATGAGTGTTTTTGATTTTTTGTTGGATCCGAACAGCCTTGAACAATAATATTTTTCATAATTACGGTTGATGCTTCACATATTTTTCAAATCCGTATCAAAATATCTTCACAATGAACGTTTATGATACAAATCAAACAACAGGAGAAACCTCTGCAAGCGTCCTGTTGTTATTAAAATAAAAGTTCTATTTCATGTTACGCCGGGCTTTATTTTATAGTCCGGCACTCCTTTTATATTCCACTGTAAAATATAATATCGATCCTTACATAGCCTGTGCGATCCATCGACCAGGCTCTCTTACAAAAGCCAAAAGATTTTGAGTCTTTTCTGCGTCTGCTGGAAGATGCCGGGTATGAAGTAAAGCGTGGAAAAATACAGCACTGATGGGAAGAAAAAAGCTTACTCGGAATATCGTGCAGCCCGTCGGGAGATGCAGGATTTGCTCATTGCCAGAAAGACTATTGATACGATTTTAGATATAGATCGTGATAAAGATATGACAAAAGACAGACGAATGCAAAATAACTTCTAAAATTATTATGCATGTCATTTATTGTCACGATCATCTGTTTGTGATAGTATTTGATTATAAATGCGGAGATGTAATTCATGATAACTCTCTCAGGCCTGTAAAAGAATTAATGCCAAAAGAAAGGGCAAGCCAATTTTGATAAAGAAACTGTTCTACGTTCTTTTTGTGATATTTTCTATCGCTGCGATACTGGAATACCTGTTTATTTGTGGCACATTTACAGGCCCGCTGGCCATGCTGCTTGTCCTGGTCGCAGGAGTTGCAAACATCATATTATCCGCAAAAAACCGGGAAGGTTCTATTGCATTGCTGTTTTTAATAGCAACGATCGGATTATGTATGGGCTATTGGAAATTGATGTTCTGATATAGTCCGTATATCAAAAACCATTTTGACTGTATTTGACATGGAGGGAGGAATGAATATGCCAGGACCAGGAGGACCGGGTGGACCCGGAAGATCAGGAGGCGGACATGGCGGACCAGGAATGGGCGGACCGGGTGGACCGGGTGGACCCGGGATGGGAAGGCCCGGGGGACCGGGCGGGATGCACGGCGGGCCCGGAATGCCACCGCCGCCACCTCATCGCGGATGGGGCGGCTATCGCGGAGGATGCTGTATGCCGGGATGCCTCATGTATGTATTGGGTGCCGGAGGTGTGATAGCGCTTTTGGTTATGGGAATTGCATCAATATTATAATACTTTGGTGTATAGTGAAAGCTTTTGCAGAAGATTTTCTTTTGCAAAGGCTTTTTTAATATTTAAATACTTCTGTTAGTGTTGGGATTGACATGTTATAATTCATAAGTGAAGTATCAGATTTAGAGCAGAATAAAGAGCAGGCTCACAC
>JAJQCB010000189.1 GCA_021203005.1 Clostridiales bacterium | reverse complement strand
TCGGTGTCTGGTATATGGAAAAATCAGGTCGCCGTGAATAATTCAGGTTAAAGATGAACATTTGGTGGAAGTCGCGGGTATCAATGACTTTCAGGTAAGCGGATGTTCTTTTCAGACTCAGACTTTGAGCGGCTCTGACGACGCAAACCTATGCTATGAAGCCATTCAGTTAGATATTCTGCAGGAAACACATTTTCCCGGATATACTTCGGAAGATCTTGCGACAAAAAATGTTACAATTGATAATTGTACCTTTACAGATGTTCCGCGTGGCGTCGGCAGTCATACTACTATGCTGAACAACCCTTTGGATACAATATCAATCACAAACTGTACGTTTAAAAATTGTGACAGTGCGGCGATTCATGGGATGAACTGGATAAATTGCACAATTTCCGGCAATACGATTACCAATTGCGCACGGGGAATTGCACTGTATTCTATTCGGACGAAAGGAACATATCTTGCCTCGACGCTGAATTCGTCCACGTCGATTTCTGTCAAGTATAGCACCCCGGCTTCCAATCAGAATATCGTGATTAAAAACAATACGATTACCTGCAAGGGAGATGATGCCTATGCGGAGCATATGAGCGCAGCAATTATTTTGTGCGGCTTGTCTTTGGACAGTGCATATAAAAACTCGGATAAGGATCTCTGTGATTCTTTGCCGGCGGGCAATTATTATATCAGCGGAGCTACTATTTCCGGTAACACGATCAGTACAAACCGTTATGGGATTTATCTATCCGATGTGAGAAGCACTACTGTGAGCAGCAATAAGGTCACATGTACAGGGACATCGAGCAGCGATGTGTACAGCAGTATTACTGTGACGGATGCGAGCCAGAACAATACAGTAAACGAGAACACAGTATCCTCCAAAAACGGATATGGCGTCTATGTAAATTCCGATTCTACTGTAAAAAATATTAAAAATAACAGTGTGACATCCGCCGGCAAAGACGGGATTCGCATTTATGACGGTTCAGTTGTGACAACAGTGAGCGGAAATACGATTACATCTCCGAAAGAGAACGGGATATACGTGATTAAAGCGACTGCAACGACGATTGGTACAGGTAATAAGATCAGTTCGCCCGGTAAAAACGGGATCAGTGTGTATGGATCCTCGGCCACGGTAAAGACAATCAGTTCCAATACGATTTCGTCTGCAAAGGAAGCCGGAATCAATGTGGATAAGGCCGGAACGGTGACGACAATCAAGGGGAATACAATCAAAAAGACGTCGTCTCATGGTATATTTTTGCACAACAAGGCTATAGTCAAAACAATCAGCAGTAATACGATCACTTCACCGAAAAAAGACGGACTTCGCGTGGAATCATCGTCCAAGGCAACTACTGTAAAAAGTAATACAATTTCGAGCCCGTCCGTATATGGAATTTATGTGTATAATTCCGGAAAAATCAGTACGGTCAGCAGCAATACGATAAGCTCAGCAGGAAAATATGGAATCGGCGTAGATAAAGGTACTCTCACTACGATTCAATCCAATAAGATTTCCAGCCCGGCAAATCATGGCATTTTTGTACAAAATTCAGGGAAAATAAAGACCATTAAGAATAATACAATTAAAAATGGTAAGGCGCGGGGGATATCAATTAAATCTGTCAAGTGTGATATGACTATCTCCGGGAATACTGTATCATCGTGTAAGGGGGAGGCTTTGATTTACCTGAATCCGGACTCCACCAAGTATACGATTAAAGTGAGCAAAAATTCTCTCACAGGTACATCCTCTGTGAACGGAATTTATGGTCTCGGCTGCAAGGTGACCATATCCGGAAATACGATTAAATCAGCAAACAAAGCTGTTTATCTGACTACGACCGTGAAAGGAACTGTAGGTAAAAATACTTATTCCGGAAATAAGAGCAATGGGGTAACAAATGGATCAAAAGTCTACAAAAACGTATCGACTCCCTCCTCTGTGAAAGCATCGAAAAAGAGTTCAACCAGCGTGAAGCTAAGCTGGGGGGAGGTATCCGGAGCCAGCGGGTATATTGTATATCGGGCGACTTCGAAAGATGGGACATATGAGAAATGCTCCACGATTTCTAAGGGGAGTACGGTGAGTTATACTGACAAGAGCCTGAAAAAAGGGAAAACATATTATTATAAAGTGGTTGCAATAAAAAAATCCAGCAACGAAAAAATCACGTTTAAGAGCGGATATAGTAAGGTGGTTTCAATGAAGCTGTAGCTGAGACCATATCTGCTGCCTGTGACAGGAGGGTCAGGATTCTGATGGAAAGTAACTCGATAACAACTCCGGTACATATAGAAGTGTCTGTGATTGTACCGGTATTTAATGGAGAAAAATATCTGAGGCAGTGTCTGGACAGTATCTGCTGCCAGACACTGCAGGCAATCGAGATTATCTGCGTGGATGATGGATCAACGGACAGTTCTTTTGAAATCCTTCAGGGATACAAGGAACGCGATAACAGAATTCAGTTATACAGACAGGAAAATAAGTTTGCCGGGGCGGCGCGCAATCTCGGAAAAAGCCATGCAACCGGAGAGTATCTGGTGTTTTGGGATTGTGATGACTTTTTTGAACGGAATGCTTTGGAAGAATTATATACCAGGGCAGTTTTCTGTGAGGCAGATATCTGTGTGTGCGGTGCCAACAAATATCTGGAGGAAGAAAATAAACTTGATCCAGGTGTTCGTTCTTATTTGAACACTGGAAGAATCCCGGACACAGATACATTTAACAGGGATACAAATGAGAAATACATTCTGAATTTTACGACAGCAGCGCCCTGGAATAAGATGTTTCGCAGAGAGTTTATAGAGAACTGCGGACTGGATTTTCAGGAAATCAGAAATGGAAATGATATTTATTTTGTTGTAAACGCCCTTTGCCGGGCCAAGCGTATTTCCGTTGTAGAGCAGGCATTAGTTACTTATCGCACGAGTCAGAAGAGTAACCTTACAGCAACTTCTTCTCTTGCACCGTTAGATCCTCTGGAAGCCTGGATTAGCACCGCGGAAAGTTTAGAAAAAGACGGTATACTGCCTGAAAGAAGTTTTGCAAACAGAAGTCTCGGGAATGTTATCCATCTGTTAAGGAATATTACAGAATATGGTACTTTTATCGAAACAGTAAAAGCGTTAAAAACAGACTATTTGAAACGATTGCATATCACGGAAACTTGTTGCGGTGGATTTTACTATCCAAGCTGGCATCAGGAGATTGTTGCTCATTTATATCAGGATACACCGGAACAATTTCTAATGTATTTTTCACACATGAATTACCTGCAATTAAGCCTAAAATCAGCGGAGAAAAGCCTGGCTATTCAAAAATTAAAGGGGAAGAAAGAGCAGGTTGAACAGCAGAAAGAAAGAATTCATAAACTGAAAATACGATTAGAGAGAAAAAATAAAGCTCTGGTGAGGCAAAAGGAAATTTCCGCAGAATATCGGAAGAAAATTGATACAATCGAAACATCTGTTTCGTTTCGCATAGGCAGAGTTATTACCTGGTTACCGCGAATGATAAGAAAATATCTTTTCGGACATTAGATACCAGTCTGGGGAAGATACACATATATTTTGGAAGTAAAATTGTGTTGCTTTTTTGGTTTAGGAATTAGATTTGAGGAAAATTATTATGAGTAAAAACATAAAAATCGCAGTGGCCGGAACGGGATATGTCGGCCTTTCCATATCTGTTTTACTGGCGCAGAATCATAGCGTGACAGCAGTAGATATCATTCCGGAAAAGGTAGACATGGTCAATCGGCGGATCTCTCCGATTCAGGATGAATACATCGAGAAATATCTGGCGGAAAAGGAGCTGCACCTGACGGCGACGCTGGATGCGAAAGAAGCCTACACAGATGCTGATTTCGTGGTGATAGCAGCCCCGACAAACTATGACAGCCGGAAGAATTTCTTTGACACGTCCGCGGTGGAGGCGGTAATCGACCTGGTGATGGAGTATAATCCGGATGCGATCATGGTCATCAAGTCCACGATACCGGTCGGGTATACGGAATCAATCCGTGAAAAAACTGGAAGCAGAAATATTCTGTTCTCCCCGGAATTCCTGCGCGAGTCAAAGGCGCTCTATGATAATCTCTATCCGTCACGCATCATTGTGGGTACGGATATGGCGGATGAGCAGCTGGTGAACGCCGCGCATGCCTTTGCAGAACTTTTGAAAGAGGGGGCTATAAAGGAAGATATTGACACTCTGTTTATGGGATTTACGGAAGCGGAAGCGGTGAAGCTATTCGCAAACACCTATCTGGCCCTGCGGGTGTCCTATTTTAATGAGTTGGATACCTATGCCGAGTCGAAAGGGCTGAATACGAAGCAGATTATTGACGGCGTGTGCCTGGATCCGCGTATCGGCTCCCATTACAACAACCCCTCTTTTGGATATGGCGGTTACTGCCTGCCGAAAGACACCAAGCAGCTGCTTGCAAACTATAAAGATGTTCCTGAAAATCTGATCGAGGCGATTGTAGAGTCCAACCGTACCCGTAAGGATTTCATCGCAGACCGGGTGCTGCGCCAGGCCGGATATTATGACTATTACAACCGCGGAGATTTTGACGCGGGAACCGAGAAGGAGTGTGTGGTGGGCGTCTATCGGCTGACCATGAAGTCGAATTCGGATAATTTCCGGCAGTCGTCGATTCAGGGCGTTATGAAACGAATTAAGGCAAAAGGAGCCACAGTGATTGTGTACGAGCCTACACTGGAAGACGGTTCCACTTTCTTCGGAAGCCGGGTGGTCAACTCCCTGGGAGCGTTTAAGCGGGTGAGCAATGCTATTATCGCGAACCGGTATGATGCTTGCCTGGATGATGTCCGGGAAAAGGTATATACCAGGGATATTTTCAGCAGGGATTAAACCTGCTCTATCTTACAACGGTGCTGTTTGCTGTTTCTGCCATAGCCGGTTCTCCTGGTGGGTATCGGTTACGATAAAAAGAGGAAACAGTACCGCTGTAAGCTGGAAATGATCTCAACCATACTTATCTGTGATCCGGATTTCAAAATTCCAGTTTCTCTTCCGAAAAATGATTTTATTCAGAATTCCCCAAAATGATTGTACCACATCTCAATTCTGTTACAATCAATTCAATTATGACAAAGGATTTCATTGCATAATCAATTGAATAGAGATGTGCCGGAAAAATTTTACGGAAAAATGTTGCGAAAGCAACGCTGAGTGGGTATACTATATACGAATGGCAGCAGTTGTTATTTTGATAATTATATCGGAAGGATGATAATGGAATGTTAAAAAAATTTGCTGTAAGAAATTTTAAAAATTTTAAAGATAAAATAGAGATAGATTTTAGTGATGTTGCTGGATATCAGTTTAGTTCAGATTGCCTTTATGAGGGACTGATCACTAAAATGCTAATTTACGGAAGAAATGCAACCGGAAAAACCAATTTTGGAAATGCATTAACGGATATAAATTATATTTTTTTTCGGGCACCTGGATATATGAGTAC
>JAJQCB010000051.1 GCA_021203005.1 Clostridiales bacterium | reverse complement strand
GTACGTTCGGTGCTGTGAGAGGACGGCGGCTAATCACCGCCTCCTACTCGATTTTTGTGAAACAATGGTTGAAAATTTTCCTTTTATCTGATCGCCGGACTTATATTTCTTATTTGGATGCCAGCAGTTCCACCGCGACCGATGCGCATTCTGCTGCGTCCTCGGTATATCTGTCTGCACCGATCTTCTGCGCCCACCGGGAGGTAACAGGAGCTCCGCCGACCATAACAATGTACTTGTCGCGAATGCCGCGCTCATTCAAGATATCGATCAGTTGTTTCTGGCAGGTCATGGTTGTGACGAGCAGGGCGCTTAAGGCGATGATGTCTGCTCCGACTTCCTCCGCTTTGTCAACGATGTCTTCCGCGGGAACATCCCGCCCCATGTCATAAACGGTGATGCCGTTGGACTTTAAGAGGGAGCAGCAGATGCCTTTGCCGATATCGTGGACATCGCCTTCGACAGTGGCAAATACGACGCTTCCTTTCTGCCCTGTCTGTGTTTCACCGCCAAGCATAATTTCCTCGATTTTTGCGGATACGGTCTGCATAATCTCGGAAGCATACATCAGATCCGGGAGAAATACCTCGCCGGAACTGAACTGTTCGCCGAGTTCCTGCATGCCTGCGCTGTATCCGCCGGTCAGAAGTGCCGTCAGGTCGATGCCTTCTTCGATTGCGTTGTCCAGAGTCTCGTACGCCAGATCTTCATCCATGTCGAGCATGGCATCATAAGCGTTCTTGCTGTATTCTTCTAATGTCATAGCAAAATCCTCCTGATATTTTTTTTATGGGTTTTATTCTCCTGATTTGTTCGGTGAAATAAGTATAACACAGGGAAAAATCGTGACATATGTTTCTGGCGGATGAAAAAAAGAGGAGAATTTTGTTTTTTGCGGATATGGTGAGTGGCAATCCTTTTTTGTATAATTCAGATATATTTAAGAATACTGACTGTAAAGTTACTTTAGTGTTTTACTTTCGTGTTTGTTCTGGCATAGATATTTGCGAAGGATATCGCAAAAAAGAGAGTCAGAACCAATGAAAAAGGCGGGTGAGGATATGGATTTTCAGAAACTGGAATATTTTAAGACAATCGCTGAGTATGAAAATTTATCAAAAGCTTCCAGAAAGCTGCTGGTGGCGCAATCCATGCTGAGCCGGACAGTCAAGGAGTTGGAGCAGGAACTGGAGGTAAAGCTTTTTGACCGGGTGGGGCGGAGTATCCGCCTGAATGAAAACGGATATCTTTTTCTTGGTTATGTTAATGAAATATTGGATCTGGGAAGTCAGGCTAAAGCGGAACTCAAGGCCAGAGCCGCCGCCGATCAGAAAGTGATTCGTATCACCAGAGTCCAGTTTACACGGATGTTCCCGGAATTGTTTGTAGGATTTCGGAGATCAGAACCGGAGGCCAGGATTGTTTTTCTCAAGAGGAATCCCTCCTCAGAAGAAGAATGGGATTTTATCATTCATTCTTCTGACGATATGGCTACCGCAAAAGATTCTGTAGTGATGTATGAAGAAAAGTGTCTGGTGGCTGTAGCCAAAAACCATCCTCTGGCTAGTGAAGACGCGGTCTCTATGGAACAGCTTCGGCAGGAAGATTTTGTGGTCATGGAGGATATGACTCCTATGGGGCAGATGGTGCAGAAGATTTGTGCGGATCACGGTTTTTCGCCAAGGATTGTCATGGAATGTGACAGCCAGAATACGGTATCTTCTATGGTGAGCAGAAATCTGGGAGTAACGATTCTGCCGGCGATTACCTGGGAAGGAAACCGTGACGACCTGGTGCTGAAAGAATTCCGCGAGGAGCCGATTCGCCGACGTGTATATATGACGGCACAGGATGGAATTTTAAAGATGCAGACCCCGAGAAAATTTTGGGAGTATTCTCACGATTATTTCAGTCAGGCAGCCCTGCTTCGCGCTTAAAATATGGTTACGGATTTTCTTTTCTCCATGTGAGGTAGCGGCGGATGCTGAAAGCCATGCGCAGGTTAAACAGGGTATGGCTGTCTGACAGGTCACAGTGTAAGAGGTCGCTGATTTTGTTAATCCGGTACTTTAATGTATTCCAATGAATATACAGGTCAGTGGCAGTGTTGCGGATGTGACAGTCGTGGTCAAGGTAGGCTTCCAACGTGTCCAGCATCTCAGTTCCGCCGGGATCATCCAGAAGAGGACTCAGAGTACTGTCCATAATCGACTCCAGCTGTTCATCGCTGAGAGAGAAAAAGAGCTGATAAGCGCCGATGGATTGAAATTGCTGGCAGCTGTTGGCTTTCTGGTTGACCTGGGCGATGATCAGAGCCTGGGTGGATTCTTCGAGGGCTTGTCGGATTTGAGAGTAGGAATCATAGATATTGCTGATGCCGGCATAGGCGATGCAGGTAGCCTGTCTGGCAGCGAAAGCATCGAGGGATGACTGAATCTGGGAGATTGCCTGGCGGTAAAGTTTATTTTCATTTCCCAGATCGATGATGCAGAGGATCCGGTCGGCTTCCGTCATAAAAAGATTGGGAATCTGAAACCGTTCGAAAGATGCCGCCATAATATTGGAAAGCAATCGGGCATTCTGTTCGATGCAGTCGGCGGTATTGGCATTCTGTGAAATGATATGGCGGATTTTGCAATCCAGGATGACGTGCGGATTCTGAGGCTGATAGCCCAGAAGAATCAGGTCTTTTTCAAAGGAGCGCGGTTCTTTCGTTGCGATCATCTTGTGGAGGAATGTGTTGATGGACTGTGAAATCTCATGCCGCCGGAAAATATCGTGGTAAATATGATACTCAATATCGTTGATGTGGGATTCCCATGGGATGGATAAAAGCGGGATTTCCAGCTCATCACACCGCTCGCAGACTGCTGTGGGAACGGATTCCAGGTAGGGTCCCGGAGCCAGAACCAGACCGGCCATATTTTTTCTGGCACAGCGTTCGACAATTTCCAGAAGATCCGTTTCCGGTTCCTGTATGGAAATACCGGAGAGAAAGAGCAGTTCGTTCGTGTTGATCCAGTTCCACGGGTCCGGGAGATCGATAAAGTGGGCGCCTTGAATTAATCGGGTAAGACCGGCTTTGCCTGCCAGGATTTTAACTCCTTTTAATTCAGGATACTGCAGTAACGTATCATAAGTAATAAACATATAAGTCCCCCTTTTCCCTGTGGAAAGAATGGAAATACAATGGAAATGAGTGTGTATATATTAACTGCGGTGCTGTGAAACACCGTTTCATTTATTAATAAATTAGGATAGCACAGGAACAGACAGAAAACAAGAAAGAAATTATGCTATATTCAGATAATTAAGTGAGGGAAGTTAGTAGACATGAAGATTTGTCTGGAAGACTTAAAAATAGAAACTGACGGGCGGGAGACGATTCTGGACCTTGCCCGTCGATGCGGGACGGCAATTCCGGCGGACTGCAGTGGAAACGGCCTTTGCGGAAAGTGTAAGATACAGGTGACGGACGGTCAGCTGACGCCTCTGACCGATACGGAACGAAAACTTTTATCTGCGGAGGAGCTGGAGGAAGGATATCGTCTGGCCTGCTGCGTCCGGGCGCTTTCTGATGCAAGTATCCGGGTGCCGGGAAAACAGGAAAAGGAGGATCGAAAGGGCAGACTCATGCAGCCGCAGAAAAATGTGAAAGAACTGCAGGTGTCTGTGAAAAAATACCCGGTCATGCTGGAAGCTGTCTCGTTGATTCATCAGAAGCCGGACAGACAACGTCTGACAGATGCTCTGTATACACAGTATCATTGCGAAGCAGTTCTCAAAAGAGTGGAGCCGATCCGCAGTCTGGCAATGCTCGCCGGGAATGGGGAGACTTTGGTAACAGCCGTGGTAAAGGACGGCGAAATCCTTGCTGTGGAAGATGGAGATACCTCAATGCAATGCTATGGCATTGCCGTGGACATTGGCACTACTTCGGTTGTTGTGATGCTATGGGATCTGAATGAAGGCAGGATGCTGCAGGCAAAAGCGATGCTCAATCCTCAGAGTACCTACGGGGCGGATGTCATCTCCCGCATTCATTTTTGTGGGGAAAGTGAGGGAAATCTGCAGAAAATGCAGTCGCTCATTGTTGGCGGCATCAACGAACTGACCAGGGACATGGCAAGCGAACAGAGGGTTGATCCGGAGAGAATTTATCTGTGTGCAATAGATGGGAATACAACCATGAGCCATCTTTTCCTTGGTGTGAATCCGAAGCGGATTGCCAGGGCGCCGTTTATCCCGGCGTTTCAGAAAGAAAACCATATTTTTGCGGCAGACGCCGGTATTTGCATGTGCCGTACAGGGGAAGTGTTTGTGCTTCCCAACCTCGCGGGTCATGTGGGGTCTGATATCACAGCGGGCATTCTTGCTGTCGGTCTGGACCAGATGGATGGTATTTGTGTCATGATTGATGTGGGTACCAACGGAGAAATCGTGCTGGCGCAGGGAGGTGTTTTGTATGTCTGCTCTACGGCAGCCGGGCCGGCTTTCGAGGGGGCGGCGATTCTTCACGGAATGCGGGCGGCTTCGGGAGCGATAGAGGGAGTTATGATTACGGATACGGATGTGAAGCTGGAAGTGATTGGGGGAACAGAGGCAGTGGGAATCTGCGGTTCCGGACTGATTGATGCCGTGTCTGAGCTTTTGTCAGCCGGTATCGTCGACTGGAAAGGAAAGCTGCTGACTGCCGATAAGGCGAGGGAAAAGGGAATTGCGGATACTCTCTGCCGACGTCTTCGGAGAGGAGAAAAAGGAAACGAATTTGTCCTTTTCTATGGGGAAAAAGATATCACGCTGACCCAGAAGGATATCAGGGAAGTACAGATGGCAAAAGCTGCCATTCATGCGGGACTCGAGACGATGCTGTTAGAGGCCGGGTGTTCGGTGGCAGATATCGACGGGTTCTATGTGGCGGGAGCTTTCGGCAGTTATATTAAAAAGGAAAGTGCTCTTACAATCGGGCTTTTCCCTGAGATGGATCCGGAAAAGATTACCTTTGTCGGGAATGCTGCAGGGGACGGGGTGAGTCTGGCCCTGCTTACTGAAAATTCCAGAGAGCGAATGAATGAATTCGCAGGCAGGGTGCGCCATGTGGAACTTTCCGTAGATAAAAATTTTCAGGATCTCTACCTCAGGGCAATGAATTTCGGTAAAAACAGGAGACGTTAATCCGCTGCTTGACTCTCACCCCGGATGAGGGTTTACAATCATCTTAATTTCATTACGAAGGAGTGCTGCACAATGGAGTGTACGAAGGTTATAATTCCGTTGTCAGAACTTTCTGAACAGTGTATGAAGTACATGGTTCCGAAATGCGGATGGGAGCGGGAAGGAAAAAATGTTTTAAGGGCACGGAAGAAATCAGAGGAAATTTTTGAGGAGTTTTTTTCCAGCAGAGAGATCACGGTTTATATGGGTGAATTCGGATCGAAGCAGGTTTGTGGGGAGACGCTTCGATTTGGAGAGAGGGAAGTGCCGTGCAAAATTTTTCAGATGGTAAAACCCGATGAAATTCTCGGAGGGTATGTGTATGTCTGTCACTCAGTCCTTCTTGACACACGTAAGATGAAGATGTCGGAGGCGGTTTTGGCGGACAGCCTGCAGATTTCCGTTCTGGATGCGGTGCGGGATTACATGGAATGCCATCTTCGAGAGAAGATTTTGCCGCAGCAGTACCTGTCGACAACAGTTATGCCGGGTTTTTACGGGATGCCGGTGGAATCAATCGGTGTGTTCCTGGATGAGCTTCCGGAGGCGAAAACAAAAATTCATCTGCTGGGCAGCGGTCTGATGGAGCCGTTAAAATCCATTATGGCTATACATCTGGTGAGCGCACAGCCGATTCGGATTCCGTCGAAAGACTGTCAGGACTGCATGGCCGGATCCGGATGTAATTACTGTAAAAACTGGTATCATTAAAAGAAAGGCAGAGTTTATGAAGACAATCATGAATTTACATGGATTATAGATGAGGAATCATCGGATCTTATAAGGCTGCCGGAGTATCTTCGTGCAGCAGGAGGATTTTGTCCGCACCGCTCCTTTTGCAGCTGCAGGGTCAGCGCAATGGACAGGAGATGTGCAGATGACGGGTTCTTCTCACAGGAAACTGCACGATGACTGCCTGTTTCAGATCTCGCTTGACAGGGCACAGTTTTGCTTTGCATGCGCGGTATGATTAATGTGGAGGGTAAATCGGAGTGATTATGTGGACTCTAAATCCATACAGCCGGGTGCGACACCGGGGCTCTTCGCTATGAAAAAAGAGATTCTCTTTTTATCTTTATTCCAGGGAAAGCAGATCATCTGCTTTCCTTTTTTTGCGCGCCTGACAGAAGTCGATTGAGATTGTTTGCGTCGGCAGGCAGATATCCGGGTATGCATCAGCGATGGCGTAGCAGAGATGGCACCGTAGAGAGAAAAAAGAGGACGAAAGTATGTTGACAGAAATTATAAAAAAATGCCGTGAAGGTCAAAACCTGTCAGATAGTGAGCTTCGGTTCCTCCTTTCGGAGAGAGAACCGGCACAGACAGAGAAAATTTTTGAGGCCGCCCGCGCAGCGAGAAAGGCACTTTTCGGAAAGAAAATATTTCTTTATGGGTTTGTCTATTTTTCCACCTGGTGCAGAAATGAGTGCAATTTCTGCTATTTTCGCAAATCCAACGGTCAGCCGGAGCGCTACCGTAAGAGTGAGGAGGAAATTGTGCGGACAGCTGTGCAGCTTAAGGATTCCGGTGTTCACCTGATTGATCTGACCATGGGGGAGGATCCCTGGTATCTGGACAATCCCAGGCGTTTGTCTGAACTGGTTCGCCGGGTGAAAGCAGAGACGGGGCTGGCGGTGATGGTCTCTCCCGGTTTGATAGCGGATGAGAGTATCTGTGAACTTGCGCAGGCGGGAGCAGACTGGTATGCACTGTATCAGGAGACCCATAATCCGCAGCTGTTTGAAAAAATGAGGATTCATCAGAGTTATGAGGAGCGGATGGCAGCGAAGGCAGATGCCCGAAAGAACGGGATGCTGATTGAGGAGGGACTTCTTTGCGGTATCGGGGATACGGTGGATGACATCGTCCATTCTCTGCGGGAGATGGGACGAATCGGTGCTTCCCAGATGAGGGCAATGACCTTTGTGCCGCAGGCCGGCACGCCGATGGAGAAAAAGGAGGTACGTACGGACCAGCAGGAACTTTTAAACATTGCTGTAATGCGCCTCCTCTATCCGGATGTATTGATTCCGGCATCATTGGATGTAGAGGGGCTTTATGGGCTTGAGGAGCGATTGATGGCAGGCGCCAATGTAATCACCTCCATTATCCCCCCACAAAAAGGCTTTGCCGGAGTTGCCAATGCTGACAGGGACATTGATAACGGCAACCGGACGGTGGATGGAATTCGTGATACGGTGACAGAATGCGGTCTGGAAATTGCAAAAGCGGAGGAATATCGCCAATGGATCGAAAACAGAAAGAAATCCTTGTAGTGGGAGGAAAGCTGCAAGGGGTGGAGATTGCGTTTCTTGCCCGGGAGGCGGGACATCGTGTGACTGTGGCTGACCGGAACCGGTTTGCTCCGGCTGTGGGAATTGCTCATGAAGCAGCCTGTGTAGAATTCACAGATGAAAAGGCTATGTGCAGATTGTTTTCCCGCGCAGATTATGTATTTCCCGCTGTGGAGGATGCGGAAATTCTGGAAAAATTATGTAAATATCGGGACATTACAGGAACTTCTCTCATCTTTGACCCGGGGGCTTATGCAGTTTCGTCATCTAAGACGGCATCAAAACAGCTCTTTGAACGGGTGGGTGTCCGTTGTGCGAAGCCTTTTCCTGACTGTGGTTTTCCGGTGATTGTAAAGCCTGATTCTTCCAGCGGGAGCCATGGTGTTGTCCTAATCTCAGATTTATCGGAGTGGAAGAAATGTGTGAGAGGGCAGGACGCTTATGTGGCAGAGCAGTATCTGGACGGACCGTCTTATTCTCTGGAAGTCTTAGGGTGCGGCGCCGGAGGCGGTGTTGAGATACCGATGATTACGGAAATTATTATTGATAAGGATTATGACTGCAAACGGGTTATCGCTCCGGCGGCGGTTTCTGAAAAAATTCGGAAGGAATTTATGGACATTGCGGAAAGGATAAACGGGGAGCTTCAGATTGACGGGATTTTTGATATTGAAGTCATATTGCATGAAGGAGCGCTCTATGTTCTGGAAATTGACGCGAGGTTTCCGAGCCAGACACCCATCGCGGTTTACTTTGCTTCCGACGTCAATTTTGTGGAGGAACTGATTTGTCTGAGGGAGGAGAGACATCGGGAGGATTTGGGGAGATCAGGATTTTGCCAGGCAGGGACGGTTGACGGACAGATTCGTGTTGCAGAAAAAGAAAGAAAGGTTTCCTGTTATCAGCAGATGGACGTTTGTGACGGAGCTGTAGAGATTCTGGGAGAGCGGATTATGGCGGATGCCGGTATCCTGCATATGGAAAAAAATTGCTGCGGTGCGGAATTACTAATGTCCAACTATAAACCCGGTGCCGGAAGCTGGAGAGCTATCGCGGTATTGACGGCGGACGAGGAAGCCGGGTTGAGACGAAAAACAGAGGACTGTGAGAGAAAGGCAGCTGTGCGGGGAAAGTTGTAAGATGTTATGAAAAACTGTATAGCATATTTTCGCATGAAAATGCGCCGTTCATAAGTGTATATGCCAGCGAGTGTTCGAAGTGTATGCCATTTATAACACAAATTATAATTCGGAGGGAGAAAACGAATATGTCACGGTTACTGCCATCGGATGTAATTCCGATTCTGACAGGGATGGAGGAATATGACCGGCTCTTTCAGAGCCAGACAGGGAAGACGATGTTTGAGCTGGCTGCAATGTCCGTCGGGATGGAGAATGCCTGTAGGGAAGCCGCAAAGGAGAGGGTTGCCGTGGTGCCGGTCACCAGCGGACTGGGTCTGATTTCTCACTTTGCCGATTCTGTCTGCGGGATTTTGCGATATTATGGTCTGGATGCTTTTGTCACGGAGACGACGGATGTGACCGGGCTGTATGAGGCTTACGGAAAAGGCGCAGATATGGTATTTATGGCGGATGATGATACCTATTCTGCCGTCAGCCTTAGATGTCACGCTATTTCGGATAACGGCTATGCGACAGGGATTGGTTTTGCCCAGGCGCTGTATCTGGCCATGGAAGAGAAAAATGAGCCGGTGCTGGTGCTGGGTGCGGGCCCGGTGGGAAGGAGTGCGGCAGTTTTTCTGATAGAGAAAGGATGCCATGTTTTCCTCTATGATCAGAATACGGAGAAAGCAGTTGCAGCGGGGGAGAAATTGAAGCGGCAGGTAGAAACTCGATTTGCGACGGAGGAAAGCCATAAGGAGCATTTTGGATTTGTGGTGCACGCGGAGTCGGAAGAGCAGGAAGGTGTGAGAGGGAAACTGACAGTTTTGCAAGGACTGCCGGTGTACCATGATTTCCACTATCTGTATGATGCGACCACCTCAGAAGGATTTTTGACAGAGCAGGATGTGGGTCCGGATACGGTGGTCGCCGCACCGGGGATGCCTTGTGGAATTACCGGGGAGGCGAGGCAGATTGCCACGGTCATTCACAATCCGCTGGAGTTGGGAACGCTGACGATGTATTTTGACTGTAAGAGACAGGAGCAATCAGAGAATCAGGCAATGATATGAGAAAAGGGGGGGCGGATCAAATGCCGGAGACAAAAAATCTGAGAACAGATGAGAATAAGAGCGAAAAAAAGGATGCGAAGAAGAAAGTGGCCCGTTATGTCCAGAAAAGCAAAGGATTGTACGGGATGATCAGTACGATCAAGCTCTGGCCGTCCAGGTCGGGGATTCTCCACGGCGTGAAGACGGTGACACTGGTGGGGGATATGATTGATGTGACGACGCATTGCGGGGAGCATTTTCAGGTCTGGAATTCAAAGAAAAGCCGCAGCGCGAGGTGGCTGCGGAACCGCTGGTGTACGTATCCCTGCCCGAAATGCAGAATTCCGGAGTGGAAATTGACAAAATATTCTTCTACCATATTTACGGACGATGCGCGGCGGCTCGGCGGACGTGGGTAGGATTTTGACGGCAGCAGCGAGAAAATCCTGCTTCTGTAAGTATAAAAATGGGATTCTCGATGAATGTTAGGTAAGTGCACAGAAAATGTGAGGAGAAAAAATCATGAGCGTAAACTACACGGAAGCGCAGAAAAACCGCCTGGCGGAGCTTGGCATGGACTACGCGGGGCTGAATCAGGAGTTTGAGACGCCGTCGGAGCGGGAAAAACAGTATAAAACAGTAGAGAAACAGGCGGTACGGGAAAATAAAGGGATGCTGAACCATCTGCTTTTCGAGTCGCATCAGCCGAAGCTGGTGCTTCTGCAGGAGGCATTGGAAAAGGCGCTTTGCCGGGAAGGTTTTACTCAGGTTACCACGCCGATTATCATTTCGAGAAAGTTTCTGGAACGGATGACAATTGACGGCACACATCCGCTGAATGATCAGGTTTTTTGGCTGGATCATAAAACCTGTCTTCGTCCCATGCTGGCGCCGAATCTTTATGAGGTTTCAAGAAATCTGATGAATATTACCCGTCCACCGCTTAAGGTGTTTGAGGTGGGTTCCTGTTTCCGGAAAGAGTCGGAGGGAAATTCCCATCTGAAAGAATTTACCATGTTGAACCTGGTGGAGTGGGGAACCCCCATGGAGGAGCGGGTGGAACGGTTAAAAGACCTGGCGACTCTGGTTCTGGAGGCAGCGGATATCCCGGATTACCGTCTGGAGGAAGATGATTCGGTAGTCTACGGAAAAGGACTGGACGTGGTGGGGACAAATGGACTCGAACTGGCCTCTACATCCATGGGACCGCATGCATTAGACGCCGCCTGGAAGATCAGCAGTACCTGGGTAGGAATTGGGTTCGGTCTGGAGCGTCTGTTAATGTATCGGGAAAAGCAGCAGGGGATTCATCGTTTCTCAAAGAGTATTACGTATCTGGATGGGGCACGGCTGAATATTAAGTGATCAGAAATCCTACAAAACAGATAGATATTATTTTGGGATAAGCTTAGCAAAAAGAGAGATAATCAGCTGGCTTGTTAGAAAAAAGCAAATATGGTACGATTTGATCAGTAAGACAAAGGCGTCCGAAATGAGTGAGCGGTATGTATCCGATTACTCTGTAAACAGGGCTTCTTTGTCTGTTTTTATTTTTGGCAAAAAGAAAAACAGATGACAAAAAGGAGCGTGATCATAGTGAGGGAGGCACTGTATTCCATCGGGGAAGTCAGCAGAACATTAGGGATGTCGATTCCGACAATCCGCCATTACGAGAAAATGAATCTTATCAAGCCATCCTATGTCAACCGTGACACCAGGTATCGCTATTATAATATGGTGAGTTTCTGGGATCTGGAGGTAATCCGGACCTGCAGGAATCTGGGTTTTTCCATTAAGGAAATCAACGACCTGAAGAATAGTAAAAGTCTGACGGATCAGCTGAATATGGTTCAGGTTTTAAAAGACCGGACAAAGAGTGAGATCGAGCGATGCCAGAAAACCTATCGCGATCTGGAATGGCTGGAGGACAAATGGACGCAGAATGAGCAGCAGCTGCGGGAACCGCAGGTTACACCTGTCTGCCGCTGTTTGCCGAAAATGAAAGTGATGCGCGTTTCCATTGACGATGTGGAGCCGGAGTACAGGAATGCAGATTGCCATGTCCAGCAGGCGCGGCTTCATCTGGAAATCCAGAAGAAAACCAGAAAAAAGATGGAGCAGGGATATTCTTACCGGGTGGATTACGGATATGAGCTGGATATGGAGAGCCTTAAGGATAAAAAAATCTCTATTACCAGCGAGTGGGCGCATCTGGAGGATTATGATAAAGTTTCCCGTACCTCAAAGCTGGCTGTAATGCCGGCGGGCAGATATGTCTGTTTTCGAGCCTGCCTCTGGAAAGATGATTCCTGGATGGATACGGTTGTCGAATATCTGAAAGAACAGCATCTGACACCAAAGAAAATTTATGCGGAGGAATTGTCCCTCTATCTGTACGAATACAGGGATATCTGTCATGAGATTCGCGTTCTGGTGCAGTAACCTCTGAAAACACGGAAACGGTTACGCGGCTTTTCGCCTGCGAACCTGTCAAACACAGAATGGAGTCTTAGAATGAAAAAGAAAAAAATGAAAATTAACCTGGGAATGACGATTGTCAGTGTCGCTCTGGTATTTGCTTTTGTAATCTTTATGGCACTGAAACCGGATGCCGCGCTCAGCGGTGTAAACACACTGTTTAATTTCTGCACAGATATTTTCGGTGTTCCGCTGATGTTATTTACTTTTATCACTTTTTTACTCTCGTTATATCTGATATTCAGTAAATACGGCGATATTAAACTCGGGGAAGGAAAGCCTGAGTACTCGAATTTCAGCTATATTTCGATGATGGCTCTGGCTGCGCTGGCCTCAGCCGCTCTTTACTGGTCCTTTACCGAGTGGGGATATTATTATATGGAGCCGGGTTTGCATCTGGAACCCTACTCTGTGGAGGCAGCGGAAAACTCTCTGGCTTATGCATTTTTTCACTGGGGATTTGCCACCCAGGCACCGTATGTGCTATGCGGCTGCGCGATCGGTTACGCGGTATATAATCGCAAGGTAAAGCTGATGAAAGTCAGTTCTGTCTGTGAATATATGCTTGGCAATTTTAAATGGAAGAAACCCTTATGCAAGCTGATAGATTTGTCCGTTATCTTTTGTATTGTCGGAGCTCTGGGCTGTACCCTGGGTCTCGCGGTGCCGCTGGGAACCGGAGCGCTGAAGCAGGTGTTCGGGATTGAGACGACATTTCCGGTACAGCTTGGTGTTGTCATTTTCATCGGAGTCGTCTTTACGATCACTTCTTTTGTGGGAATTGATAAGGGTATGCAGCGGATCAGCACGTTTTCTTCCGGTTTATGTATCGCTTTTCTGATCTATGTCCTGATTGCGGGACCGACAAAGTTTATTGTCGAAAACTTCTTCAGCAGCGTGGCACTGATGTTTAACAATTATCTGAAGATGAGCTTTTTTACTGATCCGATCACACAGTCCGGATTTAAGGAGGAGTGGACGCTGTTTTTCCAGGCCTTTGCCCTGACCTATACCGCGATGATGGGTATCTTTGTCGCAAAAATTTCGAAAGGTCGTACCATTCGTCAGGTTTCTGCCTGCTGTCTTCTTGGTGTGAGTATTTCCGTGTGGGTTCTCTTTGGGATTGACGGTGGGTTTGCCATGAACGCGGAGCTGAACGGTTTGATCAGCGTGACAGACCTGCTGGGCAGCGGCGCGGGACAGGATCTGGTTTACAGCGTAATTGCCATCCTGCCGGGAGGGTTGAAGCTTCTGCCCATCATTATGATGGTAATTATCGTTGGTTTTGTGGCGTCCAGCCTGGATTCGGCGTCATTCTCCCTGGCGCAGACAACATCCAGCAACGAGGATGGAAAGGTGAACCGGGGTATGCGTATCTTCTGGTGTTTTATCCTGGTGCTTGTGCCGGTGGTGATTATGTTTGTAGGCGCTGACTTTTCCGCATTGAAGAGTCTGGCGATTATTGTCTCGATTCCGTTCATGTTTGTGGTGATTTTTATGGAGGTGAAGCTTTTCCGGTGGCTGAAGCAGGACTACCCGAAGCTGAAACCGCAGATTGAGGCGGAGAAAGCGGAAAAAGAAAAGGAAATGCGGGAAAAGGTGGAAGCCGGTTATTGAGGAACGGTTATTGACTCTGAAGTCGCTTCAGAGTTTATAATAAAAATAATCTTTCAGAAAGGAGAACACGATGGACAACAAAAAGTATTTTACGCGTCTCGGCGATGGTGAAGGTGTCTTCATGAAAAAAGCCGAGATCCGTGAAGATGTTCTGGCCGGGATGGAGAATGCCGTCACCAAGGGAAAAGTGACTCCCCTATCCAGTTCTGACATCGAAGATCTGGTGGATATTCTTACTCTGCCGGAGAAAAATGTCAGCGTGGAGCGCGGTTATGAAGGCATCCATACCTTTGATGCCGGCACGTTAAAGCTTCCGATTCGTGCGGGAGTACCGGTGGACAGAAGGACAGCGCTGCTGATTCATGAGCGCATCCTCTGCAATGACACCATGGAGCTGTGCAACACAGATTACAGTTATAAGCCGCTGAAAAATATCGTTTCGGAGGAAGCGCTGGCGGTGGAGCAGGCGGAGCTGGACTGCATTATGCCGATTTTTTACGGAGCGATGCCAAACATGGGTTCCTACACAGAGCCTGACGGCCCGTACCCGAACTGGACGATGCTGATGACAGACGGGAAGGTAAAGGAGGCAATGCAGGCGCAGGAGGAAGCATCAAAAGCGTGTACGGATGATATGATATACATCGCGAAGCACATGATTGCTGCCGGCGTGGATGGAATTCAGTTTGACACCTGCGGTGCCAGCGGTGACGGCGATATCCTGGCGGCACTGAATGCAGCGAAGTATTTAAGCGAAAAATATCCCGATGTGAGTATTACGATGGGTATGGCCAATGAGTATCATCTGGGAATGCACGGACGCCTGAAATTTGAGGGCGACCGTCTGGCGGGACAGTATCCGCACAAACAGGTGAAATCCGTTGAAAAAGCCGGAGCACATAGTTTTGGAGCCGTGATCAATACTAACAGCAGCAAATCGTTTGCATGGAACCTTGCGCGGTCGCTGACTTACGTGAAGGCCTGCACAGATGTAGCGGAAATCCCGGTTCTGGTGGATGCCGGCATGGGCGTCGGCGGTATTCCGCTGACAAACACTTCTCCTTCCGACGCGACGACAAGAGTCGCAAAGGCGATGCTGGAAATCGGCAAAGCCGACGGGTTGTAGATAGGCCATGGTGACTGCTACGGCATGGCTGTAATGCACGAAATGGCGGCCGGTATGGGTGGTATCCGTACCGCAGGCGACATGGTAGCGCGTATGGTGATGCGTGGCATGAAGATCAACGAGGCGAAAGCCTACGTTGCATCAAAACTGGGCTGCAGCGTATTCGATCTGAGTGACAGTTACAAGATGAAAGAGATCAGGGAATCTCTGGATATTGGAACCGTTTTGGACCGAAATGGCGCGGCCAGAGGAATTGCTGCTAAAATTAAGATTGCGGAGCTCCTCGACATCACGATCCCCAGTGTTGAGAAATTTAAAAAGCAGATTGGGATCTGATAAAAGAAATGAGGTAATGGTGAGCTGAGGCATTCCTCTCTAATTCCTACGATTGAGGAGCTGCTGGAGGAGATTAAGGCCAGTATGTAGTTTCCTGGGCAAATTAAAATTGCAAACCGCAGAAAAGTATGCTAGTATCGAACCATAAAAGCATACTTTTCTTGTTTCATAGGAAAGTTCGTTCTATGAAACAAGAAAAGTTCCGCGAGGATGCGCAGGACAGGATGTGATGAGAGCCGGCAAAAAGAAAGCGTGGTCGAATGGGATATTATCTTAACAGCAACAAGGTTTATTCTCTTTACGGAAGCGAAGCAGATAGTCCGTATTTTGTTGATAAAACATTGCTTCTGGAGGAACTGATTCCGCTTGTAGAATCGGGTAATAAACATATCTGCATTACCAGGCCGCGCCGGTTCGGGAAATCTGTGATGGCTATGATGGTAGCGGCTTTTTTCAGCAAAGGATTTGACAGCAGCAGTATTTTTAATTCTTTAAAAATATCAGGAACCCCAAAATACAGGAAACATCTCAATCAACATAATGTGATTTATATAAATTACAGCAAAGCGGCAAACCTGAGCAAAAGCTATGATGAATTTATTGCCCGCGTGGAAATGTCATTAATCAGAGATCTCCATAAGGAATTTCCCGACGTTGCGTTTTGGGAAGGGGCGTCACCGATTGAAGATCTGGAATTGATTCATGAGGAAACACAGGCTTCCTTTATTTTTGTTTTTGACGAGTGGGACTGCATTTTTCATAAAAAGTATATTACCGGGGATGACAGAGAAAGGTATATCAATTTTCTTGCGGCGCTGACAAAAGATACAGGGTATGTTTCGTTAAGTTATATGACGGGGGTTCTTCCGATTGCGAAATACTCCAGCGGATCGACAATCAATAATTTTGATGAATATACAATGGCGACAGATGATAAATTCAGTGAATTTTTTGGATTTACTGAGTCGGAGGTGGATGAACTTTACTGTCGTTACGAAGCCAGAGTGACTGAGCGAAATGTGTCAAGGGAGGATTTGAAATATTGGTATGACGGTTATCAGACTCCGCTGTCAGAGAGGATGTATAATCCCCGTTCGGTTGTATTTGCTTTGGAGCGGAATCGGATCAGAAGTTATTGGACATCAACAGGACCTTATTCAGAGATTTCTACGTATATTGTAAATGATAAGGATGATGTGAAGAAAGATATTGCGTTAATGGTTGCGGGGGGATCCGTGAGGGCGGAAATTGAGGAATTTGCTGCCACCGCGATGAATCTGCGTACGAAAAATGAGATTTTTTCAGCGATGGTGGTTTATGGCTTTTTGAATTACGAAGATGGGAAAGTCCATATTCCGAACAGAGAATTGATGGACGAGTTTTCCAAAACGATTCGCAGGGTGGAGGCCTGGTAGTATTTTTAATAAAATTTTCTGTCTGATTATTCGCATAGAAAGCTTACAACAAAAAAGTCAAAAAATTGATAAACAACGAATATGGGTATATGTTATGATACTAACATATGCCATATTTGTAATTTGGTGAATGATGTTTTATGTAATAGTTACCGGCAGTTCGCGAAAGAAAGGGTGAAGACAGGAATGAGACGAAAATGTATGGTGGCATGTCTTGTGCTGACAATGGCGGCTGCACTGTGTGCGGCAGGATGCGGTGCTGCGCAGTCAGATTCTGATCCTGAGTCAGAGTCGGTGAGTGTCTCAGCAGAATCGGAGGCGGAGCCGGAGGATACTGCAGAAAACAGTGCTTCGGAAACGGCTCTGGAGGATGGTGTTTACCAGGCGGAATTTTCTACGGACAGCAGCATGTTCCACATCAATGAGGCCTGTGACGGAAAGGGAACACTTACCGTGGAGGACGGCGTGATGACGATACATGTCTCCCTGGTCTCAAAGAATATCGTGAATTTGTATTACGGCACGGCGGAGGAAGCCCTGGAGGATGAGGCCGGGTGGATTCAGCCCACAGAGGATGAGGTGACTTACAGCGACGGCTATACGGAGACGGTGTATGGGTTTGATATTCCGGTTCCGGCTCTGGATGAGGAGTATGCGGTTGCGATTATCGGCACAAAGGGCACCTGGTATGACCATACGGTTTCGGTGTCAGATCCTGTTGCGCTGGAAAGTGAGGACAGTGCGGCAGAGGGGGGAGACAGTGAGACTGCGGACGATGATACAGCCGGAAATGAGACCGGTGCAGCCGGGGAAGAGGAAACCACGGAGAAGACATCTGCGGAATCTCTCGGGCTGGAAGATGGAAGCTACACCATTGAAGTGACTCTGGAAGGCGGGACCGGACGCGCGGATATTGAATCGCCGGCGACGATTACCATATCCGGCGGAACAGTGACCGCGCAGATTACCTGGAGCAGCTCCAATTACGATTATATGATTGTCGGGGAGGAGCAGTATCTCCCGGTCAGCACGGAGGACGGGTCGGTGTTTGAGATTTCGGTGGATGCGTTTGACTATGCCATGGAAGTCACCGCGGATACGACGGCGATGAGCGAGCCGCATGAGATTGAGTATACGATCTATTTTGATTCGTCGACGATCAGCACTGCGGAGGAATAAAAGGTATACGGCAGAGCTTGTTACAATAGTTTGTGAGAGCAGATATTGTATTTTTGGAAGAGTTATATTGGAATAGAAGGCGGATATGGATGTACAGAAATAATCCGAAAAAGCAAAAGCATATAAAACAGAGCAAACCGGAAAAAAGAAGATGTCTTTTTCTTTTTACACTTAGCCTGACAGTTTTTGCCTGTGCCTGCGGACTGGCCGGCTGCCGGAATGAATCGGCTGCAGATGATGCGCAAAGTGTACTGACGGAAACAGAGGCCGGAGCCGGAACAGACAACGGGGAAGCCTCCGAAGCCGCGTATGACTGGAATGAGTTGGAGGTTGTGGAGACCGTTTTCTTAAGCTATGCCACGCAGTTTTCCGCGGAACAGTATGATGGCGGTTATTATCTGATCACTGTGGCTGAGGAGGATCAGTATCTGATTGTGCCGGAGGGAATGCAGGAGCCGGAAAACCTGCCGGAGGATATCACGGTGATCGGGCAGGGATCTGATCATATTTATCTGGTGGCGACCTCGGCGATGGACCTGTTCCGGGCGCTTGACGGCATCGGGAATATCCGCCTGTGCGGAACAAACGCGGACGGCTGGTATATTGAGGAGGCGAAGGAGGCTATCGAGAGCGGGGAGATGCTCTATGCCGGCAAGTATTCTGCGCCGGATTACGGACTGCTGGTCTCGGAGGGTTGTGATCTGGCGATTGAGTCTACGATGATCTATCACTCGCCGGATATTCAGGAACAGATTGAGGAGCTGGGAATTCCGGTTTTTGTGGAACACTCCAGCTATGAAAATCACCCACTGGGGCGCCTGGAGTGGATCAAGGTGTACGGAATTCTGCTCGGCAAAGAGGAGGAAGCGAACAGCTACTTTGAGGAGCAGGTGGCCAGCCTTTCCGATGTCCTGGAGGATGAGAGCACCGGCAAGACCGTTGCATTTTTCTATATCACGACAAACGGTGCGGCCAATGTGCATAAATACGGCGGATATATCTCAAAGATGATCGAGCTTTCCGGCGGCGTGTACGCCTTTGAGGACCTGACCGGGGATGAGGACAGCGCGATTTCCACGATGAATATGCAAATGGAGGATTTTTATCTGGCGGCGAAGGACGCGGATGTGCTGATTTATAACAGCTCCATCGACAATGAGCTGACGACGATGGACGAGCTTCTGGATAAAAGCGAATTGCTGGCCGATTTTAAGGCGGTGCAGGAAGGAAATGTCTGGTGTACCGGGAAAAGCGTGTTCCAGGAGACTACGGGATTTACCGCGCTGATGCTGGATATCCATGCGATTCTGACGAATGAGGATGTGTCAGATGAGGAGCTGAACTATTTATATAGATTAGAATAGGGAGAAACATGCAGAAACGTACGATGCGCTATACAGCCGCTTTTCTGATTCTGGCTGTATTGTTGTTCATTTTGTTTATGATAAATATTAACGGCGGGACGGTGGAGCTCTCCTTCCGGGAGTGCATGGCTATCTTATTTCACCGAAATACTGACAGCACGGAGGCTACGGTGGTGTGGAGTATCCGCCTGCCCCGGGCCATCGCCGCGCTGATTCTGGGCGGAGCTCTGTCGGTCTCCGGTTTTCTGCTGCAGACTTTTTTCGGCAATCCGATTGCGGGACCGTATGTTTTGGGAATTTCCTCGGGGGCGAAGCTGGTCGTAGCCCTGGTCATGATTTTTTTGCTGGGGCAGGGAATCACCATAAGCTCCGCAGGGATGATTATTGCCGCTTTCATCGGTTCAATGATGTCGATGGGATTTGTTCTTGCTGTTTCCAAAAAAGTCAGCAACATGTCCATATTGGTTGTCTGCGGTATTATGATCGGATATATCTGTTCGGCAATCACCGATTTCGTGGTAACCTTTGCGGAGGATTCCAATATCGTGAACCTGCATAACTGGTCTCTCGGAAGTTTTTCCGGGACATCCTGGAATAATGTCCGGGTGATGGCGGTTGTGATCGGAATTGCGATCGTTCTGACCTTTTTCCTTTCAAAGCCCATCAGCGCTTACCAGGTGGGAGAAGTATATGCGAAAAACCTGGGTGTGAATATCCGGTTTTTGCGGGTGTCCCTTATTATCCTGTCCAGTATCCTCTCGGCTACGGTGACAGCTTTTGCGGGACCGATTTCTTTCGTGGGTATTGCGGTGCCGCATCTGATGAAAAGTCTGTTTCACACGGCCAGACCGCTGGTTATATTGCCGGGGTGTTTTCTGGGCGGCGCGGTCTTCTGTCTGTTCTGTGATTACCTGGCCAGAACGGTGTTTTCTCCGACGGAACTGTCCATCAGCTCCGTGACGGCGATATTCGGAGCACCCGTGGTCATATATATGATGATACAAGGGAAGAAAAATCATAGATGAGGAAATCGTATGAATGAATTTTACTTCTATACAGACAATTTAAGTGTCGGATACGGGGACACGCCCCTGATCAGGGATATCTGCCTCCAACTGAAGAAAGGTGAGATTCTGACGCTGATTGGCCCTAACGGTGCCGGCAAGTCTACTATTTTAAAGAGTCTCACCAGACAGCTTGCCTGGATGGGCGGGACGGTTTACCTGGATCAGCAGGCCATGGACCGGATGAGCAACCCGGAGATTGCACAGAAGATGTCGGTGATGATGCCGGAGCGGCTGCAGCCGGAGATGATGACCTGTGAGGAAATGGTCAGCATGGGCCGTTATCCGTATACCGGGAAACTGGGTATTCTGTCGGAGGAGGACTGGCGCATTGTCGCGGAGTCTCTGGCGCTGGTTCACGCCTCGGAGCTGGCAAAACAGGATTTTAACTGCATCAGCGACGGGCAGAGACAACGGGTGCTTCTGGCCAGAGCATTATGCCAGGAGCCGGAAGTCCTGGTGCTGGATGAGCCGACGTCTTTTCTGGATATCCGGCACAAGCTTGAGCTTTTGCATATTTTAAAGGATATGGTCAGGAAGCGGCAGCTTACCGTGGTGATGTCGCTTCACGAGCTGGATCTGGCGCAGAAGATTTCGGACCGGGTGGTCTGCGTGCACAACAACCAGATTGAAAAATATGGGACGCCGGAGGAAATTTTTACAGACGGCTATGTGCAGAGTCTTTACGATATCACGAAGGGAAGCTACAATGCCCTCTTCGGCTGCGTGGAGATGGAGCCGGTGCGCGGTGAGCCGGAGGTTTTCGTCATTGCCGGGAACGGGAGCGGGATTCCGTATTTTCGTATGCTGCAGAGGCAGGGGATTCCCTTTGCCGCCGGAGTGCTGGAGGAAAATGATGTCGATTACGTGGTGGCCAGGGAACTGGCGGCGGGGGTGATCGTACAGAAGGCGTTTCTTCCCATCTCAGAGGAAAAGGTGGCGGAGGCGAAAACATGTATGAAAAAGTGCAAAAAGGTTCTGGTCACGGTGCCGGAGTTTTCGGAGGGCAACAGGGCTAATGAGGAGCTTGTCCGATTTGCACGGGAAGATCTGCAGATGGAAGTGTCCTGGGCAGGAGGACAATTGTCCTGACCGGAGCGGCAGCTGATCAAACGCCAGGTGAGGATGCCCTATAGCTTGCGGATATGATATTTTGCGGTGCAACTTCTCGTGTGCGAAGCATCGCTTTGTGACATCTTATTTGAATCATATAATTGAAGAAGAGTAATGAAGAGTAATATACAGGAGGAACATTACAGATGAAAGGAACTTTATACGGAGTGGGAGTAGGACCGGGCGATCCGGAATTGATGACAATGAAAGCCGTGCGCCTGATCCGGGAGAATACGTATATAGCGGCGCCGGGAGAAGATGCGCGGGATACCGTGGCCTACAAAATCGCGGCCCAGGCAGTGCCGGAACTGGAAGAGAAAAAACTGATGTCAATTTACATGTCTATGAGTCATGATAAAGAAGAGCGGGAAGCCTGTCATAGAAAGGGCGTGCAGATGCTGGAAGAGGTGCTGGATACCGGGGAAAATATTGTGTTTTTGACGCTGGGCGACCCGACGGTGTATTCGACATTCAGTTATCTGCAAAAGCGCGTGGAGGAGGATGGTTATCCGACTGCGCTGGTCAGCGGGATTACTTCCTTCTGTGCGGCCGCGGCCAGGCTGAATATGCCGCTTTCCCTCTGGCAGGAACCGCTGCATATCATACCGGCTGTTCATCGCCTGGACGAGCGGCTTGACGGGGAGGGAACATACATTCTGATGAAGTCCGGTAAAAAGATGGATCAGGTGAAAGAGATTTTGCGGGAGAGCAAAAAAGCGGTCTGCATGGTTGAGGACTGCGGGATGGATACAGAAAAAGTATACCATAGTGTGGATGAGATACCGGATAACGCGGGGTATTATTCTCTGATTATCGCGAAGGAGCCGGAGAGCGGGCAATGATTGAGCTGCAGAATCTGACAAAAAAATTCGGAGAGTTTACCGCTGTCGATCATATGGATTTAAAGATTGAGACCGGAGAGTTTTTCGGCCTTCTCGGGACAAACGGAGCCGGAAAGACCACAACGATCAACCTGCTGTCAACGGTTCTGCTTCCCACGGAGGGGAGAGTCCTGGTGAACGGGCAGGAGATGACCCGGACCAACACCCGTCTCAGACGGAAAATCAGCATGATCACGCAGGAGTATTCCATGCGCCAGGAGATGACGATGGATGAGGTTATGGAATACCAGGGGCGGCTCTATTATATGCCCCGGAAAAAGATCCGGGAGCGGACGGATGAGTTGCTGGAATACTGCGGCCTGATTGAGTTCCGGAAGCGCACGGTCCGCCGGCTTTCCGGCGGAATGAAGCGGAAGCTGATGGTCTGCCGTGCGCTTCTCACGGAGCCGGAGATTCTGCTTCTGGATGAGCCGACTGCGGGAATGGATGCGGTTTCGCGGCGGCAGATGTGGGGGCTGCTCCGAAAGCTCAACAACCAGAATCTGACCATCGTTCTTACCACTCATTATATGGAGGAGGCAGAGGCGCTGTGCCAGAGAGTGGCGTTTATGGAAAAAGGAAAGCTCACCGTTGTGGACAGCCCGGAGGCGATGATCCGGGAACTCGGGGTTTATGCCGTGGACACCATGGAAGGCGATGAGCAGGAGAACCGGTTTTTCAGTGACCGGGATGCCGCGGTGCAGTTTCTGGCCGGGAGTGACCGGCATGCGACGCTCCGGAATACGACGCTGGAAGATGTGTTCGTCAACAATGTTACTTTTCACGGCAAATCTGGTCGGAGAAACTGAATCGCCGTGAAAAGTAATATAAAATGGATTAGGAATAAAAATGGGAATTGTAACAGTTTTATGGGAAAAATGGAGAGAATTCGTCAGGGACTTCTATAAGATTACGCTGGCGGCCATGATTGCGCCGCTTTTGTATCTGCTGGTATTTGGGTTTGGTCTGCAGATGATGTCCCACGGGGAATCTTATCTGAATTATCTGATTCCGGGCGTCGTGGCGCTTTCCAGCATGAACGGAAGTTTTGGAGCGGTTGCACAGAACCTGACGGTGCAGAGGATGTATGAACGTGCGCTGGATCAGGTTATGATTTCGCCCACGCCTCTCTGGCAGTTTATCGTGGGCCAGATCATTGCCGGGAGCCTGCGCGGAATCTATTCCGGCCTGATTATTATGATTCTGGTATTGCCGGTGAAAACAGGGCTTGTGTTTAACGGATTTACTTTCCTTATTATGTTTTTAAACGGCGCAGCGTTTTCCACGATCGCAGTGGTCGTATCTTTCTGTGCAAAAAACCATACCGACATGCCGAGGTTCAGCAATTTTGTTATTATGCCGATGTCCTTTTTGTGCAATACCTTTTTTTCGCTGGACAGCCTGCCGCCGGCAGCGTCCAAAGTGCTGAATGCCCTGCCGTTGTCGCAGGCCAGCCTGATGATCCGCGAGATTGCAGGCGGAGGGAGCGCCTCTGCAAAAGGGATATTGATTTTGCTGACCTATGTGGCGGTTTTCCTGGCATTGGCTTTTGCGTTTATCTATAGGAAGAAAAACATCTAAAAAGGAACCTACCATGAAACGATTTTTGACTATCATTTTTTCTGCATTTTTTATCATATCCGCTCTGGCAGCCGCCCCACTTACCGCCCATGCAGATCCGCTGTCGGTGGATGCGGACGACGGGGAATATGCGATTGAACTTACCATGACCGGCGGCAGCGGGAAGGCCAGTATCGTCTCCCCGGCTGTGATGATTGTGGAGGATGGAAAGGTCTACGCGGAGCTGATCTGGAGCAGTTCCAACTACGATTATATGATTGTGGACGGCGAGCGCTATGAGAATGAAAATGAGGATGGATATTCAACGTTTACCGTGCCGGTTACCGTGTTTGACGAGGAGATGACGGTTCTCGCTGACACAACGGCCATGGGCGCGCCTCATGAGATCGAGTATCAGCTGACTTTTTATGCGGATTCCATCACGGACAAGAGCGAGCTGCCCCAGGAGGCGGCGAAGCGGGTCCTTGTGATGGCGGCGGTGATCATTGTGGTCGGCGGGATTCTGAACTATTTTGTGAATAAGAGGAGGAATCGGGATTTTTATGGGAAAAATAACAGCGGGAAGCCGCGAAAGTAAGCTGGCTGTTACCCAGACGAAGATGGTGACGGATTACATCCGGCAGAATTATCCGCAGTATGAAGTGGAAATTCTCACCATGAAAACGACGGGGGATAAAATTTTAGACAGAAAACTGGACGATATCGGCGGCAAGGGTCTGTTTGTTAAGGAACTGGACCATGCGCTGCGGGAGAAAAAAACGGATTTTTCGGTACATAGTCTGAAAGATCTGCCGATGGAGGTGCCCGATGATCTGCCGGTGATCGGATATTCCGTGAGAGAAGATCCCCGGGATGCACTGATTCTGCCGCTGGGAGCCTCCGGGGAGGAGATTACAGGGCCAATCGGCTGTTCCGGCAGCCGCCGGGCGCTGCAGTTAAAAAAGCTTTACCCACAGGCGGAGATTAAAAATATCCGGGGCAATGTGCAGACCCGATTAAGGAAGCTTGACGAGGGAGAATATGGTGCGATTGTGCTTGCGGTGGCCGGCTTAAAACGGCTGGGGCTGGAAGAGCGGATCAGCAGAGTCTTTTCCCCGGATGAGATGATTCCGGCGGCCGGCCAGGGAATTTTGTGTATCCAGGGGCGCCGGGGAGAAAATTACGATTATCTGGAGGGATTCCTGGATCAGGATGCGGTGGACTGTGCATCCGCGGAGCGGGCGTTTACCGCATATTTAAACGGCGGGTGCAGTTCGCCGGTGGCGGCCTATGCCGAAATTGACGGAGAAAATCTGTTTGTGAGAGGCCTCTATTATGAGGAGGAAACGCGGCGTATGGTCGTCGGTTCCATTACAGGACCGAGAAAGAAAGCTGCGGCAGTGGGATGTCAGCTGGCGGCGCGCTTAAAGTGCAGCAGGGAGGCGGTCTGCGACACCGTATCCTACCGGGAGGGGCGCGTCTGGCTTGTGGGTGCCGGCCCCGGGGATTCCGGCCTCTTTACGCAGAAAGGCGAGTCTGTGCTGGCGGAGGCGGAGGTCGTGGTATATGACAGCCTGGTGGGTCAGGAAGTCTTAAGCCGGATGCCTGCCGGTGCGGAAATAATTGACGCGGGAAAGCGGGCGGGAAATCACCATAAATCCCAGTGGCAGACCAATGAGATTCTGGCGGAGGAAGCCTTAAAAGGAAAGCGGGTCGTGCGCCTGAAGGGCGGAGATCCGTTCCTGTTCGGCCGCGGCGGGGAAGAGTTGGAACTGCTGACAAAATACGGGATTCCCTATGAGGTTGTGCCCGGCGTCACTTCCGCGATTTCGGTGCCGGCCTACAACGGGATTCCGGTGACACACCGGGATTTTGCGTCGTCCGTTCATATTATCACAGGGCACAGGCGCGCCGGAGTCGGATACGATATCAATTTCCGCGCTTTGGTGGAAGCCGGGGGGACTTATGTGTTCCTCATGGGGCTTGCCGCCCTGGGAGATCTGATGCGCGGGCTTCTGGACGGCGGTATCTCACCGGATATGCCTGCGGCGGTGCTGCAGCAGGGCGCTACTTCTCGTCAGAGAAAGGTTCTCGCAACGGTGGCGACCATTGAGGAGGCGGTTGCACAGGCGCATCTGAAAGCGCCAGCTGTGATTGTGGTGGGCGAAGTGTGTGCGCTGGCACAGGATTTTTCCTGGTATGAGCGTCTGCCTTTGTTTGGGGAAAAAATTGTGGTGACCCGGCCGAGAAGACGGAGCGCCGCGTTGGTAAATGAATTAAAAAAACTGGGAGCGGAAGTGGTCAGCGCACCGGTCATCCAGACGGTGCCGGTGACGGAGAAAGGGAAGCTTGAGGACATTGAAAAGGCGTTCCGGGAAATCGGGAAATATACCATGCTGGTGTTCACCTCCCCGTACGGCGTGGAACGGTTTATGGAATTGTGCAGGGAGCATCATGTTGATCTCAGGGCGCTGGCGGGTAAGCGCCTGGCGGCGATCGGAAAGGCGACCGCTGAGGCTATTGAAAAGCGGGGAATGTTCGTGGACATTATCCCGGAACAGTATGAGTCTGCAAAACTGGGGAAGGCGATCCGGAAAGTGTGCCGTCCGGGGGAAACGATTCTGATTCCGAGATCATCCATCGGGTCGCAGGCTCTGGTGGATGAGATTATGCAAGGGGATGGTGTGCAGTTGGCCGGGACTGTTCCGATACAGTTTGAAGCGAATGATGGAGTGGATGATGGGCCAGAGCGTAAAGACGGCATCCGGGTGCACGATCTGCCGATTTATGATACGGTCTGTGATGTCGGAACGGCAGCGTTTCTGCAAAAGGAAATGGAAGCCGGGGATGTGACGCTGGTGACATTTACCAGTGCTTCCACGGTGCGGGGATTTGCCGCCATGCTGCCGGATTACGATTACAGAAACATAACAGCTGTCTGCATCGGAAAGCAGACGGAGGCGGCCGCCGCTTCCTGTGGGATGAAGACAGTGACGGCAAAGAACGCGACGGTGGAGGATATGACAGACTGCATCTTGTCGTATCATGAGAAGAAATTTTCGGACTGACGTAATTGGCTGACGAGTGAAACGTAACAGGCCGCTTACTATGACACAGGAAAAGAGGAACATTCATGCAGTTGGGAATGATCGGAATAAACTATAAACAGGCGCCCCTGGATGTGCGGGACCGGACGTCGTTTACAGAGAATACCAAAATAGAATTTTTACATCAGATGGAGGCGAATACGCATCCGGCGGTGACGCAGTGTATGATATTGTCCACCTGCAACCGCAGTGAGATTTACTTTTTTTATGAGGAAGAGGAACAGTTTTTGCAGATGAGCGGTTTTTATACGGACTGGTTTACGAGTGAAGTCTGCGGGCCTTATCTGGTGTCCTGCAGGGGGGAGGATGCGGTGGCGTACCTCTACCGCACGGCTGCGGGCCTGGAGTCGATGGTGCTGGGGGAGGATCAGATCCTTGGACAGGTCGGCGAGGCGCTGGATTTTGCCAGGACGCTCGGCTATGCAAAAAAAGAGATGAATAAGGTGGTCCGGGACGCCGTCACCTGCGCCAAAAAGCTGAAGACGGAATTGAAAATCAGTGAGGTCCCGCTTTCTGTCAGTTATATCGGGATTCTGCAGGTGGAAAAGACGCTGGGAATTCAGGGAAAAACAGCCGCGGTCATCGGCCTGGGTAAAGTTTCCAGGCTGGCCTTGAAATATCTGGACTATTACGGGGCAGGAAAGATTATTGTCTGTACCCGTGCGATCCAGCGTGTGAAAGAGCTAAAGAAAGAATATCCGCAGGTGGAAGCGGCGGAGTATGGCGCGCGGTATGAGGCGATTGAGAAGAGTGATATTGTGATCAGCGCGACCGCGGCGCCCCATGTGATTCTGACGCGGGAGGATTACACGGCAAACTGTGATACCACGCGGCCGAGGGTTTTCCTGGATCTGGCGACGCCCCGGGATGTGGAGCAGGAGCTGGAGCAGGAGCCGGGCGTTATGCTGATCAATATGGACACGCTTCACCAGATATCGCAGGAGAATCAGAAGGAGCGGGAGCGGCTGGTGGCTCTGGGTCAGGAGGAGATGCAGCAGGAAGTGGCGCAGACCATGGAATGGCTGTTTACCAGTCAGATGGACGGCACGATTGAATCGCTGCAGAAGCGGTGTGCTGGAATCGTGGAGGATAGCTTTACGTATCTGAACCGCAAGCTGGATCTGACGCCGCGGGAGCAGAAGCTGGTGAAAAAGATTCTGAATGCTTCCCTGCAGCGGCTTTTGCGCGAACCGATTCATGAGATGAAAACGCTGGAGTCGCCGCGGGAGCAGGAGGACTGCAGGCATTTTGTGGAGCAGCTGTTTCAATTGTAGAAGAGGAAAAAGCGATGGCAAAATCAATTATGGTGCAGGGCACGATGTCCAGTGCGGGAAAAAGTTTTATCGTGGCGGGATTATGCCGGATTTTTAAGCAGGACGGCTACCGGGTTGCGCCTTTTAAATCTCAGAATATGGCGCTCAACTCCTTTATTACAGAGGAGGGGCTGGAGATGGGGCGCGCCCAGGTCATGCAGGCGGAGGCCGCCGGCCGGACGCCGTCCGTGTACATGAACCCGATTTTGTTAAAGCCGACCAATGACACCGGGTCACAGGTGATCGTGAACGGAAAGGTAAGAGGCAATATGGCTGCCAGGGACTATTTCCGATACAAGACCTCGCTGATTCCGGATGTGATGCATGCTTATGAAAAACTGTCCGAGGATACCGATATCATCGTCATAGAGGGAGCCGGGAGTCCGGCGGAGATCAACTTAAAAGAGCAGGATATCGTCAACATGGGAATGGCGAAGATGGCGGACGCGCCGGTTCTGCTGGTGGGCGATATTGACCGGGGCGGTGTGTTTGCGCAGCTGTACGGTACTTACGCTCTCCTGGAGCCGGAGGAGCAGAAACGCGTCCGTGGCTTTGTCATCAATAAATTCCGGGGCGATAAGACGATTCTGGATCCGGGCATCGATATGCTGCAGGAGAGAATCCCGGTGCCGGTGCTCGGCGTGGTGCCCTATATGGATGTGAAAGTGGAGGATGAGGACAGCCTGACCGAACGTTTTTCCCGGAAAGAAAAGGCGGGCATAGACCTGGCAGTCATCCGTTTCCCGCGGATTTCCAATTTTACAGACTTTTCAGTGTTTGAACAGATGGACAATGTATCACTGCGCTATGTCACCAGCGTGCGGGAACTGGGAAGCCCGGATATGATCTTCCTTCCGGGCAGCAAAAATACCATGGGTGACTTAAAATGGATGCGGCAGAACGGTCTGGAGGCAGCCATCAAAAAACGGGCGGGAGATATTCCTGTTTTCGGTATCTGCGGCGGATATCAGATGCTGGGGAATACGTTGTCCGACCCGCTCGGAGTCGAGGATGGCGGGAACCTGCGCGGGATGGAGCTGCTTCCCATGGATACTGTGATGCGGGAGGAAAAGCACACCACGCAGGTGGAAGGCAGGATTGGACAGCCGGACGGTATTTTTTCCGTGCTTGCAGGGCAGGAAATCAGAGGTTATGAGATTCATATGGGCGAGAGTACGGCGAAAGGATATGCCGGCTCTCTGTGCCGGATCCGGAAAACCGGAGCCGGTGAGGAAACCGCAGGAGCGGAGACGGCGGACGGCCTGTTTGCGAATGAGGTATACGGAACGTATGTACACGGAATTTTCGATCAGGGGAAAATAGCCTGGATGATGGTGCAGGCGCTGGCGAAAAAGAAAAATCTGGAAATCAGCTCCGGCGAATGGATGGATTACGCGGCTTTTAAGGAGACGCAGTATGACAAGATGGCGGATATCCTGCGGCAGCATATGGATATGGAAGCTATCTATGGTTTGATAAATGGGAGATAGCATGGGAAAAGTGATTCACGGCGGCGATATATACAGAAATGAGGTCATATATGATTTTTCAGTGAATGTCAATCCTCTGGGCGTGCCGGAGCGGGTACGGCAGAGCATGGCGGATGCGCTGAATACCTGCGAATGTTATCCGGATCCTCTGGCGGAGAAGCTGCGGACAGCCCTGTCAAAAAAGGATGGCGTAAAAAAGGAACAGATCGTGTTTGGGAACGGAGCTTCCGAATTGTTCTTTGGAATTGTTCATGCTTTAAAACCCAGGAAGGTACTCATTCCTGTCCCTTCTTTTTCCGAGTATGAGAAGTCAGCGCTGGCGGTCGGCGCGGAGGTGATCAATCATCGTTTGTCCCGGGAAAAGGATTTTGCGTTGGATGAAGATATTTTTCCCGGTCTTTCAGAGGATATGGATCTGCTTTATCTGGCAAACCCGAACAATCCCAATGGCCGGCTGACTGATAGAGAGATTCTTTTGTCTGTTCTGCGGATCTGCAGAGAACGCGGCATCCGCGTGGTGCTGGATGAGTGTTTCCTGGAGCTGACTGCGGCAGGAACGACCGGGAGTATGCTCCCGGAACTGGAGTGCTATCCGAATCTGATCCTGGTGCGGGCATTTACCAAGACCTATGCGTTGCCCGGCGTCCGCCTGGGATACCTTTGCTGTGCTGACCCGGAGGTGGTCTGTGCGTTGGAGTCCCACCTGCCGGACTGGAATCTCTCCGTTTTTGCCCAGGCGGCCGGAGCCGCAGCGTGTAAGGAAACTGCTTATGTGGAGCAGGCTGTCCGGCTGATTGAACGGGAGCGGGAGTTTTGCAAGACCTCCCTGGAGCAAATGGGGTTTCGGGTGTGTTCCTCAGATGCGAATTTTTTGTTGTTCCAGGCGGATATTCCGTTGGATGAGATCTTGTTAAAGCAGGGCATTCTGATACGGAATTGCAGCAACTATCCGGGACTGGGACGGGGCTATTTCCGGATTGCGGTGAAGCGGCCGGAGGAAAACCGGATGCTGATGAAGATGATTGCTCGGGTAGTGAATGAATAAGGCGACAAGAGGGGATGATACTTCAGATTGCTCCACAAAAACCGTTTTCGCAATCTGAAAAACATTCGGAATCCGCTAAATTTGACTAAAAACCGGTCAAATTTGCTACTTCCTCATGTTTTTGCGGTCCCCAAGGTCGTAAATGCGAATGCAAGCATTCGATTTTCGACCTTTTGTCCCTTGTATCATATAATTATAACAGGGAGATGACACAGATTATGGAACAGATTGAATATATACTGCCGAAAGATATTGAAAAGAGAAGCTTTGAAATCATCGGCAGGGAACTGGAGCAGATGGGCATCCGCCTGCCTGCGGAGCAGGAACCGATCACGAAACGCGCAATTCATACCACGGCAGATTTTGAGTATGCCCGGACGCTCGTTTATTCGGACGGAGCGATCGAGACGGCCAAAAATCTGATTCGCGGCGGGGCGGATATTGTGACCGACACCAACATGGCTTTTTCGGGTATCAATAAAAAGAAACTGGCTTCGTTCGGAGGAAGCGCGCATTGCTTTATGGCGGATGAAGAAGTTGCGAAAGAGGCATCGGAACGGGGGGTTACCCGGGCTGTTGTCAGTATGGAGCGAGCGGCCAGGATACAGAAGCCGGTGATCTTTGCAATCGGAAATGCGCCGACGGCGCTGATTCAGCTTCATGAGATGTATGAGAAGGGAATCTTTCGACCGGCTTTTATTATCGGCGTGCCGGTCGGGTTTGTGAATGTCGTGGCGGCGAAAGAGCTGATTCTGGAAACAGATATTCCGCACATCGTTAACCGCGGCAGGAAAGGCGGCAGCAATGTGGCGGCGGCTATCTGCAACGCTATTTTATATCTGCTGTAACTTTTTTACACAGCTCACGGATAGGACGATTTTGCTATGCAGCCGTTCGCGCGCGAAGTGTCGCTTTGCGACAATTTTTAGAGTTATCTGCAAAACTTTGTTAAAGAAGTAAAAAAATAATATACATCGCGCAGGGAAAAGATGTAATATTACTTAAATCAGATTCGTTCATAATCAGGCTTGCAAATATGGCGCATTTTTATCTGGTCTGATTTTGAATATAAAAAACAGCATAGGTGAGCAATCGGTGCCGGAGGAATTCATCGGTCGGCAGACTGTATTTTGCAGATAGCAGGAGATCATCAGTCAGCCTGTCGGTTAATTTTAATGGTTAAAAGGGAAACAGGTGAAAATCCTGTACGATCTCGTCACTGTGAGCAGGGAGTGTCCAACCTGGTGCGGCAGCACAGCCACTGAGTAATTGGGAAGGCGGATGGATACGGCGATCTGTGAGTCAGGATATCTGCCGGTTGTATGGAACTGTCATCTGTGACAGTTCCGAAGGTACAGGAATAAAAGTCCCCGGTCACGAGTAATTGGCTGGTACCGAAGCAGCGTACGGCTGCGGATCTTTTACTTCTTGCAGGTAAAAGATTTTTTTATTCTTTGTACACTCATTATTATAAATTTGCCGTACCTATGCGGCGAAAAGGAGGACAAGTATGAAGAGGAAACAGTGGGTGGCATGGCTCGCAGCGGCAGCGCTGGCTGTGGGTATGCTGGCAGGATGCGGAAGCAGCAGCGATGATTCCGCGGAGACAACGGACACGGAGAGTGCAGCGCAGGAAGAGGAAGTTTCCGCGGAGGCGGAGACAGCTGAGACGGAAACGGAGGACGACCAGGCATTGGCAGATAATGTAGCAGCATTGATCGATGCGATCTATGTGCAGGAATGGACAGAGGACACCGAGGAACAGTGCGCGGCAGCAAAGGAGGCATGGGATGCATTGACAGATGAACAGAAAGAGCTGGTAGAGGGCGAGGAGGCAGATCCGGATTACTTCGGAAGAGATACCGGAGACGCGTCTCTGGATGACCCTCTGAATGCGGACGACATCGGAGAAAATGAAATCCTGGTTGTAAGCTTTGGTACTTCCTTCAACGACAGCCGTGCGGAGGATATCAAGGGAATTGAGGATGCACTTCAGGAAGCATATCCGGACTGGTCAGTACGGCGTGCATTTACGGCACAGATTATCATCAATCATGTTCTGGCGCGTGACGGCGAGTCCATTGATAACGTGGAGCAGGCTCTGCAGCGCGCGGTAGACAACGGCGTGAAAAATCTGGTTATCCAGCCGACACATCTGATGCACGGCGCGGAGTATGACGAGCTGGTAGAGGCGGTTGAGGAATACACAGACAATTTTGAGAGTGTTAAGATTGCGGAGCCGCTTCTCGGTGAAGTGGGCGACGATGCTACAGTGATCAACGAGGACAAGGCAGAGGTTGCTGAGATCGTGACAGCGGAAGCGGTCGAGACCGCCGGCTATGAGAGCCTTGACGCGGCGGCGGAAGACGGCGTGGCTTTCGTCTTCATGGGACATGGTACTTCCCATACCGCGAACGTGACCTACAACCAGATGCAGACACAGATGGAGACGCTTGGTTATGACAATGTCTTCATCGGCACTGTAGAAGGATATGATGGAACTTCCTGCGAGGAAGTGATTGAGAAGGTTGCAGCTGCAGGTTACACGAAGGTCGTTCTTCGTCCGCTGATGGTGGTTGCAGGCGATCACGCGAACAACGACATGGCCGGTGAGGATGAGGATTCCTGGCTGAGCATGTTTGAGGCGTCCGGAAGCTTCGAGAGCATCGAGACACAGATTGAGGGTCTTGGACGGATTGAGGCGATTCAGGAGCTTTATGTAGAGCATACAGCGGCTGCGATGGCTGAGTAAAGAATTCTTTCCGGGCTCTGATATGTGACGGATACTGAAAGTTGTGCTGATGTATATTAAGACAACCGGGGTAACACTCCGACGAACTAACCGCTAACTGCGACTAAGATGCTCAAGAAAGCTTTCGCGCCTAAGTCTTAGTAAGCGCTGGATTTCGTCTTCGCTAAAAACACCCCTACAAAGTTGCCTTAATATACATCAGCAGCACTTTCTGCATCCTGTGCATAGGATTGTAGTCAGTTTGTACTTAATAATTTGTTAGGAAGAGTATGCAATAATTGAAATAAAAGTAAAAAAAATATAATGGATGGGTTGCTGTCTGTGTTATCCTAAATTTTAAGATGCAGATTTATAAATGTTTCCGAGGGGGCAGATATGGACAGATTTCAGATTACTGTGGTTCGTAACGGAGTGGAAAAGAAGATTGAGGGAAAGGCAGGGGAGTCACTCCTTACGGCGCTTTCCGAACATGATATTTACCTCAGTGCGGCGTGCGGCGGAAAGGGCAGATGCGGAAAATGCGGCGTGCAGATGGTCAGTGGTGCGACGGAAATCAGGGAGGCTGACCGGCAGTTTTTCCATGAACAGCAGCTGGAGCATGGCATGCGCTTAGCCTGTGAGGCGTATCCGCAGGGGGACTGCAGGGTTGTGATTGAGACCGGCGATGAGTCGGATTTTGAGATTGTGACGGAGTATGCCGGTGAGGAGAACGGCGCCGGGAACGGTGAGAATGGCGCAGCAGCTCATGAAGGCAATGATGCAATCGATAAAAAAGAAACGGTCAATGCTGAGAACAGAGAAAAAATGAGGGAGTCGGAATACGATATCGCGATTGATATCGGTACGACGACGATTGCGGTGAGTCTGATCGGGCGCGTGAGCGGAAAGATCTGCAATACGGTGACACGGATCAACCATCAGCGGGCGTACGGCGCAGATGTGATTTCCAGAATACAGGCGGCCAACGACGGGAAGCTGGGGGAATTAAGCCACAGCATTCGCATGGATCTGTATGAGAGTATGGGCAAACTGCTCTCCGGAGCTGGGGTGACTTTTTCACAGATCCGCAGAGTTGCTATAGCAGGAAATACGACGATGGGGCATCTCCTGATGGGATATCCCTGTGAGACGCTGGGTGTTTACCCTTTTGACCCTGTAAATATTGAAACCACACAAGTTCCTTTTGCAGAGTTGTTCAGCGCCGCGGCAGCGGAAATGGCGGAACAGGGGGACGTTCCTCATTATGCGGGTGAAGAGATTGCTGTTATCCTGCTTCCGGGAATTTCTACCTATGTAGGTGCTGATATTGCGGCGGGACTTCTGGTCTGCGGGTTTGATCACCGGGAGGAAGTCAACGTATTGATTGACCTGGGAACCAACGGTGAGATGGCGATCGGAAACCGGGAAAAAATTCTGGTCACTTCTACGGCAGCCGGACCGGCGTTTGAGGGCGGAAACATTTCCTGCGGGATGGGAAGCGTCAGCGGCGCAATCTGCCAGGTGGAGATAAACGGAACCGATGTTTCATGCGAGACGATTGGTGGGAAAGCAGTTCTGGGACTGTGCGGCACCGGTGTGATTGAGTGCGCGTATGAGCTGCTGAAGGAAGAGTGGATCGATGAGACCGGTATGCTGGACGAGGATTACTTTGACGATGGGTTTCCGCTTGCGAAGACGCCGGATGGGGAGGACATTTCCTTTTCCCAGAAAGACGTGCGGGAAATTCAGCTGGCAAAATCTGCTGTCCGGGCAGGCCTGGAGACACTGCTTCTGCGTTATGGCGTGACATACGATGAGGTTTCTCATGTATATCTGGCAGGCGGATTCGGCTACCGCATGAATCTGGAAAAAGCTGCAGGAATCGGACTGCTGCCGGAGGAATTGCTTGACAGGACGGAAGCGGCGGGGAACAGTTCCCTGGGCGGTGCGGTGGAATACCTGATTGCGGAGACGGCGGAAACGCGGATGGAGAAAATCATCGGAATTTCTGAAGAGATTCCGCTGGCGTCGGATAAAGATTTTAACCGGTTTTATACAGACTATATGTTTTTCGAATAGGAGGAGTAGAGAATGGACCTGGCAGAGGCGATTGCCGTAAAAAAAGAAGAGCTGCAGATACACCAATTTGGCTTTATGACAACGGATCAGCTCAGCATACAGCAGGGCGTACGGGATCTGTGCGAGATGAATTCCTGCGGGAGATACGGGAACAGCTGGTCATGTCCGCCGGCGGTCGGTACGCTGGAAGAATGCCGCGCGAAAATCATGCAGTATAAAAACGTATTCGTCTATACGACCAAGCATGATCTGGAGGATTCCTATGACTTCGAGGGGATGATGGCCGGGAAGGATGCCCATGAAAAAATCAGCGCCGGTGTCGTCGCTTACTTTAAGACGCTGGTACCGGGTGATAAGCTGATCCTGTCCGGCGACGGCTGCGGCCGCTGCGCCAAATGCGCATACCCGGATGCACCATGCAGATTCCCGGGGGAAGTTTATCCGACCGTGGAGAGCTACGGGGTGGAGGTCTACCGGATGGCGGAGACATTACATATTAATTATATTAACGGGAAAGATACGGTTACTTATTTCAGCTGTATCATGTACTGATTTCTGATTCTTTCCAGCCAGGAAAATATGTAGCCACAGATGACCCTGTATTTTCCGGATAAAGGAGATTGTTTTATTAATTTTAAGGATTTTTAGCGCAAATAATTTTCCTGGTAAAAAAATTCAAAATAAATCAAAAATTTTTATAAGAAAAAATCCCTCCTGATAAGATATACTATTTTTTATCAAAATAAAGGAGGGATTTGCTATGAGCACAATTCAGGACATTTCTACTTTTCTGCAAAAAGGACGCGCGAAGAATGTAAAGGCGTTGGTTCAGCAGGCACTGGATGAGAACGAAGACCCGAAAGTAATCTTAAACGAGGGATTGCTGGGCGGCATGGTGATCATCGGCGAAAAGTTCAAAAACAACGAAGTTTTCGTTCCGGAAGTTCTTGTCGCAGCGCGTGCGCTGAATGCTGGCCTGACCATTCTGGAGCCGAAGCTGGTTGAGGTCGGAAACGAGCCGGTAGGCAAGGTTGTCATCGGTACCGTTAAGGGCGACCTGCACGACATCGGTAAGAATCTGGTTGCGATGATGTTAAAGGGTGTTGGTTTTGAAGTGACCGATGTCGGCGTTGATGTGCCGCCTGAGACATTCCTTGAGAAGGCAGAGGAAGTGAACGCGGATGTGATCTGCATGTCTGCACTGCTTACGACAACCATGCCGAACATGGGCGCTACCATCGAGCTTCTTCAGGAGAAGGGTGTCCGTGATAACTACATCGTTATGGTAGGCGGAGCGCCGGTTAATGAGAAATTTGCGGAGCAGATCGGAGCGGATTACTACACGCCGGATGCAGCTACCTGCGCGGAGGTTGCAAAGAAAGCGGTTCAGGAGAAGTAAGAAAGCTTTTCAGAACAGACTTCAGTTCCCTGGCATTGAAATAAGCCAGACAGTATTTTTTACAACTACATAAATGCCGATGTATGGTTCCTGCATTTGCATATAGAACGAATGTAAG
>JAJQCB010000105.1 GCA_021203005.1 Clostridiales bacterium | reverse complement strand
ATGTATATGCGGCGCGGGAGACGGATACGCTTGGCATCCGCTCCGAAGATCTCGCGGCGGAGATCCGGAAGCGCGGCACGGAAAGCTATTACCTGCCGGACTTTAAGTCCATCGAAAATTTTATCGTAAAAAATTCTTTACACAAAGATTTGTTGATAACTATGGGCGCCGGAGACATTTATCGAGTCGGGGAAAACCTTTTGACCGGCAGATAATCTTTTTGCAAAAAACGCGCCTGCCATGTTTCCGGGTTTTGCAGGATAAATGTCTTTACACAAAGTTCTCCACGATATCCACAAATGATTCACGGGTTTTCCACGAAGATTTGTGGGTATCTTTTTCTTCTCTTTTTTTATCCCGTGTGATATACTTTGAAACGAAAGAGAGAGATTGATATGTCAAAGATTGCATTATACAACGAACAGCCGATGGCTGTTACTACTGTGCCGAATATTTTTATTGACGAATACATGGCGCAGGCTAATGGTGAATATGTTAAGATTTATCTTTACCTGCTGCGCAGCGTGAACCGTCTGGAGTGCAGTTTTTCCCTGTCTCAGATAGCCGATCACTTCGACTGTCCCGAGCGGGATGTATTGCGCGCTTTAAAATATTGGGAGAAGCTGCACCTGCTCCGCCTCGAGTATGACAACAGCCGCAATCTGTCCGGCATCTGCTTTCTGACTGATCACTGTCACGATACGCAGTCTGTCACGGAGGATGCCCCTTCCGGTACGACCAGCCGCTTTGTCCGGGCCACGGCGACGGACAATTCCGGTCGCACTGCCGCTGATCCAGACAATCTGCAGGACTTCTGCAAAAAGGATGATGTCCGGGAGCTGGTATTTATCGCGGAGCAGTATCTGGGCCGTACATTGAATCAGACGGACTTAAACACCATCTTTTTCTGGTATGATGAACTTGGATTCTCTGCGGAGCTGATTGGTTTTCTTATTGAAAACTGCGTAGACAGCGGGCATACCAGTCTGCACTACATGCAGAAGATCGCGGAAGAATATGCCGCCAGGGAGATTCACACCGTGGAGGAAGCCCGGCTGTTTACCAGCCAGAACTCTGCTGTCTATTACGCGGTCATGAAGTCCTTCGGCATCCGCGGGCGCAGCCTGATCCCCTCAGAGATGAACTATCTGAAACAGTGGAGTTGTTCTCTCGGCTTTTCTGTCGATATGATATCAGAAGCCTGCACGCGCACCATCCGTGCCATACATGAGCCGAGTTTCGGTTATGCCAACACGATTCTGCAGACCTGGCACGATCAGGACATACATACGATAGCAGATGTGAAAAAATCAGACGAAGCTTACCGCCAGGCACAGAGCCAGCGGGCCAAACGAACCCAGGGAAATCCCCCCGGCACCGTGAACCGCTTTATCAATTTCAGGCAGCGCGAAAACAATTACGACGAAATACAGAAGCACCTGGTTCAGAATTCCCTGCAATAAGGAGTAGATATGTCTCTTACCAATTGTCTTTATGTTGAATTTTTGCGCTGCTAGCAGAACTGACAGCTGCGTCGGCAGCGTCTCATCGCATCCAGAAAAGAGGAGATTGCCGCTCTCTCACCCCGGATGGCCGAACTGAATGCCGAGATGGCCCACCGGAGCGTATCACGGGTCCGCCGTTTCCTTGACGGAGACAGCGCTGCGCTTGTCGGTGCACGGGATGAGATATCCGCTCTTTCCACTGAAAAGGAGCGTCTGCTGCGCTCACTGGGTTACCCTGAAGACTACTTTGAGCCGCCTTATACCTGCCCCGACTGCAGGGATACCGGCTACATTGGGAACGAAAGATGCCACTGTCTGGCCCAGGCCTCCATTGACCTGGTCTACGCGCAGTCTAACCTTTCCTCTATTCTGGAGGAAGAGAATTTTGCAACCTTTTCTCTCAAATATTACGACGACAGCCTTTTCGATCCGGACACGGGGATTTCTTCCCGGGCCGCGGCACAGAATGCCTGCGGAAAGTGCCGTCAGTTTGTAAAACAGTTTGACACGGAATATCAGAACATCCTGCTCTTTGGCGACACCGGCGTAGGGAAAACATTTCTCTCTCACTGCATCGCGAAAGGACTTCTGGACAGCGGACATTCCGTGATTTATTTTTCTGCCCAGCAGTTTTTTGACCGCCTGGCAGAGTATGCTTTCCGCAAAGAAAACGCGGCGGCATCCGATTACCGCAACATCTTCGAATGTGATCTGCTGATCGTAGACGATCTGGGTACGGAAATGACCAACTCATTCACGTCGTCCCAGTTTTTTGTCTGTCTGAATGAGAGAATTCTGCGCCGCAGATCCACACTCATTTCCAGCAATCTCAATCTGCAGGATATTGCTTCCATTTATTCCGAGCGTATCTTCTCCCGGATTACCAGCGATTTTATGCTGCTGCATCTGTTTGGGAGAGATATCAGAATACAAAAAACATTCTAAGGAGGGTTTTTTCCAATGCATGACGACAAAAGGAATTTAGATTCCATCCCCGCCGGTTCACTCGGCATTATTCCGCTGGAGAGCTGCCGGGAAATCGGGGAAGCCGTAGATAAACATCTGGTAAGTTGGCGGTGTGCCCGCCAGCACGAACATGAGAACGACATCACTTTCCGCGGCTATATGCGGGACTCCTACGTCATTAAGGCAGTCTGCTCCCGTTTCGGCAGCGGTGAAGCGAAAGGACAGATTGAGGAGAGCATCCGCGGTTATGACCTGTTCATTCTCGTGGATATCACCAACTACAGCCTGACCTACAAACTCTGCGGCATGGAGAATCACATGTCCCCGGACGATCATTATCAGGACCTGAAGCGTGTCATCGCAGCCGCCTGCGGACGGGCAAAACGAATCACTGTGATCATGCCTTTCCTGTATGAAAGCCGTCAGCACCGGAGAACCGGCAGGGAGTCCATGGACTGCGCACTTGCGCTCCAGGAATTAGTTAACATGGGTGTCAACAATATTATCACCTTTGACGCGCATGACCCGCGGGTGTTAAATGCAATCCCCCTGAACGGCTTTGAGACCGTACAGCCCTCCTACCAGTTTGTAAAGGGTATCCTCGGAACCTGCAATGATGTCAAGGTGGACAAAGATCACCTGATGATCATCAGCCCGGATGAAGGTGCCACCGAGCGGGCCGTTTTTATGGCCAGCGTTCTGGGAGTAGGAATGGGTATGTTCTACAAACGACGCGACTACAGCCGCGTCGTAGACGGGATGAACCCCATCGTCGCGCATGAGTTTCTGGGCTCCTCCCTGGAAGGAAAAGATGTCTGGGTTATCGATGACATGATCTCGTCGGGCGGCAGTATGATCGATGTCGCGCGGGAACTGAAAAAACGTCATGCAGGCCGCATTTTTGTCATTGCCACGTTCGGTCTCTTTACAAACGGTCTGGAAAAGTTTGACAAAGCCGTTGAGGAGGGATTAATCTATCGCGTGGTCTGCACCAACCTGACCTACCAGTCCCCTGAGCTCCTGTCAAGACCTTACTACATCTGTTGCGACATGGCAAAATACATCGCGTATATCATCGACACCTTGAATCATGACGCATCCATCAGCGACCTTCTGAATCCTTACAACAGGATTAAGGAGCTGGTGAAAGCCTACAATAATAAGCAGGAGCTTGACGACCTCGATTAAAAATATTCCTTACGCACCCCTGCGCATATTAAAAAGAAGCACCGGATTTTCCGGTGCTTCTTCTTTCATACTTAAATCTATACTACTCTTCGCAAAGCAAAAACTTTGTCATCGCCTCTACGGCCTCCCGCTCATCGTCGCCGCTTGCCTCCACACAAACCTGCTTCCCACTCGCCAGGCAAAAAGCCATAATTCCCATAATACTCTTGGCATTCACCCGATGCGTTTCATCCGACAGAATAACTGTGCTGGAAAACTGACAGGCTACACGAACCAGCTCGGCAATCGGATTCTCATATTTTTTCGCTATGTCCTCAACGACAATTTCCTGTTTGCTCATATTCTACTTAACCTCCGTTTGTACACCTCTATAATTTAGCGTAAATCCGGTGATTTTACAAGCATATTTTTTCAAATCGTTATTTTGGTTGAATCCGCTTACATTTTCCGCGATTAATTATGCAAAGTGACAGAGAAAGCGTTATCAATAGCAAAATGTCGAGCGCACTCATGCATTAACAATATCTCTTAGCAGACTCCCTGCGCGAGCATTGCTTCCGCAACCTTCTCAAATCCGGCAATGTTTGCACCTGCAACATAGTCGCCTTCCATATCGTAGCGCTTCGCAGCATCATCGATATTATGATAAATATTTACCATAATGCCGTTCAGTCTGGAATCTACCTCCTCGAAAGTCCAGCTCAGGCGCTCGCTGTTCTGGGACATCTCCAGAGCAGATGTCGCAACGCCGCCTGCATTGGCCGCCTTGCCGGGGATAAACCATACGCCGTTCTTCTGAAGATACTGGGTAGCCTCCAGCGTAGTCGGCATGTTAGCACCCTCGCAGACAGCGGTAACACCGTTAGCCACCAGCTGCTTCGCATCCTCGATCAACAGCTCATTCTGTGTTGCGCAGGGAAGCGCGATATCACACTTAATCTGCCATACGCCGCGTCCTTCATGGTACTCAGCACTGGGTCTGGCCGCCGCATACTCAGTCAGGCGTGCACGCTTCACTTCCTTAACTTCCTGAAGCAGAGCAACATCAATTCCTTCCGGATCATAAACCCAACCGGTGGAATCGGAACAGGTCACAACCTTTGCACCCAGCTGATGTGCTTTCTGAATTGCATAGATTGCCACGTTACCGGAGCCGGAAACCACACAGGTCTTACCCTTCATGTCCTGGCCGTGGCTCTTGAACAGCTCTTCTGTGATGTAGAGAAGACCATAACCGGTTGCCTCTGTACGTGCCAGAGAACCGCCGAACGTCAGACCTTTACCGGTCAGAACACCCTCATATGTACCGCGGATTCTCTTGTACTGGCCAAACATATACCCAATCTCACGTGCGCCGGTTCCGATGTCGCCGGCCGGAACATCCATATCCGCGCCGATATACTTGGAAAGCTCTGTCATAAAGCTCTGGCAGAACGCCATCACTTCACGGTCAGACTTGCCTTTCGGGTCAAAATCAGAACCACCCTTGCCGCCGCCGATCGGCAGACCGGTCAGAGAGTTCTTAAAGATCTGCTCAAAGCCGAGGAATTTGATAATGCCGAGGTATACAGAAGGATGAAGGCGAAGACCTCCTTTGTACGGTCCAATCGCATTGTTGAACTGTACACGATATCCGGTGTTCACCTGAACCTGGCCATTGTCATCCACCCAGGCCACACGGAACTTCAGCTGTCTGTCCGGCTCGGTGATACGCTCTAAGATTGCCTCTTTCCGATAAAGCTCCTCATTAGCATCCACTACCGGGCGGATGGACTCCAGCACCTCTTCCACAGCCTGCAGGAATTCAGGCTCGGCAGCATTCTTTGTCCTTACTTTTGCAAGTACTTCATCAACATAATTCATAATTTTATCCTCCTTCATGAATAAGCCTGAATTATTCACGGCGACCTGATTTTTCCATATACCAGACACCGATGTG
>JAJQCB010000044.1 GCA_021203005.1 Clostridiales bacterium | reverse complement strand
GCACACAGTACGGGTTCGGCGATTACATGGACGAGCTGGTCTACGCCAACTCCCCCGTGGACTACCTGAGCAATATGCCCGAAGATCATCCCTACATGGAGCTCTACCGGAGTCGGAAAGCGGTCATCTGCTGCGGACAGGGAGCCTGGGAACAGCCCGGCACCTCTCACATCATCAAGGATATTCTGGACAGAAAGGGCATTCCCGTCTGGGTGGATTTCTGGGGATATGATGTCAACCATGACTGGTGCTGGTGGTATAAGCAGGTCGAATACTTTGTGCCGTGGCTGCTGGGGGAGTCTGAGTAAATCAGACCGAATTTAACTATCTTATATAGATTTTCAAAACAAGGTATGTTATACTTTTATACAGTAAAGCCAAAAAGCATAAATTCCGCAATTTCGAGAGAATTTATAAAGCTTTTGCATACACAGGAGGAGGAACCCCATGAAAAATGTCATCTTTATCTCACCGAATTTTCCGACGAACTACTGGCAGTTCTGCCGGGAACTGAAAAACAACGGACTGAATGTCCTGGGCATCGGCGACCAGCCCTACGACGAGCTGATGCCGGAGTTGAAGGAAAGCCTGAACGAATATTATAAGGTAAACAGCCTGGAAGATTATGGCGAAGTTTACCGCGCGGTCGCTTTCTTTGCTTTCAAATACGGCCGCATTGATTTCATCGAATCCAACAATGAATACTGGCTGGAGCAGGACGCTAAGCTGCGCACCGACTTCAATATTAAAACAGGCTTTCAGATAAAGGATCTGCCCCGCATCAAGTACAAATCGAAAATGAAAAAGTACTATGAAAAAGCCGGCATCCCCGTCGCACGCTATCATCTGGTGGACAGTGAAAAGAACTGTTTAAAATTTATCGCAAAAGTCGGATACCCGGTCATCGTCAAACCGGATAACGGCGTGGGAGCTTCCCATACATACAAGCTGGAGAGCGAAGATGATCTGACATCCTTTTTCGTGGAAAAAGAGGCAGATGTCTCCTACATCATGGAGGAATTCATCAACGCGGAGATCAACTCTTACGACGCCATCATCGACTCTCACGGGAATCCCATCTTTGAAACCGGCAACTGCACGCCCATCTCCATCATGGACAGTGTCAACTACGGCGACGACGCCATCTTCTATATTGAGAAAAACCTGTCGGAGGATGTGCAGGAAGCCGGCCGGTCAACCATAAAAAGCTTCGGCGTAAAGAGCCGTTTCGTCCACTTTGAGTTTTTCCGTCTCCTGTCCGACCACGAAGGCATCGGAAAAAAGGGAACTGTGATGGCTCTCGAGGTAAATATGCGCCCCTGCGGCGGTTTTACCCCCGATATGATCAATTATGCGAGGGAGACAAATGTCTACAAGATCTGGGCTGACATGGTCGCCTTTGACAAAACCGAAAAGGAAATCGGCGGTTATCACTACTGCGGATTTGCCGGGCTGCGGGACTACAAGGATTATGTGCTTTCCCACGAAGAGATTATGGAAAAATACGGCGACCACCTGAAAATGACCGGGCGTCTCCCGGATGCCCTCTCCGCTGCCATGGGAAATAAGATTTACATGGCCACGTTTGACACAAAGGAGGAACTGGATACGTTCTTTAAAGATTTGCTGGAGACAAAATAGCAGAGACCGCAAATCACAGACAAGCGCACGAAGCAGGCAATAAAAAATCCCACAGAAGACCATGTGCCGGAGCACAGTACTCTGTGGGTTTTTTATATGCGCATCTCTCCTCGCCGGATACAGCTACGCCTGCGCCGGAATTTTATACGAGCTCTTCAGAGACACGATCCGGTTGAACACCGGATGATTCTCCTCGGAATCTTTCGCATCCACACAGAAAAACCCGTTCCGGACAAACTGAAAACTGTCATACTTCTTCGCAGTCTCCAGGGACGGCTCCACATAGCAGTTTTTCAGAACCGTCAGTGAGTTGGGGTTCAGATTCAGACTGCCGTCCGCATTGTAGACGCCCTTTTCCTCATCGATAATATTCTCATAGAGGCGCACCTCCGCCTGGATAGCCGTGGCTGCGTCCGCCCAGTGAATTGTGCCGCGCACTTTCCGCCCGTCCGGGCTGTTCCCCCCGCGGCTCTCCGGATCATAGGTGCAGTGAACCACCGTCACTTTTCCATCATCATCCGTCTCATATCCGGTGCAGGTAACAAAATAAGCGTTCATCAGCCGCACTTCATTGCCCGGATACAGGCGGCGGTACTTCTTCGGCGGCTCAATCATGAAATCCTCCCGTTCAATGTAGAGCTCCCTGCTGAAGGGAACCAGCCGCTTGCCGAGTTCAGGATTTTCCATATTATTATCAATCTCCAGCTCTTCTGTCTGCCCCTCCGGATAATTGTCAATGATCAGCTTAACCGGATCCAGCACTGCCATGGCGCGTGGCGCGGTCATCTTCAGATCCTCCCGGATGCAGTACTCCAGCATCGCATAGTCCACCGAACTCTGGCTCTTGGACACACCGCAAAGCTCCACAAACTTCTTAATCGAAGACGGGGTGAAACCACGGCGACGCAGCGCAGCAATCGAGACCAGCCGGGGATCATCCCATCCGTCGACAATGCCCTCCTCCACCAGCTTTTTGATATAGCGCTTGCCGGTCACCACATTGGTCAGATATAGTTTGGCAAACTCAATCTGCTTCGGCGGATGCTCAAATCCCACCTCACGCACAACCCAGTCGTAAAGCGGCCGGTGATCCTCAAACTCCAATGTACAGATAGAGTGTGTGACTCCCTCAAAGGCATCCTCCAGCGGGTGTGCAAAATCATACATCGGGTAAATACACCAGGTATCGCCGGTCCTATGATGGTTCATATGTGCCACGCGATAAATAATGGGATCGCGCATATTGATATTCGGCGAAGCCATGTCAATTTTAGCGCGGAGCACCTTTTCCCCATCCGCGTAGACGCCGTTTTTCATATTTTCAAAGAGCTCGAGGTTCTCCTCCACGCTGCGGTTGCGGTATGGACTGTCCTTGCCCGGCTCCGTCAATGTCCCCCGATATTCCCGGATCTCCTCCGGCGTCAGATCACAGACATATGCTTTACCTTTTTTGATCAGCGTCACCGCCGCCTCGTACATCCGCCCAAAGTAATCGGACGCAAAAAACAGACGATCCTCCCAGTCCGCACCCAGCCATTCGATATCCGCCTTGATGGACTCCACAAACTCTTCCTTTTCTTTCGTCGGGTTCGTATCGTCAAACCGCATGTTGAACTTTCCGCCATACTCCTGCGCCAATCCGTAATTCAGCAGGATAGACTTGGCATGTCCGATATGAAGATAACCGTTCGGCTCCGGCGGGAAACGGGTGCAAACTGTCTCGCAGTTCCCCTCCGCGATATCCTTATCTATGATCTGCTCTATGAAATTCCTTGAAACTACTTCGTTTTCCATGTTTCTATACCATTTTCCCTTTATGAAATTTTTTTCAACTGCTCACTATGCTCCGCGACAACATCCTTCAATACATCAATATCCACTTGCATAGTCTCAATCTGATCACTCTTTTTTATATATCTCCAATATGTAGTAGTATAGCAATTTTCGATATTCCGCAAGGGCGGTAAAATATCATACTCCATCGTAATCTGCGTCTTTCGAATATCGCCTTGCATAACCTGGATATCACCCTGCGTTTTCTGGATATCGCCTTTCACGGTCTGGATTTCTCCCTGCATGGTATGAATGTCACCCTGCATGACCTGGATATCGCCTTTCACCGTCTGGATTTCTCCCTGCATGGTATGAATGTCACCCTGCATGACCTGGATATCGCCTTTCACCGTCTGGATTTCTCCCTGCATAGTCTGAATGTCGCCCTGCATAGTCTGAATGTCGCCCTGCATAGTCTGGATGTCGCCCTGCATCCGGGGCAATATCTTTGTCTCAATATTATCCATCCGGGTCTCAATCCCATCCATCCGGGTTTCAATCCCATCCATCCGGGTCTCAATCCCATCCATCCGGGAATCCAGATGTACCCCCAGTTCCCCTACCTGAGTTTGCACGATGTTTGAGATCGCCTGCAAATCTTCTCGCGTCAGTGCCATTTTGTTTCCTTTCTACTCTCTCACTCATATAAAAAGATATTACGGAAGCCCACCCAAATTAAATTTATTTACTCCACATGCTTATGTGTAAACAGATGATCCTGACAGTATTCATAATTCCCCTTGCATCTGGAACAGTAACGGAACTGCAGATTCGGATCATCCAGCTCCGTCCGCCCGCAGATGGCACACTTGTGAATTGCTCCCCCGGCCGTACCTCTGGACTGGTGTACCTGCTTTTTAAAATTCTGCCGTCGTCTGAGTTCCTTCGGCGATGCCGCCATATGCCGCGTCATCGCAAAGAAAATCAGGAAGTTCAGGACGGACGAGAGAATCGCCACGCGCCCCGACCAGGAACTCACCACGAAAGAATACGCGATCAGCACGCCGTACACCGCCGCCATCCACTTCATCTTGATCGGGATAATGAAGTACAGCATCACCTTCATATCCGGGTAGCAGACAGCAAAGGCCAGGAAAATCGTCAGATTAATATAGTACGTACTGAAACTGCCGCCCATGGGATACGGCACAGCAATCCCCATCATTTTATATACCAGAAACAGGAAAAATGCACCGAGGATCGTGAAAATCACTCCGCCGAAAATATAAAGATTAAAACGGAATGTCCCCCAGGTCTGCTCCAGCACCGTGCCCAGCTGATAATACAATACCAGCATGATGATAAAAAATATAATATTTGACCCGGACGGCGGAATAAGCACCCAGGAAATCAGCCGCCATACCTGCCCGTGGAGAATAAGATATGGCTCCAGTGTCAGATAATTCAATGCATCGGGTGCCACATACTCAAAAATATATCCGATGATATAACAGGCGATGACATACTTCATCAGCCCGGGGATGGCGAACCTTCCGAATCTGCGTTCCATCTTGTTTAAAAACCGCATCGCTTACTCCTGTCCAAGATTTATAATAATTCATTTACGTCGCCAGACACACTTCGCATCAAGTGTGAAGTACTGTTCTGAACAGTTACCAATAATTACGATACCAGAACTGTCTGTGTCCGTCTATTATAATCCCTGACTTTTTTCTTTGTCAACCGTCAGATAACAGATTAAAATTTCTCCGGAAACATTTTTTAAGTGACAAAGAAAGATATCTCTATAGAAGAATATTTTTTACTCTGCTATAATTTACATACGATTCAGGAATATTTTTAAGGAGGACTAAGATATGCAGATTTATGTAAACGCAGCCGCATTAAAAGACGGCAACGGCACAAAGGAACTGCCCTTCCGGCACATAAACGAAGCGGCAAAAATGGCTCAGCCGGGCGACGAGGTCCTGGTATCCCCCGGCGTCTACCGCGAGTATGTCAACCCGATCCACGCAGGCCGCGAAGATGCCCGGATCACATACACCAGCGTAGAGCCTCTCGGTGCGGTCATCACAGGTGCCGAAATTGCAAAAGGCTGGGTGCCTTACGAAGGAAACGTATGGGTTTTGCGCGTAGCAAACAGCATCTTCGGCAGCTACAATCCCTACACCACTTTTGTGGGCGGCG
>JAJQCB010000197.1 GCA_021203005.1 Clostridiales bacterium | reverse complement strand
ATTTCCCGCAGAGCATCTGCCGCCTGCTCTGCCGGCATCTCCAGCGCCTGGGAAATCTCCTCACGGGTCAGTGCATTGTACACGCCGTCGCTCATCAGAATCAGCCGATCCTCCGGTCTGACCTCAACCGGCTCCGCAGGCAGATCCAGATACTTGATCTGACCCATCCCGACAAAGCTTGTGAGTCCCGCACCTTTCGGATGTATCCGCGCTTCTTCCAGGGATCCCTCCCCGTTGATTGCCCGCAAAAGCAGTTCATTCCGATAGACATGCTCCCGATTCAGCTGAATGAGCGCCCCGTCCCGGTAAAGGCAGATGCGGCTGTCTCCGATGCAGATATAGTAAAATTTTCCCTCTTTTAAAAGTCCCGCAATCAACGTAGCGCCGCAGCGCCCGATATTGTGAATGCCGAGCATATTATTAACCGACCGGTTCACCGCAAACAGCAGATTGGTCAGGATCTCCATGGGTGCCCCATGCTCCGTAAAAAAACCGTTCATCATGGTCGTCACCGCAGTCTGGCTGACCTGATCTCCGTTTTCAAGGCCTCCCATGCCGTCCGCCAGGACCGCCAGCATACCGTTCGTCGGATACATCTCCGGCGGCGAGACCGAAAAACAATCCTCCTGGTAATCCCTGGCTCCCTGCTCATGCAGCTTCCCGATGCGGTAAGGTACACTCCCCGCCTGACCATCTTCCGTTTCCGGGACCGGCTGCAGGTTCTGCACATCTTGCTCTTTCTGCTTTTTCTTCCGGTATCTCATCACCGCCAGAACAATCAGCAAAACAAGGATTACGGCGACGACGATGGCCAGCGGAAGCAGAGGCAACGGCCATTTACCCTTTAAAAATGCCAAAAACTTATCCACCCGTTCACCCCTTCTTCCAATCAAAATGCTCGCCGCAGAGCGCGACAAACATCAGCTTTGTGCTCCCCATGGAGATGACATCATAACTGCGGAGTTCCACCGCGTTCAGCACGGTCTTGCCGTTTACCTTAAGCAGGTTGCGCCCCGCCGTCGGCCCCACATAAAACAACAGCTCCTCATCATCAAAGGCGATCATCGCATGGTTCTGTCTGGAAATCATCTGATCGCCGGTGATCCGGATATCTCCCACTTCGCGGCCGATGTAATTATATCCCGCGTGAATGCGGAAATCCGATCCCCGCAGCGCGCCATCCACACAGACCAGCCAGCCGACCACCGGCTCCACCGCATTGTCGCCGCTTAAGTCTCCGCCGATCATCGTCGGCTGAAACGAACCTACACTCTCCCGGCTTCCTCCGGCACCGCCAACAGAATTCGGCGCTTCCGTCCGGGCAAAGCTGCCCTGGGAAGCATTTCCGCCGCCGGCCGAATAAGGTGCCTCCGTTCGCACAAAACTCCCCTGTGTCGAACCGGGATTTTCAGAATACGGCGCCTCTGTCCGGGCAAAGCTGCCGCCTGCTGCATCAGACGGATTCCCCGTGGCCGGAATGCTGCCGTCCGCGGATGCGCCGCTGCAGATCGGGCACTCGGCATGAATCGATGCATTGTAATAATGTCCCTGTGGGCACTGTACCAGTTGATTTTTGATTTCCATATGTAGTTCCTCCTTTTTCTTGTAAGACCAGAAAAGTCTGCATCTTATTTCTCTGTTTTATTGCAAGAGCAGCGAAGCCTGCATCTTTCCTCTCTTTTATTGCAAGACCGGTGAATCCCGCGTCTTTTTATCATCAAAACAACACTGACGCCTCTACACCGCCGTGATCTGGAACAGATTCGACGGATCCGCCAGATAAAACCGGCTGCCCGGCGCAATCGTCACCGGATAATTCTGGGGAAGCTGCCTTCCGTCTCCCTGGAAAGTCCCGTAAGTCGATCCCAGATCCACCAGCACCAGGACGCCCTGCTGCCAGCGAATCGCACAGTGATGACGGCTGATCCCTTTCGTCTCATTCGGAAACCGGACCGCGCAGTCCACATCCCTGCCGAACTGCATTCCGTTTCTTCCTATATTGTAGGAGCGCCCTTTCAGCGGTCCCGACAGGCAGTTCAGGCAGAGGCTCGCGGACATCGGAGTCTCAATCTGATGAACAACCTGTACCTCCTGCACCGGCGTCGTTTTCTGCTGCGGACCGAACCGGAACGGCCGCGCGTCATACTGCGTCACCATGATGGCGATGAGAAATCCGATCATCACCCAGAATGAGGAAAAAATAAATCCAGCCAGAAAGCACCAGAACCATCCCCATTGTCCCATGTTCGGTTTCCCCCGGGACTTCCCCACAAAATAAGGGATTAATCCTAACAGGCACCCAGCAGCTGCCCCGATCAGTGATGCTGCAATCCATACCATAATAATTCCTCCATTTCCATTTTCTGTGTTTAAACTATTCTCCCTTCCAATGAAATCACTATAACACAACAATTTTTTCTTTCGTCCAAGTCATTTCCGGCATAATAGGTTCAAATAAACATTATCTGACCACGCATGGCAGATATCAGATTTTTCCAAACAAAATCCCGAACCGAACATTCAACTACTGTATATTTACAACATATTTATCAATACGTGGTTGAAAAGAGGTAGCATTTTGGTATATTCTGAGATATACTTAGACAGGAGGGAGACAGTTATGGAGAATTGGATTTTTTCTATCTTTCCGAATGAAACCTTTGTAGATCTGGGCTTATATCAGTTCGGATGGGAACGCTGCGAACCGGCCCATGCGTTCGGCCCGGCAGCCAGAACACACTATCTGTTCCACTATGTCATCTCCGGAACCGGCTCTTTAGACTATATCGACGCCGCCGGGAAATCTCACATCTGCAAAATCAAAAGCGGACAGGGCTTCATGCTTTTTCCCAATCAGGTAGCCACCTACACGGCCGACCGGGAGCTGCCCTGGGAATATGTCTGGCTGGAATTTGACGGACTTCGGGTCAAAGAAGCCCTGGAGATCTGCGGACTAACCAGAAGTAACCCTGTTTATCATGCCCGCTTCGGCGACCTGAGGGAACAGATGAAAGACGAGATGCTGCACATCGCACGGCATAAGGAGGAATCTCCTTACCATCTGATCGGACATCTCTACCTGTTTCTGGACTACCTGACCCGCTCCTCCTCCGACGCACACCTCTCCAAAACCGGAAAGATGCAGGATTTTTACCTGAAGGAAAGCATCGCATTCATTGAGCAGAACTTTCAGAATGATATCTCCATCGAGGAAATCGCAGCCTTTCTCGGTTTAAACCGGAGTTATTTCGGGAAGATTTTTAAAAAGGCTGTCGGAAAGACGCCGCAGGAATTTCTGATCACCTACCGCATGATCAAGGCCTGCGACCTGCTGAAGCTGACCCGGCTCTCCATCCAGGACATCAGCCAGGCGGTCGGCTACGCGGACCAGCTGCATTTTTCCCGCGCGTTCAAAAAACAATACGGCATTCCGCCGCGGGAATGGCGCAAGCAGAATCAGGTGCAGGCAGGGGAGGCGAAGAAAATATAGCGCAAACACAATCCTGTAAAAGTTATTAGCAGAAGAAAAGAGAGAATGAAAGGAAGGCTGGATCGTATGATGAGAAATGCAAAGAGTCTGGCGGCACTGCTGATCGCACTGTCGCTGGTGTTTATGACGGTTGGATGCGGAAGTAACAGCACGGACGATTCTGCTGCATCCGGCGGCAATGCGGAAACGGAATTGCAGAATGATGAGCCGACAGAGTATGACGATTCTGAGGACACGGATACACAGGCGGACTCTCAGGATGATGGAACTTCAGATTATGCTTCCGAAACGGTTGCGATTGAGAAAGTCGACGGGCTTTCGGATGATTTCATGATGGGCATGGATATCTCTTCTATCGTATCTGAGTTTGAAAGCGGTGTAACCTATAAAGATTTTGATGGGAATACGATTGACAATCTGACGGATTTCTGCGCATTCCTTGCCGAGGATTGCGGGATTACGGATGTGCGCGTGCGCATCTGGAATGACCCGTATGATGAGGATGGAAACTGCTATGGCGGCGGAAACTGTGATGTGGATCATGCCGTGACAGTTGCCGAGGCATGCGCAGCGGCAGGGATTCGGCTTTTCGCGGATTTCCACTATTCGGATTTCTGGGCAGATCCGAGCCGGCAGCTGGTGCCGAAAGCGTGGTCGGATTATACGCTGGAGGAAAAAGAAGAAGCCCTGGCAGAGTTTACAACGGAGGCGCTTGATACGATCGCAAATACAGGTGTGACGATTTCCATGGTGCAGGTCGGAAATGAGACGACAGCAGGCCTTGTGGGAGAAGATTCTGTGGAAAATATCTGTGCGTTACTGAACGCAGGTTCTGCAGCGGTCCGCGCATTTGATTCCGATATCCGCGTGGTGATCAACGTAACGAACCCGGAAGAACAAAACATGACGCTTTGGGCGGGCTATCTGGAAGATTACAGTGTGGATTATGATATTCTGGCGACTTCTTATTATCCGTTCTGGCATGCGGACATGGAGAACCTGGCAGACCAGCTGACGCAGGTACAGGAGCAATATGGTAAGGAAGTTTTCGTCGCAGAGACATATTATGCGTACACGCTGGAGGACTCGGATGGCAATGCCGGGCAGGTCATTGCGGAGGGAAACAACGATGACTGGGAGAGCTACGGGTACGAATTTTCCGTGGACGGGCAGGCACAATATCTGCGCGATCTGATTGAAACAATCAGCAATGCGGGCGGCACGGGGCTGTTCTACTGGGAGCCGGCGTGGATTACCGTCGGGGATACAACAGGTCTGACAGGTACGGCGCTTGAAGAACAGATGGCTGAGAATGAAGCGTTATGGAATACCTATGGCTCCGGATGGGCGACCGCAGCAGCCAGTATCTATGATCCGGAATATGTGGGTGACGATTACGGCGGAACCGGTGTAGAAAATGTTGCGCTATTTGCACCGGACGGGAGCGCACTGGCAAGCCTGCGCGTATTCACGGCGGCGCGGACAGGATGGCAGGAAGACGAAAGCGGAGATGATACGGACGAAACGTCAGACAGCGGAACCGCTGTTGACGCAGATGACGGTAACTCGGAGGAAGACGCAGGCTCCGGCGGCAGTTCGGATGAAAACCTGATTCCGGAATCTGCCAGAGGGTTTGAGAGCGCTTCCCCTTATACGATTGACGGGGACGGAATTACAATCCCGAGCGAGGAGGATGTCCTGGATGGCAGCTACAGCATGCACTGGTACGATGAAGTGGATATTTCAAGTACCGTGACGCTGAACGACAGCATTGCGCTGGAAGCCGGGACTTACGAGTTCAGCGCGCTTGCCATGGGCGCGGAGGGAGACCGTGTGACGCTGTATGTGCTGGATGAGAACGGATCAGTAATCGCGGCAGGCGATGCGGCCGTTTTGACCGGATGGAGCGAGTCGGAAAGCGACTGGTCTGAGCCGGCCATGACATTCACGCTTTCCGAAGATACTACTGTATATCTGCAGATCGGGATCGTGTTTGATGCGTACGGATGGGGCAGCGTGGATCGCCTGTGCCTGCGGGCAGAATAAAAAACCGCAAACTTTGAACAAATCCGAAAAGGCGGAAAACACTGTGAAATGCTTTCCGCCTTGTTAGTGGAGATGAGGGGAATCGAACCC
>JAJQCB010000169.1 GCA_021203005.1 Clostridiales bacterium | reverse complement strand
GAAGAAATTCAAGGCGGAGGTAATGTTTATCACTTCGTCAAAAGTGATCTGCAGGATAATCCCGGAGGAGAAAGTAGAAAAGAGCAGATCTAAATCGAACAGTGAGATAGGAATGGAATAACCGATACCAATATTATTATGAAAAAAGGAGGAACTTGGTTATGGCATTAATTAAATGTCCCGGATGTGGAGAACTCATATCAGACAGATCAGCAAAATGTGTGAAATGCGGGTATATCCTGCAGGAAGAAGTATCGGAGGAGAAAAAAATTTGCCCGGAATGCGGCGCAGAACTGGAAGACGGAGCGGAAATCTGTAGTAATTGCGGATGTCCGGTTGAAAGTGAGCAGCCGATGGAAACAGACGCATCGACCGGACCAGAAAGCTTTCCGCAACAGGTGGAGGTTGTCGGGATCAAAACGAATCCTAAGAATAAGAAAAAACTGATAATCATTGTAATCGTTGCTGTTGTTGCGGTGATCGCTTTGTTGGCGGGCGGCAGTGCCGTGAAAAAACAGAACGCAGCCAAAGCCAGTGCGGCATATGAAGAAAATCTGCAGTTAGCAACTTATTCCATGCTTACCGGTGCTTCTGAGGCAGAGACTTGCGGGAACCTGATCAAACAGGTTTGGTACAATGCGATTTATGAGGAGAAAGACAGCGAGACGGACGAATATACCCGCCCGGATGGTTATTTCGTGTCGGATTTCAATGATGCATTGCAGAATCTGTTTTCCGATTCAGACTTTACGGGTCAGATCGCAGACATTGAAGATAATCAGGATACCGTTGCGGCATTAATGAAAGAATTGCAGAATCCGCCGGAAGAATGGGAAGCAGCATATGATGATCTGCAGGAGTTATATGACGCATATCTGGATTTGACAAATCTGGTGACCAGTCCTTCGGGAAGTTTGCAGACGTATTCCAGTAATTTCAATGATGCAGATAGTGAGACGGCAAATGCGTATGAAAAGATGTCATTATATTTTGAGTGAGGAGGAGCATGATGAATGATTGGAATGAAAATGGAAAATATGATGCGATGGACAGTTATATGGATTATAAATTATCCGGCGGTGATAAGTATACCGGAAGTGAACGAAAAAAGAGCGGCGGATCCGGATGCGGCGTGTTAATCTATATCTTTTTTATGATTGTCATGATGGCGGCGTTGCCGGGAGCTGGATTAATAATGCTGGGAGCACTGATTTGGTTCTGGATGTGTGGCGGTATTTAATGAAATATAGTATTGTTATACGTATATCGAGAAGTAGAGAGAAAAATTCAGAAGTGGAGGCAGTATATGGAAAGTTTTGATGATATTATGCGGGGGATCACAAGAAAATTAACTGGTGATAGCAAACCTGTTTTATAATATGGGCAGGAAGACAGTCGGTCTTGTGGGGCTGTGGGACTGTGTTGCTTTTGATGAAGTGGCAGGTATTCGATTTAAGGATAAAGATGGCGTACAGATTATGAAAGATTACATGGCATCCGGTTCTTTTGCCCGTGGTAAGGAAGAAAAGGCTGCCTCTGCCTCAATGGTGTTCGTCGGCAACATTAATCAGAGCGTGGATGTACTTCTAAAGACATCTAGCCTTTTTGACCCATTCCCGCCAGAAATGGGAACGGATACAGCGTTTCTTGATCGTATTCACTGTTACCTTCCAGGTTGGGAGATACCTAAATTTCGACCGGAACATTTTACAAATGATTACGGATTCATCAGTGACTATCTGGCTGAATTTATCCGTGAACTGCGCAAGGAGCAGTATGGAGATGCTCTTGACCGATATTTTCGTCTTGGAAAGAATCTGAATCAGAGAGACACGATTGCAGTGCGCAAGATGATAGATGGCTATCTGAAACTCCTGTATTCTGATGGAGAATTTAACAAAAAGGAGTTGGAGGAAATTGTTCAGATATCTCTGGAGATGCGCCGCCGCGTCAAGGAACAGCTGAAAAAGCTGGGCGGTATGGAGTTCTACGATGTGAACTTTTCATACATCGACAACGAGACTTTTGAGGAACACTACATCACCGTTCCAGAACAGGGCGGCGGCAAACTTATACCGGAAGGAATGTGTAATCCCGGACAGGTCTATACTGTTTCCCGTGGCAAGTCGGGTATGCTCGGTGTATTCCGTCTTGAATCACAGATGCTCCCCGGAAATGGAAAGCTCGAATGCACTGGCATCGGCTCTGACAGAGGCTGTAAGGAAGCGACAAACACAGCGTTTAATTTCCTTAAGGCGAATGGGAATCGTATCAGCGGTTCCATCAGCACGACATTGAAAGATTACATTATCAACTATCAGGATTTGCAGGGGATCGGAATGACCAGCAAACTGGCACTGCCTACACTGATTGCTATTTGCTCGATTGCTCTTGGAAAACCGACGCTGAGTTCTCTTGCGGTTCTCGGTGAAATCAGCATCAGCGGAACGATGATTAAGGTGGACGAGCTGGCAAATGCACTGCAGGTTTGTGTGGACAGCGGCGCGAAGAAGGTGTTACTGCCAATGACCTCGGCAGCAGACTTGGGAACCGTACCAGCTGATTTGATTAGCAGTTTTAATCTCATTTTCTATAGCAGCGCAGAGGATGCGGTATTTAAGGCGTTGGGTGTAGAGTAATGCCGGCAAGGAGGAATAATCAAAATGTCCAAACGCAGGAAGTCATCAGGTAACCGCAAGAAAAGCAGTAAATGTCCAGAACCGTTCAATACCATGATTGACGTTGCTGCCGGACTCACGATGGCAGCGATTGCGAATAGCAAGGAGAAAAAGAACAATTACAGTGCCAGAGGAAAGATAAATCCTTACGCCGCCTCTGCGGTTGGTATGGCTACTGGGAGAATAAAAAATACAGAAGATATTATTCGTACCGGAGCGCTTCTTGGCATGATGGGTTCTTTTGATGATGACGATGTTTGCGATGACCTGCTCCTCTCCACTGGAAACTTTGTTCACACGAATGACAACCGTTATGCGTGGCGTCTCAACTGTGAAGACGGAAGTGATTATGGCATCTTTCCTGAAGACTATGAAACGCGTGAAGAGTATAATGAAGCAATCCACAACGAAAAATATGCCTGGCGTGATTTCTGTGAGGATGGTTCAGAATATAATCTGGAACCTGAAGACTTTGAGACCGAGGAAGAATATGAGGCTGCTCTGGAAGAGGCCGAAGAAGCTGTTGAAAGCGAGACTGATGATGTAAACGAAAATTATGCTGAAGAAATGATTATAGAGGTGGATGGCGAGGAATATAAAGCAGGGGAAAGCATTGTAATTCATGTAGAGGATGAAAACGAAGTGCAAGTCAGTAGCGCTCCGCCATCTTCAAAGTTTGACGCGCCCGCCAGTATGATAGATGAAGATCCATTTGCAGATGATGATTTTCATGTATATGTTTACTGCCTCGTGAAACTGCCGTCTGTTGATGAACCGATATATTACAGGACAGAGGATCGCACACTGCGACGTGGCATCCAGGTGATTGTACCATTTCCCGGCAGCAACGAAACTGTTACGGGTGAGATTGTCTCCGTGGAACATCATATGAGATTTTCTGTGCCAGTACCGGTTGAAGAGACACGTGTAATCGTAGGGACACTATGTATATCGTGAAGATCGGTGGGGCTTTACAGAACCGATATGATACGAAGTCGGCAGTAGGTGAAGCGCGAAGCTAAAATGATATAGAAAGAAAAATAGTTACGATAAAGGAGATACACATATGGCACAATTTGATGTTTACAGTACTTCCGTACAAAATATTATAGGCTGGATCAAATCCGGCGAGGTAGCGATTCCGGAGATACAGCGGCCTTTTGTCTGGGATTCCTCGAAAGTGCGTGATCTTCTTGATTCACTCTACAAAGGCTTCCCGATAGGATATATTATTGTTTGGAAGAATCCAGACGTGAGGTTGAAAGATGGAACGGTCTCTATTGGGAAGAAAATATTGATTGATGGTCAGCAGCGTGTTACAGCGTTGCAGGCGGCTATTGCAGGTATGGAGGTTGTAGATGCCAACTATCGAAAAAAACGAGTTCGAATTGCTTTTAATCCGTTAACAGAGGCTTTTGAAGTATGTAATTCTGCGATTGAAAAGGATACAAAGTGGATCCCTGATATTTCAAAGGTTTTTGAGTCTAGCTTTGAAGAGTATCGATTTATCGGTTCATATTGTGCCATGAATGAGATTGTTGGACAGGAGAATGAAGTTTCTAATACCATAAGGAATCTGAAAAAGGTGATGGATATAAATATCGGAATAACAGACCTAAATCAGAGCCTTACTATTGATGAGGTAACGAATATTTTTATCCGTATTAATTCGCAGGGAGTGGTCTTGTCTCAGGCGGATTTTGCTATGTCGAAGATATCTGCAGATGATAAGTATGGTGGGGCAGAAATCCGAAAAATGATTGATTATTTCTGCCACTTCATGAAGCGTCCGGCTGATTATGACATGATTATTGAAAATGACAAAGAGTTTGCAAAGAGTGAAGCATTGCAGAAAATCAAGTGGGTTGTAAAGGAGCAGGAAGATATTTATGTTCCCAGCTATGCGGATATTCTGCGCGTTTCATTTACTCATAAGTTCTACAGGGGTAAAATCGCAGATTTGGTAAGCCTGCTTTCCGGACGTGATTTTGAAACGAGGGAAAATTTTGAAGAGATTGCAGCAGACTCCTTCATGAAGTTGCGAGAAGGTGTGGAAGCTTTTATCAGCGAAACAAATTTCAAAAGATATTTAATGATTGTGCGATCTACGGGTATTATAGATTCATCCCTGGTGCGTTCGCAAAATGTGTTAAATTTCGGATACATATTGTATTTGACCCTGCGGGAATCTGGAATGAATGCATCCGTGAGAGAGCGACTTGTGCGAAAATGGATTGTGCTTTCTATGCTTACGGGGCGTTATTCCGGATCGGCAGAATCTTCGTTTGATTATGACATTAAGCGTTTTTCGGAGACGGATCCTGTTAAGTTTGTTGAGAATACGGAGAAGGGGGAGTTGTCGGATGCTTTCTGGAATACAACTCTTGTGACAAGACTGGATACATCTGTTTCAAACAGTCCGTATTTTCTGGTGTATTTGATGGCGCAGGTAAAGAACAACGCGCGTGGTTTCCTTTCCAAGCAGATCGATGTCCAGTCGTTAATTGAGGAACGTGGAGATATCCATCATATTTTCCCGAAAAAGTATCTTCAGAAGAATGGCGTGAATAACCGGAAAGATTACAATCAGATTGCAAACTATGTGTATACGCAGTCTGAAATTAATATAAAAATCAAAGATGACGCTCCATGCGACTATATGAAACCAATGTTGGAGCAGGTGTCTGGTGGTGCCTTGGTTTATGGAGGCATTATAGATAAGGATGATTTGAGAAAGAATTTGGCGGAGAATTGTATCCCGGAGGGTTTCGAGGATATGGATATATGGAATTATGCCATTTTCCTTGAAGAACGTCGCGTTTTGATGGCGCAGTATATTCGGAAGTATTATGAAAGTCTTGATTGAGAAATACCAGAGTTATTGCATATTATATGTAGAAAATGATGATGAAACGTTATAATTTTTATGGATGGGTGCGCCAGTTCGGCGCTTGAAATACAAGTAGGTGAAAGTCCTACTCTGGTAA
>JAJQCB010000131.1 GCA_021203005.1 Clostridiales bacterium | reverse complement strand
TACATTTGATATAGGCCTCTCCCATGAGTAGTTTTCTTCATTGTACCAATCACGGGCAGCCGTTTCAATCTGTAAATTTAAAATTTATAAATACAGGCGATTTATGTAAGAGCAGCCCGAAAGCTGCTCCTCGTCATATCAATGCCGGTACGGGCAAACCGGTTCCTCCTCAGAGCCGTCCCCCTCATCTTCCGCATCTGCCGATTCATCCTCTGCAGTCTCCGTGGATTCCTCCGCGTTGACATCGTTCTCCACATAAGCGTATGCCGGGGCAGCAAATGTCCCAAAGGCAAATGAAAAAAAGATATCCATTTTTAAGATATCCTTCATGATACATTTTGCTTTTCATTGTGGGTCATGCCTGTTATACAACAATTATTTTCAGTGGGGAAATTTTAAAATATCAATGGAATGTTAAGGTTGATACCATGTTTTTAGACATAAAAAAACCACCAATCATAATTGATTGATGGAATATAATTCTTCTACAAAAAAAGATCAAGAGATTATTTGGCAGGCGTGGCGTTCCCCTGCATCTCTTTTGACCCATAGGGTGCGTGGCTGCCACGAAATTGACCACCTCAAATAACCTCTTTAAACTATACTGGTCTGATTATATATCAGACTGCCTGCCATTTGCAATGACTGATTTACATTCAGATACATTTATACAATATGATGCGTATACAGGACAATTTATACGCTTACCGTGTTGCCTGCCTTGCTCTCGCTGCTTTTTCCAATAACGGCCTCGCGGAGCGTGAAGCTTCCGCAACCGGTTTCTTACTGTCCATGTCGGATAACACCGAGTCACGATCCCGTGTTTTATATGCCTCCATCATGGCTTTCAGTTCGGTATTGGGAACCATCCGCGTTTCATTCTCCCAGATGTTCTTTCCGTTCTCATCCTGTCCCGCAAGGACAGGGCGTGATACCTTGGTTTCACCGTCTGCCGGCAGGCGCATCCAGACACTTTTGCCAAATTTGTTGTCATGCACCATGCCGGCACCGACAACAAACGACTGCCAGGGACGCTTGTCGCCCGGGTCCTCATTGGGGATTTTTACCTCCACCAGATCTTCCACCATATTCGTGCCCATGATATTCATCTCCTCTCCTCTAAAAATTGCATATTTTCTCATAGAACGAATATTCCTATGAAATAAAAAAAGCGCATCCTGCTATCCATCTAAGGAACTCACAAAATGCGCTATGTAATATAAAACTGTATTAAATTTATCAAATCAGGACAAAATCAGAGAAAACTGACAAACCATGACCTCGCTGGGCGAGGCCGCTGACAATAAAAAAATCAGAGAAAAAAACAGGCGTTTTCGAAGCCAAAAACAGCCCTCAAATCAGCCCCTTTCAGAGGCGAAATTTGACCACTTCATTAACAGATTTTGCCGTTTTTTGGCGCTTTGACCACTTCATTAACACGAAAAAGATGGCATATCAACCCCTTTTCTTCACTCTTTCTTGATCTAAATTATTATACCTTAATATATTTCTGATCACTGCTTCTTGGCTTATCCGGAATAGTCATTTGTATTTTCCCTGACTGAAGCAACGGCTGCAGATAAGCTTTCCTGAAATGTTTCCTATCTGCTAACCCCAGATGTTCCTGCATCTCTTTCTGACTGCGTGGCACAGAACAAAAATCAATCAACTGTTGTAATTTAGCGCTGTAATCTGGCCGAGTGACTTGGGGGGGTGACTTGGGGGGTGACTTGGGGGGTGACTTGAGTTTTACCCCTCAAGTCATTCTGATTTTCCACCCATTTATGATTTTTCAGAGTAGCAAAAACCATAAATTCTACAGTCCGATACTCCGGAGCAGGCAATCCGGCTTCCTCCATCTCCCGAAACATCCTGTCAACACCTTCGCCAAATTCTTTCACGTACTCATATTCATGCAGGAATTCAAAAATCTTCGGATTTCTCGAAAAATGAATTTCCCGAATATTAGTCGTCCGCACAAGACCCGGAAGCATTCCCGGGCTTTCAACCGTAAAGTGATCATCAAACATTTTTATCTGAATATCCGTTCCCATGATACTGAAATCGCGATGTCCAAGGCTGTTAATGATTAATTCAGTCCAGCAAAACTCGGGATACTCCGGAATTGTAACAAAACGTCCTTCCTTTCCAAGAAAAGAATGCTCACGAATCTGTGTTTTCACAAATTCTGTCGACTTTCTCGCAATGTCCAGAATTTTTCCCTCAAAAATAACATCCTTAACGACATTCATCTCTGTGCCAACTCTGGCTTCGGTGCCATCGTAACGGATAAAGCGCATTCTTGCTCTGGGAAAGAAACGCTGCGGATTTTTCCCGAACAGCAAAATGGCGGCTGCACTAATTTCCTCCTTATCACCATTCTGAACAATAAAATCTTTATTGCCGCGAAGATATTCCAGCGGACTTCTTCCATAACCTATCTTCTCAACATATTCCTGAACGAACTCCAGATCAATATCATCAATCGTAGCATTTTTCACTGGTGTGTCTTCAAAAAAGCGTCCGCCTTTGGCATACATCAATCTGGTGCGTTGTTCAAAATTCATTTTCTTGGATTTATCTCCAACACGATAGTATACCTCATCTGCCTGATTTGCATGAAGCTGATTGCTCTGCATTACGTGCATGACCAGAATATGATTTGGATTCCCTTTTATATCGACACAGTCTATTATCTCTGTATCTACATCTCCACCGTAACGCAAAAACGCCGATCCAACCATTTTGCTATTCTCATAAACACCCACATACTTAGCGAGCAAACCTGACACCGGTCCTCTCATCTGTGGTATTCTCCTGATTACCTCAAAATGTAACACCTCAGAAAAAAAGGTTACTGCCTGTTCGATATCTGGTACTGATATCCCGGAATGGTCAATTTTTCCTGAAAACAATTCATTTGGTTCAACTTGTGAATTTTTCTTTGCTTTAAATAACCTCATAACCTGCCCCACAACAAATTCTATAGTGTTACATTCGGATTTGTATATCTCCCGGTTTTTTCTGTTTTCTTACCATATTGAATTGCCTGTGCGGGGCATCTATGAATATACCCCAAACAACAGGCACAGTCATCTTTCGTCCAGACCGGTTTTCCATCTTCCATATGAATAATGTTCTTAGGACAAACTTTCTCGCACAACCCGCATCCAATACATTGGTCGGTCACCCGGAAATGTTTCGTTGCTTTACGCTGGTTTGGAACCACGAACTTCTTAATCAGGAATTTCATTAGTACAGGAGGCTGCCGCATTGCGATTATTGTTTCTTTTTTGTTCATAATGCTTCTGATAACTTCATCCAGTATTTCATCCGCATGTTCCAGTTCCCTCATTTGTTCCTCTTCCGAAGCCAAAGGAAACATGGGAATATAATTATCCGGCATTTCAATCTTAAACGCCGCATTCAACTGTATTCCCTTTTTCTCTAATATGCCTCTCATTGTTGCCTCTGCCGTTCCGCAGCTTTTACCACAAGTAAAAACAGCAAACACATAGCAATCGTCAGCGACATTTCTAAAAGCAACCTTTTCCAACAATTCCGCGACAGCAAACGCCATATCCATACTATATGTCGGGCAGACGAATCCAAGGAAGGGATCGTTCCGGTTATCAAATTCCGCGACATTATTCTTCATCATATCGTTCAAAGAACATAATTCACAGTTCACACCGGCAGCGATATTCTCCGCACAATATTTACTGTTTCCGGTCGCAGAAAAATATAGAACCATCCGTACTCACCTCAACTTTCTTATTTACATCCCAAATTATATTTGATACACTTAATTGTGAAAAGTACGTTATTATTTGATAGGTACTATCTTATTTAATAGTATTGGAGATTTATCATGAAAGATTACAGTGATTCAGTAGAAAACTGCCCTATAGCTGACGTTCAGAAAATTATACATGGGAAATGGACAATGGTTATTATTTACTTTTTAAGCAGTCAGACATTACGTTTTAGTGAATTAAGGCGCAAATTACCTAATGTCACGGAGGCTAATTTGACAAAAGAATTACGAACACTTGAGCAATATGGCCTCGTTCACAGAGAAGTATATCGGGAAGTTCCGCCAAAGGTTGAATACTCCCTTACCCCTATCGGGGAAAAATTTATTCCTGTTCTTGAAGAATTAGAAAAATGGGCAATAGAATATAATGAGCGCAAGTGATGAGCCGTGCAGCAGAGTGCAGATAGGCAGACACGTCGCGCTTGCGTGTAAGGGGATGCCTATCTGTGCTCTGATATAGGGCGAATGCCCGTACAGTTCGAGAGCCATAGGCTCTCGAACGGGCACGGCGGAATTTATGATATAAACAATAAAACACAAACTCTACAGTTATTTCCGGGATTGAATTGAGTCTCTCCTTGTCTTATCCATTCATCTGCCGCTCAATCCACTCCATCAGGACATCCACGACATACTCCTGCTGTTTCTCTGACAGCTCACAGCCTTTCGGAATCTTATGCCACTTCTCCAGGCATCCCCGGCAACAGGTCACTGTCGCGTGCTGCGCGATAAAAACGGGATGGCCTTTCATCGGCGTCTGCTTCCCATCATTCGGGATCACCGCCGGAGCAAGTCTTTTCTGCACAAAGTCCCGCGCATGGGAGCGGATGGTATCCATCCCTTTCTCTTTCACATAGACACGATCGTTGGAATTAAGGGAAAAACTGCTCCGAAACTTTGATTTGCCTAAGCATGCGTAGGAAGCTGCCGGTGGCAGGTTCTGTAGCTGTGCAAGCCGCGCAAAAAGGTTAGCTCCGTATGTAATCTCCGGTTCCGCAACCTTTAGCTGCTCTCTCTCCTGCTCCGACATTCTATACACAACGCCGCTTTTGCCGCGTGTATTGTTCGCATTTCCCGATGGCACTCCTCCGTTCGGATTCGAGACTGCAGACATCTCCTGCAGACGTTCCGCCAGCTTGGTATTTCTCGCGGTGGTCGTCTCATTGCGGACGGCATAGGCGACCGCTTTTTTCTCGCCGATCAACACAAGGATTTTCTTTGCCCGTGTGACGCCGGTGTAAAGAAGGTTCCTCTGCAGCATGACATAATGGCTCATGGTAAACGGCATCACTACAATCGGATACTCGGAACCCTGCGCTTTATGAATTGTCGTAGCGTAGGCAAGCACCAGCTCATCCAGTTCCGTCACGTCATAGACCACTTCCCTGCCGTCAAAGTCCACCGTCAGTTCTGTGTCCTCCGTATCCACCCGGACGATGATTCCGATATCACCATTAAACACTTCCTTGTCATAATCGTTCCGGATCTGCATAACCTTATCGCGGAGCCTGTACTGCGTGCCGCCTCGCCGCAAATATATCCCGGAAGGGTTCAGTGCTTCCTGCAGAAGCTGGTTTAAGTTTGCCGCCCCGCAGATTCCCCGCTGCATGGGCGTGAGCACCTGGATATCCCGAAGTGCATCCGCATGATAATACCGGGGCAAATTCTGTGTACAGTATTTCACCAGAGCTGCCGCAGTATCTTCATTCGTCTCCTCCGACGCAAAAAAGAAATCGGAGTTCTTCCCTCCGCGAAGATCCGGCATCTCGCCGTGATTGATCCGATGGGCATTCATAATAATCCGGCTGCCCTGTGCCTGGCGGAAAATCCTGGTCAGACGGACAACCGGGACGCTTCCGGATGCAATGATATCTT
>JAJQCB010000005.1 GCA_021203005.1 Clostridiales bacterium | reverse complement strand
CGTACGTTCGGTGCTGTGAGAGGACGGCGGCTAATCACCGCCTCCTACTCGATTTATACACAGTATAATACCAAAAAACGGTCTGTCAGGTTGCCTGACAGACCGTTTTTTTTCAATGAAAAAGAGAGTCTTTTTTAATTCATTAGAACCTATGCCGCCGATTCCGCATATATTACAGTAAATCCATCAGAAAGGGCAATCAAATTGAGTTGCAATACAGGAAATTACCGGACGATGCAGATGAACGGCGGCATGCCGTACGCCATCGACCGCATGCCGATCGCAATGGCGTATGTGCCGTGGCAGCATTTCGCGCGGACGTATGAGCTGGATCGGGCGCTTACAGTCGGAACTATTTTTCCCGAATTAGATAAACCGTTCACCGGGAAAGGAGGAAACTGCTGATGAGTATGTCCTGCAATTGTAATGCTTCGGAAAAAATGAGGCTGTTCCAGGCGGTGAACCAGTATGGATTTGCACTGAGCGATATCACACTGTACCTGGATACCCATCCGAAAGACCAGGAGGCGCTGGATTACTACAATCACATGAATCACATGTATCAGAAGGCTTGCTCAGAATACGAGCACAAATACGGCCCGCTGACGCAGTTCGGCGGCGAGGAGCATGATGTCTGGAAGTGGTCGGTACAGTGCTGGCCGTGGGAAAGGGGGTATTTTTAAGTTATGTGGAATTATGAGAGAAGACTGCAGTATCCGGTCAACATCACAAAATCCGACCCCGGGATTGCAAAGATAATTATCTCACAGTTTGGCGGGCCTGACGGCGAGATGTCCGCGTCTATGCGCTACCTGTCCCAGCGGTATTCCATGCCGTATAAAGAGGTGGCCGGTCTGCTCACGGACATCGGCACGGAGGAACTGGCGCACATGGAAATGATCTGCGCGATTGTGAAACAGCTGACGCAGGATCTGACTCCGGAGGAAATCAAAAAGAGCGGGTTTGACACCTACTATGTGGATCACACGCTGGGCTTATGGCCCGCGGCGGCAGCCGGCATCCCGCAGAACGCGTGCGAATATCAGTCAAAGGGAGATGCCATCACGGATCTCTTTGAGGATATGGCTGCAGAGCAGAAGGCGAGAACCACCTATGACAACATCCTCCGCCTGGTCAAAGACCCGGAGGTCTGCGATCCGATCCGCTTTTTGCGGGAGCGTGAGGTCGTCCACTTCCAGCGGTTCGGCGAGGGACTCCGCATTGTGACGGATCGATTAAATGAGAAAAACTTCTATGCGTTCAACCCGGAATTTGATGTTAAGGGAATCGCGGGCTGTAAACCGGGCTGCGGCTGCCCTGCTTAAAGAAATGAATTAAAAAAATCATGATTTGCGGGCTGTATCTGCCCGGGGAGCCACCTGTGTGAGTTGCGGGTGGCTCTTGACCGTTGAGCGCGAACGCGATAAACTATTCGACATGAGAGTTGATCAGACACAGTCACAGGCAATTCAATTAAAGGACGGTCCCGCTATCATTCTCGCCGGACCGGGATCCGGCAAGACGACGGTGATCACCGGCAGGATCGCGTGTCTGATCCGGAAGTACCGGGTCAGACCGGAGAATATCCTGGTCATCACTTTTTCCCGGGCGGCGGCGGGGGAGATGAAGGAGCGGTTTTATGCGCTGATGGACGGGCAGAGCGTCCCGGTTACATTTGGTACATTTCATGCTGTCTATTTTCATATTTTAAAATGTGCTTACGGATATACGTCCAATAATATTGCGAAGGAAGAGCAGCGCACCCGGTTTATCCGTGAATTTATTCACCGGCTCCGGCTGGAATACGACGATGAGGCGGATTTTATCCAGGGGATTCTGGGAGAGATCAGTCTGATTAAAAATACGGGCGTTGATCTGGAGCATTATTATTCCACCAGCTGCGGGGAGGGCGTTTTCCGGAAGATTTTTCATGCCTATCAGGAGTATCTGGCGCAGAACCGGCTGATCGATTTTGACGATATGCTGGTTTATACAAAAGAACTGCTGGAGCAGCGGGCGGATATTCTGCAGGCGTGGCAGAAAAAATTTCAGTATATTCTTGTGGACGAGTTTCAGGATATCAACCGGATCCAGTATGATATTATCCGGATGCTGGCGCTGCCGCAGAATAACCTGTTTATCGTCGGCGACGATGATCAGTCCATCTATCGGTTCCGCGGCTCCCGTCCGGAAATCATGCTGAATTTTGAGCGGGATTACCCCGGGGCACAGAAGATTCTTCTGGATACGAACTACCGTTCCGTGCCGGAGATCGTGCAGCTGGCGGGCAATCTGATTTCCTATAACAGCGCGCGGTTTGCCAAGAACATTCGGGCAAACGCGGCGGGAGGAACCCGCCCTGTGATAGAGGAATTTAAAAATCAGAGAGAGCAGAACCTCTATGTAATCCGGACGATGCAGGAACTGAACCGGTCGGCCGGTGTCCCTTATGACGCGATGGCGGTCCTTTTTCGCACGAACGCCCAGCCCGGCCTTCTGATCCGGCAGCTGTTCGAGTACAACCTGCCGTTTGTTTCCAAAGAGCATATTCCGAATCTCTACGATCACTGGATTGTGAGGGACATTCTGACCTACATACAGATTGCCATGGGAGACCGGTCCCGGGCATCGTTTTTAAAAATCATGAACCGTCCGAAGCGTTATCTGTCCAGGGAAAGTCTGCCTTACGAGGAAGTGGCATTCGATGTCTGGGAGGATTATTATAAAGACCAGGGATGGATGTGCCAGCGGCTGGAAAAGCTGGAGATTGACCTGAAAACACTGTCCCGGATGCGGCCGTATTCCGCGGTCAATTATATCCGGAAAGCGATCGCCTACGAGGATTATCTGACGGATTTTGCGGCAGAGTGGAGAATGCCGAAGGAGGAATTGCTGGATATTCTGGATGAGTTCCAGGAGGACGCCAAAGCATACAGTACCTATACAGAATGGTTCGCGCACATGGAAGAGGTGAAAGAAGAGTGGGGAAAGCAGCTTGCAAAAAAGCAGAATCCGGTATCTGCCATCCGGCTCTCCACACTCCATGCCTCCAAGGGATTGGAATTTGACACGGTTTTCATCATAGATGTCAACGAGACGATCGTGCCCTATAAAAAAGCCGCGCTGGAACCGGAGATAGAGGAGGAGCGGCGGCTGTTTTACGTCGGAATGACCCGCGCCAAAAAACGCCTGTATCTGCTGCACTCCGGGCAGATCCACAATAAGGAGATGGCGCCGTCCCGGTTCCTGGAGGAGATACAGGTGAAAAAAGGATGAGAGAGCCTGTATGCCAGATAATTACGCGTCAAATTCATCCTCATCCAGAAGCTGGTCAAACATATCGATGGCAATCTCAAACTCTTCATCCGTCTCGATATTGTCTACAGCCGGGTTGCCTGCCGCGTCTTCAGAATACCGGTAAAAATAGACATCCTCAGATCCGTCTGTGGGGCATACCGCAATATAGTCCCGGCCGCCGGCCTCAAAGATTTTTAAAATCTGAAACGTCTCAGTTCCGCCGTCGTCGAGGTCAACGGTCAGAAACATCTCCTGCGGGTCGAGAATGTCGTGGTCTGTATTGGCAGCGGTTGATTTCTTTTTGCTCATTTCAAGAGTCTCCTTTGATATTTTTTCCAGGTGTATATTTTTGCATGTAGTTAACTTGAATTCAAACTATTTAATCTACAGAAATCTATGTTGATAGTATAGGGGCAGATGGGAGGAAAGTCAAACCTTATATGGAGAATAAATTCTCGTACAGTTATTCTTTAAAGTTGGCACAGGATGCGTAAGATGTTCAGGGAAATAGAGTCAGGCAACTCTGTAGGGGCGGTTTTAGCTGAGACGAAATCCAGTGCTTACTATACGACTTTGCTAAGCTCGCCCGGCGCCCATGGCTTGGGCTTGCTAAGCGCCGCATGCATACATAAAAGCAACCAATCAGCGTTCGCCTCTGGGCTCCGCTTCTTGGGCTTTTATAGTAAGACTTAGGCGCGAAGGCTTTCCTGAGCGTCTTAGTCGCAGTTAGCACTTAGTTCGGCGAAGCGTTGCCCCCGGTTGACTGATTCTATTTCCCTGAACATCTTACGCATCCGTCCTATAAACAACGACAAATCGTAACTTATAAAAAGTCATTGCCAATGATGGTTAAATATGTTATTATTCCACTGGATGAGAGGCGGACAACAGGCGGAAGTCCCTGACTACCGCTTCTATTATTTTTACAGAAAAGGAGTATTTCCCATTATGATCTTCAATAACGAGACCCAGGAATTGCTCACTATGGTTCGGGAATTTGTAGACAAAGAGATAATCCCGACTGTAGGGGATTATGAGCGCAACAATGAATTCCCGGAAAAGCTGCTGAATATGGCCTGCGATATGGGGCTGAACCAGCTTTGTATTCCCACTGAATATGGCGGACCGGGGCTTACCAATGTAGAGAGCTGTGCCATTGCGGAGGAGATTGCCCGCGGCGATATCGGCATTGCTACCACACTGATTGCCAACTCCCTGGCTTCCTACCCGGTACTGGTTGCGGGTAATGATGCACAGAAAAAACTGTGGTTTGACACGATTAAAGAAAAAAAATATGCAGCTTTCTGTCTGACAGAGCCGAATGCCGGTTCCGATGCGGGAAGTGTTCAGACGACAGCCGTAGAGGATGGCGATGAGTATGTCATCAACGGCACCAAGTCGTTTATCTCCAATGGTCCGATTGCCGGCATTTATACCATTCTGGCTTCCACCAAGAAGTCTGCCGGCGTCATGGGACTTTCCGCATTTATTGTGGAGCGTGACCGTCCGGGTGTTTCCATCGGCAAGGAAGAGGATAAGATGGGCATGCGCTTAAGCTGCACCAGCGAGGTTATTTTTGACAATGTGCGTATTCCGAAGGACCATCTGCTCGGCAGAAAGAACCGCGGATTTAAGTATATTCTGGATACGCTGGATCACTCCCGTCCGGGTGTCGGCGCGTTTGGCGTCGGCATTGCGCAGCGTGCGGTGGAGGAAGCGACCAGATATGCCAAGCAGCGCGTACAGTTCGGCCAGCCGGTAGCAAATTTCCAGATGGTGGAGGGAATGCTGGCGAATATGGAGATCCGGGCGCAGTCGGCGCGTCAGATGTATCTGCACACGGCAGAGCGGATTGATGCGGGACTTTCATTTACGATGGAGGCTGCGATCGCCAAGACCGCAGGTACCGACGCGGGCATGCAGAACGCCATCGACGGCGTTCAGGTGATGGGCGGTTACGGTTACATGAGAGAGTACCCGATGGAGAAACTGATGCGTGACGCGAAGATTCTTCAGATTTACGAGGGCACCAACCAGATTCAGCGCACGGTCATTGCCGGTCAGGTGAAGAAAAAATACGGCGCGAAGACTGCAAAGAGTCCGGCCCCGTCTGCTCCTGCCACCCCGGTGAAAAAAGAGGCGCCCGCGAAGACGGCCGTTACCCCGGCACCCGCAGCAAAGGCCAGGGAGAATAAAAACGCGTTAAATCTGCTGGTATGCATCAAGCAGGTTCCCGATACGACACAGATTAAGATCGATCCCGTAAAGCACACACTGATCCGTGAGGGCGTTCCCGCCATCGTCAGCACGTTCGACACGTATGCCCTGGAGACCGCTCTTCGCCTGAAAGATAAGACCGGCGGCAAAGTTACGGTCATCACCATGGGTATCCCGAAGGCGGAGGATGCTCTTCGTGAGTGCCTGGCGGCAGGAGCTGACGAAGCATGGCTCATTACTGACAGAGTCTTCGGCGGATCGGATACGCTGGCTACCTCTAAGATCCTGTCTACGGCGATTACTTATCTGGAGGAACAGTCCGGAAAGCCGTTTGACATTATCTTCTGCGGAAAACAGGCGATCGACGGTGATACCGGTCAGGTAGGGCCCGAGATTTCGCAGCATCTGAACAGGGCGCTTGTTTCCTACGCCGTGGAAGTGACGCTGCAGGATGACGGCACGTTAAAGTGCAAGCGCGAGAGCGACGAGGGATATGATTATTTTGCGGTTTCCACCGGCTGTGTGATCACGATCAACAAGACCAGTTATGATCTGCGGTACCCCAGCTTTACGACGAAGCGTTTTGCACGCACTGCCGAGATCGGACAGCTGACGTCGGAACAGGTGGTTGTTGCCCCCGAGGAGCGCGGTCTAAACGGTTCTCCTACCAGAGTGCTGAAGACCTATACGCCCCGCCATGAGAAGAACGGCATGAAGATCGAGAACCTGGACGGCAAAGCTGCGGCTGAGAAGCTGACAGGTCTGTTATCCGATGCCGGGTTGCTATAATACAGGAGGTGCGACGCAATGGAAAATAAAAATATCTGGGTATATATAGAGACAGAAAACGGCATCGCGAAGAATGTGGGTTACGAGCTTCTGGCTCCCGGCCGCGCGATGGCGGATAAGCTTGAGGCGCAGCTGGTCGCTGTGATCCTCGGGAAAGATGCGGCGGATGTCGCCGCGCAGGCGATCGCCTACGGCGCGGATCAGGCGATTCTGGTCGAGGGCGACGAGTACGATACTTACAATACGGATATCCAGTCCTACGCCATGGAGGCGCTGGTGAGAAAATACACGCCGTTTATCGTCCTCTTTGGCGCGACCAACAACGGACGTGACGTGGCGCCCCGTGTGGCCTGCGCACTGCACACAGGTCTGACCGCGGACTGCACCGGACTGGACATTGATGAGAACGGCCTTCTGGCTTCCACGCGTCCGGCGTTTGGAGGCAACCTGATGGCAACGATTTCCTGTCCGGATCACCGGCCGCAGATGTCTACGGTACGCCCCGGCGTATTCAAAAAACCGGCTGCGGATGAGAGCAGAACCGGCGGGATCATCCGCGAGGATATCCATATGGATTCCGCGAATGTCCGCGTGCATCTGCTGGAGAGAGTAAAAGAAGTGGCGGAGGCTGTCCACCTGGAAGAGGCGGAGATCATCGTTTCCGGCGGACGCGGCCTTGGAAATCCCGAAAATTTCTCCCTGATTCGCGACCTGGCTGATGCTATGGGCGGCGTTGTCGGTGCTTCCCGTGCAGCAGTGGACGCCGGCTGGATTCCGCATGCGCATCAGGTCGGCCAGACCGGCAAGACTGTGGCGCCGAAGATTTATGTGGCTGTCGGTATTTCCGGCGCGATTCAGCACCTGGCCGGTATGAGCGGGTCCGATACGATTATCGCGATCAATAAAGATCCGGATGCACCCATCTTTTCCGTGGCGGATTACGGAATTGTGGGGAATCTCTTTGAGGTAGTACCGGCGCTTACAGAGGCGATAAGAGCAAAGAAAGCGTAACCACAGAAACAGTGTTTAGCAGACTGTTTCATTCGAACTGACAGATCCGTCACAATAGCCTTTTCCGTAATTTTTGCAAGAGACTATTGACGAGGTATTTCAAATCCATTATACTTTGACTGTCAAAGTATTTGGCATAAATTAAAATTTATAGAAGGATAAGGAGACACATTATGCTTGAGAAAATGAAAGAACTGATTGCAGACCGTTTATCAATCGACGAGGACAAAATTACTCTGGAAGCCCGTTTCAATGAGGATCTGGATGCGGATTCCCTTGATCTGTTTGATCTTGTTATGGCTCTCGAGGAGGAGTATGACATTGAGATCCCCACAGAGGAGCTTGAGACTCTGACAACTGTTGGTTCTATCATTGATTACTTAAAGGCGCACGGCGTAGAAGAGTAAGAACCGGTATATCGGAATAAGAGGAGATTTTAACAGAATATGAAAAAAATAGCGTTTATTTTTCCCGGTCAGGGGTCGCAGTACATTGGCATGGGAAAAGATTTTTATGAAAATTTTGCCTGTGCAAAAGAAGTGATCGACCTTGCCGGGAAAGTAAGCGGTATGGATATGAATGCTCTTCTTTTTGAAGAGAACGATCAGATTAATATCACAAAGTACACACAGATTGCAATGCTCGCGGATGAGCTTGCAATTTTGCGTGCTGTGGAGGAAAAAGGATTTCACTCTGCAGTCAACGCCGGCCTGAGCCTGGGTGAGTATGCCGCGCTGGTTGCGTCCGGGGTTATGACGGAGGAGGATGCGCTCCGCGTCGTCGTAAAGCGAGGAGCTTATATGCAGGAGGCTGTTCCCACCGGCGGAGCCATGACGGCCATTATCGGGCTGGGCAATGAGACAATCGAGAAAGTATGCACCAAGACAGAAGGCATCGTATCGGTTGCCAATTATAACTGCCCCGGGCAGACTGTCATCACCGGCGAGGAGAATGCGGTAGCACGGGCAGCTGCGGCGTTAAAAGAGGCAGGAGCCAGACGTTGTATGCCGCTCAATGTCAGCGGGCCGTTCCATTCCGCTATGCTGGAAGGAGCGGGAGAGAAGCTCGCAAAAGAGCTGGAGAGCGTGGAGATCCACGATATCGCCACACCCTATATCACCAATGTCACAGCAGATTATGTGACGGATAAAGATCAGGTGAAGGATCTGCTGAAACGGCAGATTTCTTCCTCCGTGCGCTGGCAGCAGAGCGTAGAGCGGATGATCGCAGACGGTGTGGAAGTTTTTATTGAGATAGGACCAAAGAAATCCCTGACAGGATTTATAAAGAAGATAGATAAGACGATTCCGGTTTATCATGTGGATACGGTGGCTGATCTGGATGCACTGTGTGAAACGCTGGAGGCGTAGATTCCGATAAAACGGTATTTATGTAGTATTGGAGTTCACTATACGAAATAGAGAACGGGAACATTTAGAGAATGGAGGAACTATGGGTAATTTATTGGAAAACAAAATTGCACTGGTGACCGGAGCAGGTACCGGTATCGGAAGAAGGATTGCAATCACACTGGCGAGCGAGGGTGCATATGTGATAGTCAATTACATTGAACCGGTGAAAGAGAGTGCGGAGGAAGTTGTAAAAACGATTCAGGACGCAGGCGGTCAGGCGGAAGCTTATGCGTGCTGGGTGAATGATTTTGCCGCAGTGGAGGAGATGATCAAGACCCTCGTGAAAAAGCTGGGTCGTATTGACATTCTCGTGAATAACGCGGGAATTACCCGCGACGACCTTCTGATGCGGATGTCCGAGCAGGCGTTTGACGCGGTAATCGATACCAACTTAAAGGGCAGTTTCAACACGATGCGCCACATTGCGCGTCCTATGCTGAAGCAGAAGGGCGGTTCCATCATCAACATTTCATCCGTGTCCGGCATGATCGGAAACCCGGGACAGATGAACTACTGCGCATCCAAGGCCGGTGTCATTGGCATGACGAAATCCATGGCGCGCGAGCTTGCCAGCAGAAATATCCGTGTCAACGCTGTGGCACCCGGATTTATCGATACCGATATGACAAAGGCGATGACAGATTCCGCAAAAGAGGCGGGGGTTGCACAGGTTCCGCTCGGAAGAATGGGACAGCCGCAGGATATTGCAAATGCGGTGGCATTCCTTGCATCCGATAAAGCCTCCTATATCACGGGACATGTGCTCTGTGTGGACGGCGGAATGGCCATGTAAAAAAAAGGAGAAATTTATATGAGACGTGTTGTTGTAACCGGTATGGGGGCGATCACTCCCATTGGTTTAAACGTAGACGAATACTGGAACGGCATTAAAGAAGGCAAGCTCGGCTTCGGCGAGATTACCGCATTTGACACCACAGATTACAAGGTAAAAGTGGCCGCGGAGGTAAAAGGATTTAAAGCCGCCGATTATATGGATCGCAAAGACGCAAAGCGGATGGAAGCATTCGCTCAGTATGCGGTGGCAGCGACACAGGAAGCATTCGCTCAGTCGGGCATTGATATGGAAAAGGAAGATCCTTACCGTGTGGGATGCTGTGTCGGTTCCGGCGTCGGCTCTCTTCAGTCGATTGAGAGAGAGTATAAAAAATTGCTGGAAAAGGGACCGTCCAGGGTACATCTTCTTCTGGTTCCCCAGATGATCACCAATATGGCAGCCGGTAATATCACAATTCAGTTCGGAATTAAGGGCAAGAGCATCAATATCGCGACGGCCTGTGCTACCGGTACGCACAATATCGGCGAGGCTTTCCGTACGATTCAGCACGGTGAGTGCGATGTTATGGTGGCCGGAGGCACAGAGGATGCAATCACCCCGATCAGTGTGGCGGGATTTACATCCTTGACGGCTCTCTCCACGACGAATAACCCGGAGCGATGCTCCATTCCTTTTGATAAAGATCGCGATGGTTTTGTCATCGGCGCAGGCGCCGGTATTGTCATTCTGGAAGAACTGGAGCACGCGAAGGCACGCGGAGCAAACATTCTTGCAGAAGTGGTCGGCTACGGCGCGACCAGCGACGCTTATCACATCACATCTCCTGCGGAGGACGGCGCGGGTGCGACGCATGCGATGCTTTTTGCGATGGAGGATGCCGGTGTGAAGCCGGAGCAGGTTTCTTATATTAATGCGCATGGCACCAGCACGCACCACAATGATCTCTTTGAGACCCGTGCGATTAAGTCCGCTTTTGGCGACCACGCATATAATTTAAAGATTAATTCCACAAAGTCTATGATCGGTCATCTGCTCGGCGGAGCAGGAGCGGTGGAGTTTGTCGCTATGGTACTGCAGATGAATCATAACTACATTCACCAGACGGTAGGTCTGGAGGAGCCTGGCGAGGAGCTTGATCTGGATTACGTGCAGGGACACGGTGTGGAAGCGGAGATTGAGTATGCGATGTCCAATTCCCTTGCTTTCGGCGGACATAACGCCAGCATTTTAATTAAGAAGTACCATGAATAGATTTTGATTGTACAATCTGTGTCAGAATATGCCGCCGGGAGATGACAGGAAGTTTGCTGGTCAATGTGTGGTTTTGTGACTGCAGTTGTTCAACAGGAGTGATGAGAATGGAAGTAAATCAGATTATTGATTTGATGAAAGCAGTTTCCGAGGCGGGACTGACAGACTTTACTTATGAGGAGAGCGGACTGAAGATCCGGATGCAGAAGCGCCCCGAAAAAAAGATTCTGACTCCGCCGCATCCGGGACAGGGGCAATGCCCTCCGCCCGGAGCGCCGATGCCGCCTGCTTTCGGAGCATATCCTCCGCCGATGCCGCCGCAGCAGATGAATCCGGGGAGCTTTTCCCCGTCTGCCATGATGGCAGCGGAAAATCCGCAGGGCAGCGCACAGGCGGCGTCTGATGCGGAGACATCGGATGATCAGACAGATGGTCAGATTGTAAACAGTCCGTTGGTCGGCACATTTTACGCGGCGGGCAGCCCGGACGCTGAGCCTTTTGTCCGGGTGGGCGACACGGTGAAAAAGGGCGATGTCCTCGGTATCGTGGAAGCCATGAAGCTGATGAACGAAATTGAGTCCGATTATGATGGAGTTGTAAAGCAGATTCTGGTGAAAAACGGCGATCTTGTGGAGTATGATCAGCCATTGTTCGTTATTGGTTAAGGTTTATGATTCCGACATCGTGAATCGAAAATTCATGATCTAATTCTAATTAACAGGAGAAGTTGATATGTCAGTTTTAACTACAAAGGAAATTATGGAGATTATCCCCCATCGTCAGCCCATGCTTCTCATCGATACGATTGAGGAATGGGAGCCCGGCGTGCGTGCGGTCGGAAAGAAATGTGTATCCTACAATGAACCGTATTTTGCCGGTCATTTTCCCGCGGAGCCGGTGATGCCGGGCGCACTGATCGTGGAGGCTTTGGCGCAGGTCGGCGCTGTGGCGATTCTGGGAAGCGAAGAATTTAAGGGGAAAACCGCATACTTCGGCGCAATCAATTCCGCTAAGTTCAAGAAAAAAGTGGTTCCCGGAGACGTTCTGATTCTTGAGACAGAGATGATCAAGCAGAAAGGACCGATCGGCATTGCCAGGGCGAAAGCAACGGTGGATGGCAAGGTTGCTGTGGTAGCGGAGCTTACCTTTGCAATCGGTTAAGGATATGTTGCGGGATACGATGCACAGATCCTGAGGAGATATTTATGTTTCAGAAAATATTGATTGCAAACAGGGGGGAGATTGCGGTGCGGATTATCCGTGCCTGCCGGGAGCTCGGCATCCGCTCTGTTGCTGTTTATTCTACGGCGGATCGGGAGGCTCTGCACACGATGCTGGCGGACGAGGCCATCTGCATCGGCAAAGCGGCTCCCGCCGACAGTTATCTGAATATGGAACGTATCTTAAGCGCGGCGATCGCATCCAAAGCGGATGCGATCCATCCGGGCTTTGGTTTTCTTTCAGAGAATGCGAAATTTGCGCAGATGTGCCGCCAGTGCAATATCGTTTTTATCGGGTCGGATGCTGATATTATTTCCAGAATGGGAAATAAGCAGGAGGCCCGCAACACCATGATGGCGGCAAAAGTCCCGGTCGTTCCGGGGACGAAAGAGCCGGTATATCAGGCGGAGTATGGTCTGCAGCTGGCGAAAGAGATTGGTTTTCCGGTTATGATTAAAGCGGCCAGCGGCGGTGGCGGAAAGGGAATGCGCATTTCCAGATCCGCCGCTGACTTTAAGGAAAACTTTGAGGTGGCGCAGGCGGAGTCGGTAAACGGGTTTGCGGACAATACGATGTATATTGAAAAGTATATCGAGCGCCCCCGCCATATTGAATTTCAGATTCTTGCAGACAAGTATGGCAATGTGGTTTCCCTGGGCGAGCGTGACTGTTCTATCCAGAGGCGCCTCAGAAGATGGTGGAGGAATCCCCGTCCGTCGCGCTGGATGAGAAGCTCCGCAGAGAGATGGGAGAGGTGGCGGTGCGCGCGGCGAAAGCTGCCCATTATGAAAGCGCCGGCACCATAGAATTTCTCCTGGATAAGGATAAGAATTATTACTTTATGGAGATGAACACGCGGATCCAGGTGGAGCACGGCGTGACAGAGATGGTGACGGGGATAGACCTGATCAAGGAGCAGATTTTCATCGCGGCCGGTGAGAAGCTGCACTTTAAGCAGAAAGATATCCATATCACCGGACATGCCATCGAGTGCCGGATCAATGCTGAGAATCCGGAGAAAAATTTTATGCCCTGTCCGGGAAAGATTGAATTCCTCTATCTGCCCGGCGGCAATGGAATCCGGGTGGATACCGCCATTTTTGCGGGTTATCAGATTCCGCCAAACTATGACTCCATGATCGCGAAGATTATTGCTTTTGGCAAGGATAGAAAGGACGCGATTGATAAGATGCGGAGCGCTCTCGGCGAAGTCAATGTGGACGGAATTATCACGAATCTGGATTACCAGTATGATATTATTACCCATCCGGTCTTCTGCGAGGGAGATGTGACGACGGGATTTCTCGAGGAGTATTTTAAATGAGTGTTCTGAAGTTTAAAAAGCAGAGTTTTACACCTGCACAAAAGAAAGAGAATGACATGCCGGAGGGTGTCTGGATCAAATGTGATGCCTGCGGGGAGATGCTGTATCGGGATGATGTGGTCAGAAATCACCTTGCCTGCTACAAATGCGGCAAATATTTCCGTATGGCTTCCCGAAGACGCATTCATGTGATCGCGGATAAGCATAGCTTTGAAGAGTGGGATACCGGCCTGGAGGGGAAAGACCCGCTGGCTTACCCGGGCTACCCGGAAAAAGTGGAAGCACTGCGGGACAAGCTAAAGACCGATGAGGCGGTTGTCACCGGGCGCTGCACGATTCACGGGGAGGAGACGGTGATTGCTGTCTGTGACTCCCGTTTCCTGATGGGAAGCATGGGCTATGTGGTTGGAGAGAAGATTACGAGAGCGGTGGAAAAAGCGACTGAGTTAAAGCTCCCGATTATTATTTTTACCTGTTCCGGCGGGGCCCGTATGCAGGAAGGTATGGTTTCTCTGATGCAGATGGCAAAGACCTCTGCTGCGATCCGCAGACACTCAGATGAGGGACTTTTATATATCACGGTTCTCACAGACCCGACGACGGGCGGCGTCACAGCCAGCTTTGCCATGCTGGGCGACATCATACTGGCGGAGCCGGGGGCGCTGGTGGGATTTGCCGGTCCCCGTGTGATTGAACAGACCATCGGACAGAAGCTGCCGGAAGGTTTTCAGCGGGCAGAGTTTCTGGTGGAGCATGGCCTGATTGACGGCATCATCACGCGGGATGAGATGAAAGAAAAGCTGGCTCGTCTCCTGCATATGCATCAGATGCCGTCCAGGGAGGAGGCGCTGCTCACCAATAAACTGGTGGTTCCTGAGGTAGAACAGAATACTTCGGAAGAGATGACAGCATGGGACCGCGTGCTCACTGCGCGCGCTGCGGACCGTCTGACTTCCCTGGATTATATCACGGAGATTTTTTCCTGTTTTGAGGAGTTGCACGGCGACCGTCATGATGCGGACGACGGTTCCATCGTCGGCGGACTCGCATACCTGGATGGCTTTCCGGTGACTGTCATCGGACAGCAGAAAGGGCGGACGACGAAAGAAAACATTACCCGCAACTTTGGCATGCCATCCCCGGAAGGATACCGGAAAGCGCTGCGCCTGATGAAACAGGCGGAGAAGTTCCATCGTCCGATTATCAACTTTATCGATACACCGGGCGCTTACCCGGGACTGGAAGCAGAGGAGCACGGGCAGGGAGAGGCGATTGCCCGCAATCTTTATGAGATGTCCACCTTAAAGGTACCGGTCTTAAGTATTGTCATCGGCGAAGGCGGAAGCGGCGGAGCTCTCGCTCTTGCAGTCGGAAACGAAGTGTGGATGATGGAGAATGCCACTTACACGATTCTTTCTCCGGAGGGATTTGCTTCCATTCTCTGGAAGGACGGGAAGCGCGCCAGTGAGGCGGCGGAAATCATGAAGGTGACCGCGGCAGAATTAAAGGAGCTGGGGATTATCGACTGGGTCATTGCGGAGCCGGAGCCGGCCAGTAAATACAACCGGGCGGAGCTTTGCCGCATCATGAGGAAAATGATACGGAAATTCCTCTATGAAAATCTGGATAAAGCGCCGGAGACGCTGGCGCAGGAGCGTTACGAGAGATTCCGGGAGTTTTAAACCGGAATCTTCTATTATGCGCAAAGGAGTTTTTCATGAATACAGAATTTAAACCTGTGCCTTCTATCGCGTGTGTGAACGGTTTCATCTTAAAAATGATCGCGATCATTACCATGCTGATCGACCATGTCGGAGCGGTTTTATTTCCCTATCAGATGGTATTTCGCTACATAGGACGTATCGCGTTTCCGATTTTTGTGTTTCTGATTGTGGAAGGATTTTTTCATACGAGAAATATCCGGAAATATGAACTGCGGTTGCTGCTGTTTGCTCTGGTCTCGGAAATTCCGTTTGACCTGGCTTTTAACGGTGCGGTTCTCGAGTTTTCCTATCAGAATGTCTTTTTTACATTGTTTCTGGGTTTGCTGATGCTCGACCTGATGAGGCGGGCGAAGAACAAAATATACTGGGAGATTCTGATTCTGGCGGCGTTTGTGCTGTTTGCAGAGCTGCTGCAGACGGATTACAGCGGCGGCGGGGTTTTCCTGATCTGGTGGTTTTATCAGTTTCGCAACCGGCCCCTGATTAAATTTATCGGGCTCGGAGCGATATCCTGGTTTTTCTTTGGGCTGATCGAGTGCTGGAGCCTGCTGGCGGCGGTGCCGCTCCTCCTTTACAACGGCGAGAGAGGATTTCGCAGGGAAAACGGATTGTACAGCGGAGCGGCAAACGGTGCGGGAGCAGCCTTGCTGAAATATTTATTTTACATATTTTATCCTGTGCATCTGTTGATTCTGCATTTTTTAATATAATCATTGGCAGGGAGGAAATTCAGTGAACTTCTGGGGACATCTTCACACAATCAATCATCATAAATGGCTTGTCATGAAAGCCTGCTTTCGTGTGGGTCTCTACAAACAGGGGCTTCTCCATGATCTGTCCAAGTATTCCCCGGCGGAGTTTCTGGTTGGTGTGAAGTATTATAAGGGAAATATGAGCCCGAACAACGCGGAGCGCCAGGAAAAGGGGTATACTTCCGCCTGGCTGCACCACAAAGGCCGGAACAAACACCATCTGGAATACTGGATTGATTACGGATCCAAAGACAGCGAGTTTCCTCTGGAGGGGATGCGGATGCCGGATAAGTATGTCGTTGAGATGTTTATCGACCGCATGTCGGCTTCGAAAAACTACCAGAAAGACGCCTACACGGACCGGAGTGCCCTGGATTATTATGAGAAAGGGAAAGCACGCCATGTGCTTCACCCCGAGGTGAGGGAACTTCTGGAGCGCCTGCTCCGCATGCTGGCGGAAAAGGGAGAGGATTACACGCTGGATTACATCAGGCATGAAGTGCTCGGAAAGCGATAAGAGGTTTGACGAATCGGTCAGCAGATGGTAGAATTTTTACGTTAAATAACAGGGTTTGTTTTGAAATTGCGGAACTATAAAATGGAGGGTAAGACTATGATCGACGGGAAAAAAGTTTTATTCAGCGGAATGCAGGCCACCGGCAACCTGACACTCGGGAATTACCTGGGGGCCTTGAAAAACTGGCTGACGCTGAGTGATGAATATGAGTGCTTTTACAGTGTGGTGGATATGCATTCTATCACAATCCGGCAGGATCCTGCGGAGCTTCGCAGGCGCGCACGGGCACTTTTAACTTTATATATCGCGGCCGGACTTGATCCGAAGAAGAACTGCATTTATTATCAGTCCCATGTTTCCGGTCATGCGGAACTGGCCTGGATTTTAAACTGCTTTACCTATATGGGAGAATTGAACCGGATGACTCAGTTTAAGGACAAGGCGGCAAAGCACGCGGATAATATCAACGCGGGCCTGTTTACCTATCCTGTCCTGATGGCAGCAGATATTCTTCTGTACCAGACAGACCTGGTTCCGGTCGGCATCGACCAGATGCAGCATCTGGAACTGACCCGCGATATCGCGCAGCGTTTCAACGCGATTTACGGAGATGTCTTTGTGGTTCCCGAGGCTTATGTCGGCAAGGTTGGCGCGAAGATCAACAGCCTGCAGAATCCGGAGAAGAAGATGTCAAAGTCCGATGAAAATGTCAATGCAAGCATTTATCTTATGGATGACCCGGATACGATTATGCGCAAATTTAAGCGCGCAGTGACGGATTCCGAGGCCTGCATCTGCTACAGGGATGAGCAGCCGGGCATCAAAAACCTGCTGAATATCTACTGTGCCTGCACCGGAAAGACGCCCGACGAGGCGGTGGCTGAATTTTCCGGAAAGGGTTACGGCGAGTTAAAGACCGGCGTTGGGGAAGCGGTTGTCGCAGTGTTAAAACCGCTCCAGGATGAGGTGGCAAGGCTGTCGAAGGACAAGGCATACATTGACACTATCATTAAGGAAAATGCGGAGAAGGCAAACTATTACGCGACCAAAACGCTGCGTAAAGTGCAGAAAAAAGTCGGGTTCCCTGTCAGATAAGGCAACGTTTGAGACCCGGCGTATGATTGGGAAAAGGGTGAATGAAAAATAAATGGATTACCCGCGCAGTTTATCTGGGAGCGGAGGAATGGAGAGTGTTATGACAGAAAATTTTGCCCTGGGGGTTGACCTGGGATGGGTCACCCAGCTGGAGCAGCTGGGATACAGATGGATTGATGATGCGGGGAAGACGACAGACCCTATCGAGGCGTGTAAAAATATGGGAGCCAACGCGGTGCGTTTCCGCATTTTTGTAAATCCGCCGCAGGAGGCCTTCTGGCGGAAACGGGAGAACGAGACCTGCATGCTCGGTTTTTGCGATACGAAAAGTGTAGTCGAGGCGGCAAAGCGGGTTCGCGATCTCGGTATGGATGTGATGCTCGGCTTTCATTACAGCGATCACTTTGCGGATCCGGAGATTCAGGATATTCCGGAGGAATGGAAAGATGATAACGATGACGCGTTGACGGAACGTGTGTACCGGCATACGAAAGAATCTCTGCTCCTTTTCAAGGAAAACGGCGTAGAACCCCGGTGGGTGCAGGTGGGAAACGAGATCAACCACGGCATTATGTGGCCGAAAGGGAGACTGGAGGAGGCTCCGGATGCACTGGTGCGGTTTTTAAATGCCGGTTACGATGCGGTGAAAGAGGTTTTCCCGGATTGTCAGGTGATCACGCACATGGCTGGTGTGAACAATGAGGAATGGTGCATGCCGTTTCTGGACAATTTTTTTGCGAAAAACGGAAAGACGGATATCATTGGTTTTTCCTATTATCCGTACTGGATGCAGTTTGAGAGCGATAAGGATGCACTGCTCGGCTGGCTGACCATGTATGAGCAGAAGTTTGGCAGGCCTGTGATGATCGTGGAGGTTGGCGCGGAGGATGAGGATGAGCAGGGAACTTATCAGATCATCCGCGACTGTGTCGATGCGGTCAGGGAAATGCCGGACGGCCGCGGCCTGGGTGTTTTTTACTGGGAGCCGGAGGTTCACCGCAGCGTTGTGCCGGATCACTATCCTCTGGGCGCGGCGCGGCTTGCGGCGGATCATACCCTGCAGTATACAAAAGCACTGACGGCTTTCATGTATATTTAATACGATGGGAAAGGCACTTCCGATTTCTTTTTACATAAAATGATAAGAAAGGACCGAATTTAGAGGTGCTTTTTTGCAGAAATCATTTTTGTCACCGCTGGATACGGAGGAGGAACGATATTATCTGGAGCAGTTGAGCAGGGGAGATCTCTCTGCCAGGGATATCCTGGTTGAGCGGAATATGCGTCTGGTTGCTCATATCGCAAAGAAGTATCTGAACACGGAGGAATCGATGGAAGATCTGATTTCGATCGGTTCTGTCGGACTGATCAAGGCGGTGTCCACATTCAATCCGGGGAGAGCAAACCGGCTTTCCTCCTATGCAGCCCGCTGTATTGAAAATGAACTTCTCATGTTTTGCAGAAGCAGAAAAAAGCAGAGCAGGGAGGTTTCCCTCTACGACCCTGTCGGCGCGGACAAAGAGGGGAACCAGATCACCCTGGCAGACATTGTGGAAAGCCCGGAGCCGGAGCTCTGGGAGCAGGTCGCTTTAAAGAAAAATGTCGGGCAGCTTTATACTCTGATCCCGCGCACGCTGAACCGGCGGGAGCAGTATATTATCGGCAGGCGTTACGGCCTCTACAATATGCGTCCGGGGACCCAGCGGGAGATTGCGGAGTCTCTCGGCATTTCCCGTTCCTACGTTTCCCGTATAGAAAAAAAGGCATTGGTAAAATTAAAGCGTGCATTCTCTGTCGAATAGTGTTATACTTTTTCTACCGTATCTTCGTTGTACCAGAGTTTATCTATGTACAGTGTCATTACAACAGCCATTCATTATGGTTTAAATGCCGTCCCGGTGCAGGTGGAGGCAGACATCAGTGAGGGTCTGCCCTGCTTCGAGATGGTTGGTTTTCTTTCCTCGGAAGTCCGGGAGGCGCGGGAGCGGGTCCGCACGGCGCTGAAGAATTCCGGTTATCCGATTCCGCCCAAACGGGTGACGATCAATCTTACCCCTGCGAATATACGCAAATCCGGGACCGGCTGCGATCTGCCTGTGGCCGCGGCGGTTCTCTCTGCTCTTGGCATTCTGAATGAATCCCTTTTATCAGATTATATCCTGGTTGGTGAAGTCAGTTTAAACGGCGCGGTTCTGCCGGTAAATGGCATTCTCTCCGCCGCGATGCTGGCGCAGAAAAGCGGATATACCGGCATCGTGGTTCCGGAGAAAAACGCGCGTGAGGCCGCCATCATCACCGGCATCCGGGTGATTCCGGTGAAAGACCTCTCACAATTTATCGATCTCTGTGAAGCGGGTTTCCCGGAAGAGTGCTGTTTTTCCCCGGTGCGGGAGGTCTGGGAGACTTCTTATGCCGTTGATTTTGCTGAGATCTGCGGACAGCGGACGCTGCGTCGTGCCTGTGAGGTGGCGGTCAGCGGGATGCACAATCTCCTGATGATCGGGCCGCCCGGATCCGGGAAAACAATGGCGGCAAAGCGGATTCCCACGATCCTGCCGGATTTGAACCGGGAGGAAAAACTGGAATTATCCCAGATCTACAGTATCTGCGGCCTCCTGGATGAGGAACGGATTATTAAAAATGAGCGTCCGTTTCGGAGCCCGCACCACACATCCACACCGCCTGCCATAGCCGGAGGCGGCAAGTTCCCGCGCCCCGGTGAGATCAGTCTGGCGCACCACGGCGTCCTCTTTCTGGACGAGCTTCCCGAATTCCCTGCCAGGACCCTGGAGGTGCTGCGGGAGCCGCTGGAGGAAAAGCAGATTCATATTTCGCGCCTGGATGCCGCAATCACATACCCGGCGGATTTTTTGCTGGCGGCTTCCATGAATCCCTGCCCCTGCGGCTACTATCCTGACCGGAACCGCTGCAGCTGTTCGCCTTTTGCCATTCGCAGCTACATGAACCGGGTCTCCCAGGCTCTGCTGGACCGCATCGACCTGTGCGTGGAGACGGCGGAGGTCAGCTTTTCGGAACTGCAGAAAAAAGAAGCCGCGGAATCCTCGGCGGAGATACGCAAACGCGTTGAGCGTGTGCACCAGGTGCAGCGCGAGCGCTTTGCGGGGAGAGGATACCATTTTAACAGCCAGATCACAGGAGCGGACATGGACCGCTTCTGCCACCTGGACGCGGACTGTGAGCAGCGGATGGCGCAGAAATACGAGGAGTACGGGTTCAGTGCACGCACCTACAACCGGACGCTGAAGCTTGCACGGACGCTGGCTGATATGGATGAGTCTGAGAATATACGGTGGGATCACCTGGAAGAGGCATTTTTCCTCAGGAGCCCCGATAAAAAATACTGGGGGTGATCTTAAAATGAAATATGAATTCTGGATGGCATCGTTGTATCAGATTAAAACAAACCGCCGCAGACAGGCCTGTGAGCTGGCAGGCGGTGCGGAAAGATTATATCATCTCCCGGAAAAAGAAGTCGAAAAGCTTCATATATTTTCAGAAAATGAGCTTGGCTGCCTTTTGGAAAGCCGCCGGCATTTTGAGCCGGATCGGGAGTGGAAAAATCTGGAGAAAAAAAAGGTGCGCTTTCTGCCTTTTTCGCATGAGGAGTATCCGGAAAAACTCCGGGAAATTTATGATCCGCCCTACGCAATTTACGTCCGGGGGAAACTGCCGGATCCGGGAAAGAAAAGCGTGGCGGTTGTCGGAGCCCGTGCCTGCTCCGAATACGGCCGGAGCGTGGCGCGGATGCTGGGGAAGACGCTGGCTGAACAACAGGTACAGGTGATCAGCGGTATGGCGCTCGGTGTAGACAGCGCAGCCCATGCGGGGGCGCTCACCGGCGGCGGGGATACGTTTGCCATTCTGGGAAACGGCTGTGACATCTGCTATCCCCGTTCTTCCGAAAACATTTACAGGAACATCCTGGACGGACATGGCGGCGTGATCTCAGAGCTGGCGCCGGGGACGAAGCCTTTGCCGCACTTTTTTCCGATGCGCAACCGCATCATCAGCGCATTCTCTGATGTGGTGGTGGTCGTGGAAGCGCGGGAGAAGAGCGGATCCCTGATCACGGCGGACTGCGCGCTGGAGCAGGGAAAGGACATCTATGCTGTTCCGGGGCGCTATCAGGATGCCCTGAGCACAGGCTGCAACCGACTGATTGAGCAGGGCGCAGGTATTCTCTATGACGTGGAAAGTTTTCTGAAAAATACGAATATTGTCGAACAAAGAAAGAAAAAAGAGGGGAAAACGGATAAATTGCCACTTGAAAAAGAGGAGGAATTGGTGTATGGTAGTCTGGATTTGAATCCGAAATTCATCAATTCAATCATAGATGAGACTGACCTGAATCTTCTGACTGTTCTGCATGTGCTGGATACGTTAAAACGGAAGGAGCTGGTTCAGGAGACGTTTCAAAATTATTTTTGTAAAAAATTGTAAGGATGTTTGCAGCATGGCAAAGAATTTAGTGATCGTGGAGTCACCGGCAAAGGTGAAGACCATCAAGAAATTTCTCGGAAAGAATTATGAGGTGGCTGCCTCCAACGGGCATGTCAGAGATCTTCCGAAGAGCTCCCTGGGCATTGACGTGGAGCATGATTTTGAACCAAAGTATATAACGATCCGCGGAAAGGGAGATGCGCTCGCCAATCTTCGGAAAGAAGTGAAAAAAGCGGATAAAGTTTATCTGGCTACCGACCCGGACCGTGAGGGAGAGGCCATTTCCTGGCATCTGGCGCAGGCGTTAAAGCTGGATGAAAAAAACACCAGACGGATTACGTTTAATGAAATCACGAAGTCGGCAGTGAAAGATTCCTTCAAGCATCCGCGGGATATTGACATGAATCTTGTGGATGCCCAGCAGACGCGGAGAATGCTGGACCGGATGGTGGGCTATAAGATCAGCCCGCTGCTCTGGGCGAAAGTAAAGCGCGGTTTGAGTGCCGGGCGCGTGCAGTCGGTAGCGCTCCGCATTATCTGCGATCGGGAGGAGGAGATTAATGCTTTTATCCCGGAGGAGTACTGGACGCTGGATGCCGTGCTTCAGGCGGACGGTGAGAAGAAGACGATGACAGCGTCCTTTTACGGGGATCAGAATGGGAAGATCGCGATTCATAATAAGGAAGAATTAGACAAAATCCTCGGACGGATTGAGGATCAGCCGTTTGAGGTTCTCGAGGTCAGAAAAGGGGAGCGTGTGAAAAAGCCGCCGCTCCCGTTCAGCACGAGTACTTTGCAGCAGGATGCCAGCAGATACCTGAATTTTTCCACGCAGAAAACCATGCGATTAGCGCAGCAGCTCTACGAGGGAGTAGATATCAAGGGGAGCGGCTCTGTGGGTCTGATTACATACCTGCGTACGGATTCCACCCGCGTGTCAGAAGAGGCAAAATCCGCCGCGGCGGATTACATCGCGGAGCATTATGGCGGCAGCTATGTGTCAAAAAGCACGGCAGCCGGCAGTTCTTCCACACACATCCAGGATGCACATGAGGCAATCCGTCCCACCGACATCCGCCGCTCGCCGGTGATGGTCAAAGAGTCCCTCACGCGGGATCAGTTCCGCCTGTATCAGATGATCTGGAACCGGTTTGCGGCAAGTCGGATGACGCCGGCTTACTATGAGACGACGACGGTACGTGTTGGGGCGGGGGAATACCGCTTTCACCTGGCGGCGTCCAGTTTGAAGTTTGACGGCTTTTTGTCGGTTTACGCGATGGATGAGAAAAAGTCAGATTCGGTGGTGCTTTCTAAAAGTCTGGAAGAGGGCGTGGCTCTGCGGAAGAAAAAGCTGGAGCCAAAGCAGCACTTTACCCAGCCGCCGGCTCACTATACCGAAGCTTCGCTGGTGAAGACATTAGAAGAACTCGGCATTGGCCGCCCAAGCACCTATGCGCCGACGATCACGACGCTGCTTGGCCGGAGATATGTGGTGAAAGAGAATAAAAACCTGTATGTCTCGGAACTGGGCGAGGTTGTGAATAAAATCATGACGGACGAGTTCCCGACCATCGTGGACGAACAGTTCACCGCGAATATGGAGTCCCTGCTGGACGATGTCGAGGCGGGAAGCGTGGAGTGGAAAGCGGTGGTGAGGAACTTTTATCCGGATCTGGACGCGTCGGTAAAAGCGGCGGAACAGAAGCTGGAAAAGATCGAGATTGCAGACGAGGTTTCTGAGGAGACCTGTGATATCTGCGGGAGAAATATGGTGATCAAATACGGCCCGCACGGAAGATTCCTGGCATGCCCGGGCTTCCCGGAGTGCCGCAGCACAAAGCCGCTTCTGGAGAAGATCGGTGTTCCCTGTCCGAAATGCGGGAAAGAACTTGTGCTGAAAAAGACCAGGAAAGGGAGAAAATACTACGGCTGTGAGAATCACCCGGACTGTGATTTTATGTCGTGGCAGAAGCCGTCCGCGATTCCCTGTCCGGAGTGCGGCGGCTATATGGTAGAAAAAGGAAACCGTCTGGTCTGTGCCGACAAAGAATGCGGTTATGTGCAGTCCCGTTCCCAGGAAAAATAGTATTTATTCAGGATAGTACTTTGCATTTGCTGCGAAGTGCGTCTGATGAGGTAAATGAATAATAATATACAGGAGGACAGCCATGAGTAGTGTACAGCTGTTGGATAAAACGAGAAAAATCGGGAAACTGCTTCACAACAACAATTCTTCCAAGGTGGTGTTTAATGACATCTGCGCGGTGATGACGGAGATTCTGGAATCCAACGTGATGGTCATCAGCAAGAAAGGAAAAGCGCTCGGCATCTCCTGCACGAAGAAAATACCTGTCATTGGCGAGCTGCTGGCAGGTCAGGTGGGAGAGCACATTGATCCTGCTTTAAATGAGCGTCTTCTCGGCATTTTATCCACGAAAGAAAATGTCAATCTGGAGACACTTGGTTTTACAGGAGCGGACATGCGGAGCTATGATGCGACGATCGCGCCGATCGACATCGCCGGGGAACGTCTGGGAACCCTCTTTATGTACCGTCAGGAGCGGCAGTATGATATCGACGATATTATTCTCTGTGAATACGGCGCAACTGTGATTGGTCTGGAGACCATGCGGTCTGTCAATGAGGAAAACGAAGAGGAAACCCGTAAAATCCATGTGGTTCAAGCTGCATTCAGTACATTGTCTTATTCGGAGCTGGACGCAATTCAGCATATTTTTGCGGAACTGGATGGCAGGGAGGGCATTCTCGTGGCGAGCAAAATTGCGGACCGCGTCGGCATCACCCGCTCGGTGATTGTCAATGCGCTGCGCAAATTTGAGAGCGCGGGCATCATTGAATCCCGGTCTTCGGGAATGAAAGGGACTTACATCCGGGTACTTAACGATGCGGTGTTTGATGAACTGGAGCGGAGAGCGCAGGAGTAGAGGATCGAATGCTTTTGTAATTTGCGACGGATGCAGCAGATGGCGCAGATATATTTTAAGACAACCGGGACAACGCTTCGACAAACTAAACTATGAAAAACTAAGGAAAATCAAGAATTTCTCTTGAATTATAAGTTTTACTGTGCTATAGTAATTGGGTCTGTGATTCAGACAAATACATCAATCACATGCGCGGACTGACCGGTATGGTGCTCTGATTCCGGGGTGAACCGGCGGGCTGGATGCGCATGGAAGACGCAAACCATGGAGGTAAAGAGATGAGCGTAATTTCAATGAAACAGTTACTCGAGGCAGGTGTTCATTTCGGACATCAGACACGCAGATGGAACCCGAAAATGGCTCCGTATATCTACACGGAGAGAAACGGTATCTACATCATCGATCTGCAGAAGTCCGTCGGCAAAATCGACGAGGCTTACAACGCTGTTGCTGATATCGTGGCGAATGGCGGTACGATCCTTTTTGTCGGCACAAAGAAGCAGGCGCAGGATTCCATCGCAGCTGAGGCACAGCGCTGCGGCATGTACTATGTGAACGAGAGATGGCTCGGCGGTATGCTGACCAACTTTAAGACCATCCGCAGCCGCGTAGAGAGACTTCGCGAGATTGAGAGAATGTCTGAGGACGGTACATTTGATGTTCTGCCGAAGAAGGAAGTAATCGCGCTGAAGAAAGAATGGGAGAAGCTGGAGAAGAACCTTGGCGGTGTCAAGGATATGACCCGTATCCCGGATGTGATTTTCATTGTTGACCCGAAGAAAGAAAGAATCTGCGTACAGGAAGCACATAAGCTGGGCGTTACCCTGATCGGTATCGCGGATACGAACTGTGACCCGGAGGAGCTTGATTATGTGATCCCGGGCAATGACGACGCAATCCGTGCGGTGAAGCTGATCGTTTCCACGATGGCGGACGCTGTCATCGAGGGCAAGCAGGGCGAGATCGCCGAAGAGGCGGAGTATTATGACGACGAGGCAGAGTACGAGGAGCCCGCAGAAGCATAAATCAGCAAATATCCCTGCTCCGGTGCATTGTCAGTGATCGGTATATAAGAGATTTTTGCAAAGAAAACAGAGTTTGTCTTGTTTTTTATGTTATCATGAATGATTATATCGTAACTGTATAGGTGAAAAACAGTTACTATGTTTGGAGGAGATCGAATATGGCTATTACAGCAGCAATGGTAAAAGAATTACGTGCAATGAGCGGCGCCGGTATGATGGACTGCAAGAAAGCCCTGACCGAGACCGACGGTGATATGGATAAGGCTGTTGAGGTTCTTCGTGAGAAGGGTCTGGCAAAGGCAGTAAAGAAGTCCGGCCGTATCGCGGCTGAGGGTATTGTAGCCCTGAAGGTAACCGACTGCGGCAAAAAGGCAGTTGCAGTGGAGGTAAACTCCGAGACTGACTTCGTTGCGAAAAATGAGAAGTTCCAGAATTATGTCGCCCAGGTGGCGGACCAGGCGATGGACACCACAGCGGCGGACATCGAGGCGTTCCTTGCAGAGCCCTGGAAGCTTGACACTTCCAAGACTGTAAATGAGGAGCTGGCAGGTCAGATCGCGGTGATCGGTGAGAACTTAAAGATTCGCCGTTTCCAGCAGGTGACAGAGGAGAACGGTTTTGTTGCTTCCTATGTGCATATGGGCGGCAAGATCGGTGTTCTCGTGGATGTTGAGACCGATGTGGTAAATGATGATATCAAAGAGATGGCAAAGAACATTGCAATGCAGGTTGCAGCGTTAAAGCCTCAGTATACCAACCGGTCTGAGATCAGCGCTGAGTATATCGCTCATGAGGAGGAGATTCTCCGTGCGCAGATTATGAACGATCCGAAAGAGTCCCAGAAGCCTGAGAAAGTAATCGAGGGTATGATAAAGGGGCGTATCAATAAGGAACTCAAAGAGATCAGCCTGATGGATCAGGTTTATGTAAAGGCGGAGGATGGCAAGCAGATCGTCAGCAAGTACATTGAGCAGGTGGCAAAAGCAAACAGCGCGAAGATCACCATTAAAGGATTTGTCCGTTTTGAGACCGGTGAGGGCCTTGAAAAGAAAAATGAGGATTTCGCAGCAGAGGTAGCCGCACAGATAAGCGGAAACTAGGTGAATCGAGCCGTAAGGCGAAGATGAACCGTAGTTGAGCTTATGCACAGCGAAAGCGGAAACTAAACGAACTTCGATTTAATATTTAAAAAGGAGGGGAAATGTCAGATCAGGCATTTCCTCTTTTCGTTTTGGGTTTCTTTTCCTAATTTGAAATTTTGCTTTCCATGATGTTCCCTTTGTGTTAGAATGTGGACAAACAGTACAGAAAGACGGGCAAAAATGAAACAGGAAGAACATAAAACGATTGGTACCAGGAAAATTTTAAATAATAAATTCTATCTTTACCTGACAGAGTTCTTTTCCGGTATGTCTGTGATGGCTGTGGAGCTCGGCGCGAGCCGTCTGCTGGCGCCGTATTTCAGTTCTTCGCAGATTGTGTGGACGATCATCATCGGCACAATTATGATAGCAATGGCTCTGGGAAATATCTACGGCGGCCGTTCTGCGGACAAGAATCCCGATCCGGACCGTCTTTATCGGCGTATTATCCTGGCGGCAATCTGGATTGCGCTGATTCCGGTTCTGGGGAAATACATTATTCTTGGTATTTCAGCGGTGATGATTTTTTCCGTGAACAGCAATTTTCTGATCTGGGCGGCATTTGCGGCCTGCATGATCATTTTTGTTTTTCCGCTTTTCCTGTTGGGGACGGTGACGCCGTCGCTGGTGAAGTATGCGGTGAGTGACCTGGATGACAATGGAAAGACGGTTGGATTTTTAAATGCGTCCAACACGATTGGCAGCATCATCGGCACTTTTGTCCCGACTTTTGTGACGATTCCATCGGTGGGAGTGTCCATCACCTTTTATATTTTTGCCGGGATTTTACTTTTGATCGCGATCATCTACTTTTGCAGCAAGCGGGAGCGCTCCATTCGCGCAGCGGTGGGCGTGGTGATACTGATTGCCGCATGTCTGACAAGCAGTACGGACAGCTTTGTTTTCTGGGAGGATGATCTGGTCTATGAGGGAGAGTCGATTTACAATTATCTTCAGGTGAAGGAAGATGACTCAGCAGTGTATCTCTCTACCAATGTCCTTTTCGGTGTTCAATCCGTCTATGTCAAGGACGGGAGTCTGACCGGAATGTATTATGATTACGCCATGGCAGCACCGCTGATGGCCGGGGTGAATGAAGCGGACGGGTTGGATGTGCTGATCCTCGGTATGGGAACCGGGACTTTCGCGACCCAGTGCGACATTTATTTTGACAATCTCACCATGGAGGGCGTTGAGATTGATGAGGATATCACGGACCTGGCTGTGGAATATTTTCATCTCTCAGAGGATATTCCGGTTTATACGTATGATGGGAGAGCTTATCTGAATGCAGTAGACAAAACCTACGATGTGATTATGGTGGACGCGTATCAGGATATCACGATTCCGTTTCAGATGTCGACGATAGAATTTTTTACGCTGGTAAAGGAGCATCTGAATGAAGGCGGCGTGATGGTGATCAATATGAATATGCGCGGCGAAGAAGAGGGCAGTATTAACCAGTATATCGCCGATACCGTATCAGCGGTGTTTTCGGAAGTGTATACTGTGGATTGCACGGGGAATACCAACCGGGAGCTTTTCGCCACGGACAATGAGGCAGTGCTGGATGTGTTTGCGGATAATGTTTTGCTGGAGGACGATGCGGATCTGACGGCAATGATGGAAAACATCTCGGAAAATCTGGCTGTGTATGAGGCCGGAGACTACTGTATGACCGATGATAAGGCGCCGGTTGAACTGCTGGGAATGCGCGTGATTGATGATCTGATCGCGGATGAGGTGACTTATTACAAGCAGATTTACGCGGAGGGCGGCATTTCAGGCCTGCTGGAGGAATTCCAATAGAGAATCTATGAGTTTTTTTATGAAATAGCAAGTAGAATTCCGCCTTGTATAAAAGAATTTCGGCAGTGTTTTGGTTTCGTTGTATTTCATAGTGAACGGCAATCAGGCAGGGAGGATAGAGATGTCTAAGAAATCCAAACTCATCAGAAAGTGGATGGAGCGGGTAAGTGTTATACTGGAATTGGTTCTGTCAGCAATTCTTATATTAATCATTATTCTGGCGCTTATTTTTTTAAAGACTCCGATTCTGGAGTATATCGCGAATGCAGCGGACAGCAATGCTCTTCTGGTTTTTATTACCTATGTGATCAATATTGTTATCGCTGTTGAACTCTTTAAAATGCTCTGCAGCCCTGGGGCGGACACTGTGCTGGAGGTGATGATGTTTGTAATCGTGCGCCATATGATTGTGAACGAAACGACGGCGTGGGAAAACTTCCTGACAGTGCTCGGCGTGGCGGTTATCATTATTGTAAAAAAATATGTTCTGGATGAAAAGTGGCCGGAATTTTTTTGCAGAAAAAAGGAGCCGTCGGAGCATGCAGACGAGGAGGAGATAGCAGAAAAATAAGATATCCGTAATCGTTGTTTATCTGCCGGTCAGGTAATCCAGAAACAGGCTGCAATCCGCGCTGTGAGGAGCGTTATAAACAATACCGAAGACAGGGGCGTCCTCTGATGTGTACAGAGAGGCGTCCTTTATGATTGCAAAATCGTCTGCACGGATGCCCACCGGGGTGTCCCCGTCATAGACGAGAAGATCGGCATAGTAGTCCAATTGTTCCTCTGTGAGGTAATTCGAGAGGTCGCCAAAGCATCCTTCGTCAGTGTAGGTTGAGAAGAGATCTTCGGGCATGATGCAGACATCCAGAATCTCCGATGAGACTTCAGCGGCCAGCTTTTCCGTGCTGGCGATGGAACCCTGGGAATTGCCGTCGATATACATGGAAGAATCAATGACAACCTGATATTTGTCGCTGTCAAAGTCAATCCATGCACCGAATTCCGCCTCCATCTGCTCATCATGGGCCGAGTTGTCTGCGTTGACGAACAGTGCATGGAAAGCATAATCTCTGTGCTGGGCTCTGCTGTAAAGTATGGAGATCAGGATGGCGATGACGACAGCAATGATGATTACGGGGATTTTATAGTACGTAAAAAAATACCCTGCTTTCTGGCGGAATGATTTTCCCTGCATCATATCCCGTTCCCTTTTTAGTTCTTCTTTTGCTTTTCGGAATGTGGAATCTTCATTCATGCTCATATGTTTCTTTCCTCATTGCATTTCACTGTTCGCCAATCCTGTCGGCATGACGTGTCTGCCCGGCTGCGCCTGACTTTACGGTTCATTGCTTACGCTCTTTAAATTTAACTTAACAAAACAATGTTCGACTGACAATAGAATTTTCTGACAGAGTAATCGAATTTTATTTCTCCCCATACCGGAGCCCGAATCCGTAATCATAAACATTCCCCTGGCTGTCTGTATAAGGAACCAGGTCAAATGCAACATCCTCCGAATGTTTTTCAACTGTATCCATATCCAGCGGCATCTGTACAGGCAGCCGTCCTGTCGGATCACACTCACCAAACAGAATGTCAAGCACCGCGGACTTTGAGATGCCAAACTCTGCAACGATTGCATCCGCAGACGGTTCAAATTCACTCATTACCATTGGGTTATTCAGACGTGCGCAGACGATCACCGGTGCATCCCCCATCGCCTCGCGGCAGGCCAGAATATTGTCCAGATCCGCTTCATTGTAAGCGGTATTTGTCTTTCCACGGTAGGAGCGGTCGACAAAATCTTCCCTGAAATCTCCCCCGGCGATGCTGTGCTCCCGGGCTTTCATTGCCGTATAGGGACGGTATTGCAGTGTGATCGGCAGATATCCATTTCCGCCGTGCTCAGCATCTTCCGGCGAATAAGGGTCGCAGGCCGGACTATCCACAAAAACAAGGGCGACATCAGCCTCTTCGGGTGTGCCCACGCGCACTGCGTAAGGCGCAAGCACTGAATCCGGAATCGGATTTTCCGTATGGGCCGGCACGGACTTCCTGAAAAAGTTTTTTGATTCCCGTATTTTCCGGTCAGGGATATAGACCCGGACTCCCTTTTTCAGCGGAAGGCATGGTCTCTCCGTCAGCGGAAGAATCCTGTTTTTCAGGAGAACCACCGATTTCTGCTGCGCTTCATAGCCGTGTCTGCAAAATTCCTCACAGCCCACGAGCTCTTTGGAATGTTCCGGATCCAGATAGGGATCCTCAAATAAGCCGCATTGGAATATATTCTTTAAAAGTCTTGCCGCGGAAGTCTCCATTCTTCTGCGCATTACAGACTCACCATATTCTCTGCAGCCGATCTCATATGCTTCCAGAATCGGCGCGATTTCACTGTTTCCGCCGAACTGGTCCACGCCGTTCATAAGAATGGTCAGACATCTCTGCGCTTCTGTCATCCGGTTCATGCCGTAACAGCGGCTGCCGAAGCTGTCAATACATGGCTCCGGATCCTGCGTAATTCCCCAGTCAGTGCAGACTACTCCCTGAAAACTGTATTTTTCCCGCAGCAGATCTTTGATGATATATTCACTGTAGGAGTTTCCTACATTTTTTCCGTTCTTACAATCCATCCCCCAGGACACGGTATAGTAAGGCATGACCGCCGCCGCACAGCCGGTCGGTCCATCCAATCGGAACGCCGCCTCTGTAAACGGTTTTAAATGTTCCCCGGCGTTTGCACCCGGATAGACAGCAAACTGCCCGAACGGATAATGTGCGTCACGACCGCTTTCTCCCGTGCCGCCGCCGGGCCAGTGCTTGACCATGACATTTACGCTTTCCCTGCCCCAACCGGAACCTTCGGCATCTTCCGTTGTCTGCATGCCGTCACAGTATGCTTTTACCATCTGCTTTACCGCTTCGGTATCCATGCCGAGAGTGTCTGCCATGCGCATCCACCGCGGCTCTGTGCACAGGTCAATCTGAGGTCCCAATGCCGTACTGATGCCCATGGCACGGTATTCCCGGGAAGCATCCTTTGCAAACTGCCTTACAACCTCAGGGTCAAAACATGCCGCAAATCCAAGCCCTTCCGGCCATTTGCTGACATCAGACCCGCCGCCTTTAAACTCCGCCACTGAATCGCTGGCGCCGTTGCGCGGATCTGAGGAAATATTTACCGGTATGCCATGCGGCATACTCTCCGCTTTCTTCTGCAGTTCATTGCTCCATCTGGCCGCGGTAGCAGCATCTTTCACGGAAGAAAGCAGTACATGTCGGATGTGCTCACTCTCCATAAATTCTTTTTGTTCATCAGACATTTCCCAGGCCTCGCAGCCGGATTCCTCAAATGATTTTCCGTCAAAAGTTCCCGGAAACGGACCTCCGGACATCGGCGGAACCACCTGGTGGACAGAATAAATCATCAGCCCGGCCATCTCCTCCGGACTCAGACGCTGCGCAAGATCCTGTGCTCTCTCCCAGTCCGACAGGCGCCAGTCTTCATAGGGCAGCAGGCGGCCGCTCCGCTCCAGGTCTTTAAAATATAATCCGTCATCCTCAAGCAGCATGACCCCGGAACCCTCATGCCACGCCAGCGTTTTTCCGCCCGGTTGGTTCAGGCGGCAGATGCCATCCTTATTTTTCTGTATATTCATGTAAAATGCCCCCTTGCTGTAATATTACAAAATAATTTTTGCATTTTCCTATTCATAAGCAGATATTGCTGAAACTATACCCTGATTCAACATTTTTCGTATCGCCATTTTATCATTACAGGGGAAAAAAGACAATCTGTACTTGAGAACATAATTTTGTACAGTAACGGCACAGTTAAAAATTTCATAAAAATAATCACGATATTATATTGAAAAAAAAGGGCGGTTAGGTTACCATACATCCAGGAGTAACTGATGAAATATACTAGGAGAAAGAGGGTGCAGCAATGGAAATATTGAAAGTGACAGATCCGGCTTTTCGCAGGTACGGTAAGATTATTACCGGAATTGATTTCTCTGATATTCTGACTGCGATGGAGGATACTCCGCTGCCTGAGGATGTGGAGTATGTGCCGGGACTTGATGCGCTGGAGCGTTGCCCGGGCGCGAAGCTTCTGTCGGACAGTGTTTACGGCGGGATGCCGGTTCAGGTCGGTTATTGTAATGGCAACAATTACCTGCTGAATGCTGTCGAGTATCATAGGGATTCAGAGGTCAACATCGCGGCGACCGATGGCATTCTGCTTCTTGGCTGTGAGCAGGATATCTGTGACGGGACATATGACACCGCGAAGATTGAGGCATTTCTGGTGCCGAAGGGAACGGCGATAGAAGTCTATGCGACTACGCTGCACTATGCGCCGTGCAATGTGTCGGAGGATGGATTTAAGTTTGTGGTGGTTCTCCCGAAAGGGACGAATACAGAGATCGAAAAATCCGAGCCGCTGACGTCTGAGGATAAGCTGTTGTTTGCGCGGAATAAGTGGCTGATCGCACATCCGGAGGCCGGAATTGAGGGGGCGCATAACGGGCTTGTGGGAGATAACATCTCTGTAAAGTGAGATTAATTTTCTGCAGAATTTAGTATCCGGCAACGGGCTGAGCGAACGGATAGTGTGACCGTTTTTTAAAGAAAAAGCAAAAATAATAATTATAAAAACAGGATACTGTATCATGAAGGAGGAAAAACAATGTTAAACATGCCTGAGATCAAAATCGGACTTGTGGCGGTGAGCCGCGACTGCTTCCCGGAGAGTCTTTCCGTGGGAAGAAGGGAGCGCCTGATGGCGGCCTACAATGAAAAATACGGTGATGGGGCGGTCTATGAATGTCCGGTCTGCATCGTGGAGAGTGAGATACATATGACGCAGGCGCTGGAGGATATCAAAAAAGCAGGCTGCAACGCTCTCTGTGTTTACCTTGGCAATTTTGGCCCGGAGATTTCGGAGACTTTGCTGGCGAAGCACTTTGACGGCCCGGCCATGTTTATTGGCGCGGCGGAAGAGGAAGATCTGATTGACGGACGCGGCGATGCATATTGCGGTATGCTCAATGCCAGCTACAACCTGGCGCTGCGCAATGTAAAAGCATATATTCCCGAAAACCCGATCGGGAGCGCGCAGCAGTGTGCAGATATGCTGCATGAGTTTGTTGGAATCGCCCGCGCTGCCGTCGGCCTCTCCGATTTAAAGATTATCAGCTTTGGACCGCGTCCGCTGAATTTCCTGGCCTGCAATGCCCCGATCAAACAGTTCTATAATCTGGGCATCGAGGTGGAAGAGAACTCCGAGCTCGACCTTTTTGAAGCTTTCAATAAGCATGCCGGAGACGCACGTATCCCCGAGGTGGTTGCGGATATGGAGGCGGAGCTCGGCGCAGGCAATAAAAAGCCGGAGGTTTTAGAAAAGCTCGCGCAGTACGAGCTGACACTTCTGGACTGGATTGACGAGCACAGGGGCTATCGCAAATATGTCGCGCTCTCTGGTAAATGCTGGCCGGCTTTCCAGACCCAGTTTGGATTTGTGCCCTGCTATGTCAACAGCCGCCTGACCGGCCGTGGAATCCCGGTTTCCTGTGAGGTAGATCTCTACGGTGCGCTCAGTGAATATATCGGTCAGTGTGTGAGCAATGATGCGGTGACTCTGCTCGATATCAATAACACAGTGACAGACCTGATTTACAATGAGGATATTAAGGATAAGTATGATTACCGCCAGGGTGAGACTTTCATGGGCTTCCACTGCGGCAACACCTGCTCATCCAAGCTTTCGACGCACGAGATGAGGAATCAGAAGATTATGGCGAGAAGCCTTCCGGCAGAAGTGACAAACGGTACAATCGAGGGAGATATCATCCCTGGAGACATCACTTTCTACCGCATCCAGAGCACTGCGGACAACAGGCTTCGGGCCTATGTGGCTGAGGGTGAAGTGCTTCCGGTCGCGACGCGCTCCTTCGGCGGCGTCGGTATCTTTGCTATCAGTGAGATGGATCGTTTCTATCGTCATGTGCTGGTGCAGGGCAACTATCCGCATCACGGTGCAGTCGCATTCGGACATCACGGCAAAGCGCTGTTCGAAGTGTTCAAGCTGATCGGGGTGGAACCCGCAGAGATCGGGTACAACCAGCCGGCAGGGATGCGCTATCCGACAGAGAATCCATTCGCATAAAATTAGAAACAGGAGAAAAATTATGTTATATATAGGCGTAGATCTGGGTACCTCTGCCGTTAAGCTTCTGCTGATGAACCGGGACGGCGGCATCGAGAACGTGGTATCCAAAGAATACCCTCTTTACTTCCCACACCCCGGCTGGTCGGAGCAGAAGCCGGAGGACTGGTGGACGGCGGTCTGTGAGGGAATCACAGAGCTGGTGGATGGTTTTGACAAATCCCAGGTGGAAGGCATTAGTTTCGGCGGGCAGATGCACGGTCTGGTGATCCTTGATGAGAATGATGAGGTGATCCGCCCGGCTATCCTCTGGAATGACGGCCGCACCGGGAAGCAGACCGATTACCTAAACAATGTGATCGGAAAGGAAAAACTTTCTTCGTATACGGCAAATATCGCTTTTGCAGGATTTACCGCTCCGAAGATTCTCTGGGTGAAGGAGAACGAACCGGAGAATTTTGCCCGTATTGCGAAAATTATGCTGCCGAAGGATTACATCGCCTACAAGCTCTGCGGTGTGCACAGCTGCGATTATTCCGATGCGTCCGGTATGCTTCTTCTGGATGTGAAAAATAAACGCTGGTCTCAGGAGATGATTGAGATCTGCGGTATCCGGGAGGAGATGCTGCCGCAGCTTTTTGAAAGCTATGAAGTCACCGGCACGTTAAAACCGGAGGTAGCGCAGATGTTTGGGATTCCGGAGACATGCAAAATTGCGGCGGGAGCCGGCGACAACGCTGCCGCTGCGGTCGGAACCGGCACAGTCGGCGACGGCAGATGCAATATCTCCCTCGGAACCAGCGGGACGATTTTCGTATCCAGCAGGGAATTCGGCGTAGATAAGTATAATGCACTCCATGCGTTTGCCCATGCGGACGGCCACTATCACCTGATGGGATGTATGCTGAGTGCAGCATCCTGCAATAAGTGGTGGATGGACGAGATTATCGGTACGAAAGATTATGCGAAGGAACAGGAGATGATCACAAATCTCGGTGAAAACCATGTGTTCTTTCTCCCTTATCTGATGGGAGAGCGTTCCCCTCACAACAATCCGGATGCGCGGGGAACATTTATCGGCATGACGATGGATACGACCCGTGCGGATATGACCCAGGCGGTGCTGGAGGGCGTGGCGTTTGCTATCCGCGATTCCTTTGAGGTGGCAAAGTCCCTCGGCGTGCAGATCGAGCGCACGAAAATCTGCGGCGGGGGCGCGAAGAGCCCGCTCTGGCGCAAGATTATCGCCAACGTGCTGAACATCAAAGTAGATATCATCGCGGCGGAGGAAGGCCCGGGCATGGGCGGCGCGATGCTGGCGGCGGTGGCCTGCGGCGCGTATGACTCCGTGGAGGATGCGGCGGAGAAGATTGTGAAGGTAGTCGATACCGTAAACCCGGATCCGGAGATTGCGGCAAAGTATGAAGAAAAATATCAGAAATTTGCGAAGATATATCCGACCGTGAAAAATCTGTTCTCTGAGATTATCTAGTGGAATTTTGTAAGTATATTTCTTTGAGAATACCAGGCATCAATGTAGAATTGTGCCTGGTATTCGGGTAAGTATGATAGAAGTTGAACAGGAGGATCGTATCATATGCAGGGAACTATGAAAGTTGCCGTGATGACGGACTTAAACAAGATGGATTTCGTACAGAAGCCGATTCCGCAGCCGAGGGAGGACGAGGTTCTCGCCAAGATAGAGTACGTTGGTGTCTGCGGCTCGGATCTTCATTATTATGAACACGGCAGAATCGGGGATTTTATCGTGGAACCGCCTTTCGTGCTGGGCCATGAGGCGGGCGGCACCGTTGTGGAAGTTGGGACGGGCGTGACGCATCTGAAAGTGGGGGACAGAGTCGCCCTGGAGCCGGGGAAAACCTGCGGAAAGTGTGAGTTCTGTAAGACCGGACGCTACAACCTCTGTCCGGATGTGCAGTTCTTTGCCACACCACCGGTAAATGGTGTGTTCCAGGAGTATGTAGCCCACGAGGCGGGTCTCTGTTTTAAGATTCCGGACAATATGGACACGATGGAAGCTGCTCTGATCGCGCCGCTGGCGGTCGGATTCCACGCCGCCAGACAGGGAAATGCCCAGGCGGGGCAGACGGCGGTCGTCATGGGAGCGGGCTGTATCGGGCTGGTGAGCCTGCTGGCGCTCAAAGCAATGGGCGTCTCCACGGTCTATGTGGTTGATGTGATACAGAAGCGTCTGGACAAGGCAAAGGAGCTGGGAGCCACGGAGGTGATCAACGGCGGAGAGTGCGATACCGTGGCGGAAATCATGCGGCTGACAGAGGGACGCGGCGCCGATCTGATCATTGAGACGGCGGGAACCGAGATCACGTCCAGGCAGAGTGTCTTTGCCTGCAAGAAAGGGGCGACTGTGGTGTTTGTCGGCTATTCACCGTCCGGTGATGTCAACATGCCCATGGGTGCGGCGCTGGATAAGGAGCTCACTTTCAAGACGATTTTCCGCTACCGCCATATTTATCCGCTGGCGATCGAGGCGGTTGCCTCCGGACGGGTAAATGTCAAGGGTATTGTGACAAACATTTTTGACTTTGACGATATTCAGAATGCCATGGATACCAGTGTGAAGGATAAGGCAAATGTGGTAAAGAGCGTCGGTAAGATGTAATCTTAAACAGTATTTTGTGTATTTTACAGAATGAAAGACGGCAGTATTTTGGGGCGGGGCAGATTTTCGGTCAATGCGACAAGGTTCTGCCGCCTTTCTTTGTAAATTAAGCATAAAAATATCATAAATGAAGTAAGAAATTTATATAAAGATGTCAAATCATTTGATTCTGAAAAAACCGGAAT
>JAJQCB010000282.1 GCA_021203005.1 Clostridiales bacterium | reverse complement strand
TTATAATACACTCCGAAAAAAAGATACTGCGGCCGTCGAGAAATTAATCAAAATTCTGTTTACCATCGTCATCATAACGCTCGGCAGCGTCTGATTTATGATCGTCGGCAAACCGACCCTATAGATCTGCAACAGAATCCTTCTGTCAAAATAAATACCTTCCATTCTGATATGTATGGAATTATTGTATATTCCGTTAAACAGGGCTGCAAACACGGCAGATGTCCACTGCGCTGCGACTGTCGCAATGGCAGCGCCCGAAATTCCAAGCGAAGGCAGTCCAAACATCCCAAATATTAATATGGGATCGAGGATCACATTCATTACAACCCCGATTAACATGGACGGCATACTGTGAAAAGTATCTCCTGACGCCTGAAGAAAACACTGAAACATAATTCCCACAAACGAACCTGCACAGCCCGTCATGCAAATCCGCAGATACTGCGTGCACAGCTCTCCGATTGTCTCGTCTTTCGTAAACATACGCGCAAACCAACCCGCGCCAAACACTCCGGCTGTCATAAACAACGCCGTATTTATCAGTGACAAAAGTACTCCGATCGACGCTATATTCTCGACAACACGGCGTTGCCCGGCGCCGATGCTTATGGAAAGCAAAACATTAACGCCAACGGCTGTCCCCACCGCTATAGCCGACATAAACACCTGAATCGGGAATGCAAGAGAGACCGCTGTCAGTGCGGTCTCCCCCATTTTTGCTACAAATACACTGTCCATAACATTGTACAGCGCCTGCACCAGTTGTGAGAAAATTAATGGCAAAGACATATCAGCAACCAGTTCTGGCATTCCCATTGTCTCCATCTTATTGTCCTGCGCCATAAACTGCCACCTTCCGGGACGGCCTTCTACTCCTGCCCCAAAGGCTCATATGCTTTCCCAGCTTCTTTGGGAATCAGAGCCATATCGTCAAATTTTCCTGCTTTCATATCCATTACAAACTGCTTCACTGAGGCAATCTCCGTCGCCGCTCCCTTCGAGACAAATGTAATATCTGCTCCATTGAGGATAGCGTCAGCTCCAAGCCTCAGATAATTCTGTGCTTCTTCCCGGGATGGGCAAAAACACCCTGCGATCTTACCGGCAGAGTGGCATGCTTCAATGATCTTTTTCAAAGCCAGGTACACTTCCGGATCATGCGGCGAAGTAACAGAATATCCCATACTCAGCGACAGATCACAGGCTCCGATCATGACGCCGGAAACTCCTTCAACTTTTACAATCTCTTCAATATTGTCAAGCCCTTCACGCGTCTCAATCATCGGAAAAAACATAACCTTCTTATTAGCCTCTCCCGGAGGAGTAAAATTGCGCAGCATGCCAAATGAACGATTCCCGTCCGGCGGGAAAAGCGTGGCAGCGGCAGCAGCGACGGCTGGTGTTGAAACCAGAGGTACTATAATACCGTCCGCCCCGAAATCTAATGCTTCCGCAAGCTGGACCTCATTATACAGGCCTGTTCGAACCAGCTTTATTACGTTATTCAAATCAAGAGCCTGAAAAATCTGCATGAGATTTGCGGAATTTATTTCGCTGTGTTGAAGATCCACCGCCACAAAGTCAAAGCCCGCTTTGCCCATCTCCTCCGCGCCGAGCGGACTCTGAAGCATAACAATACTTCCGATTGCCGGTCTTCCTTCTTTTTTAATGATATCCTGAACCGCGTTTGATTTCACCATTTCATTTCCTCCTGATTCAAATTTTTCCATTTCCTGCTCTGGCTTTCAGAGTTCACTGACATGCCCTTTCCGTCAGGTAGTTCATGGCTTTCTGCATGAGAATTCCTTCTCCAAGCATCTTCAGTCCTTTTTCTCCAAGCATCTCACGAAGTCTGGCATCCACTATATGACCGGACTCAGCCATATTTTTAATCTCCCTGTCGAGTTCTTCATCATCATAAGAAAATGCCTCTTTTCTGGCTATTTCTTTTAAAACAGCCTGTATCTTCAGCATTTTCTCTGTATCATCTCTGACCAGAACCCTGAATTCCTCCTCGTTGAGGCGGTTTTCTTCCAGATACTTTTCGAAGGATGTTCCCGTACGTTCCAGCTGAACATTAAGATTGTTATTATAAATCTGTATATTTTCCTCGATTACGCTTTCCGGCAGGTAAATTTCTGCATTCGCTATCACCTGTTCCAGAAGATACAACTCCTGCTCATGCCGTGCCTGCTCCTTTTTCTGTTCCGACATTTGCTCACGAATCTGTTCACGGTACTCAGCGACTGTTTCACATTCGGAAATTTCCTTCACCAGCTCTGAAGTCAGCTCCGGCACGGCCAATGCTTCCGTGCCATCCGGCCTTTTCTCTATTCTTCCCATACAGCTGCATATTTCGTGTATCTTCTCATCCAGTTCTGTATCAGTGATCCACGTCGAAACCTTTTTTTTACGCAGATTAGTATACAACCCCAATTTCACCCGAATTTCTGTGTCACTCATCTGTTTTCTCCTCACTATGCCACATATTCAAGGTCACCAGATACAGCAGCCTCCGTCAACCAGCAGATCTGTTCCCGCCTTACATCAACCACCGCCACTTCGGCTCCCAGTTCCGCGAGTGTGATAGCGACGGCGCTGCCCAGTCCACGGGCAGCACCTGTCACGATCACAGTCTTATTGTCAAAACGGAGTCTGGGGAGAATCGATTCGATTTCATCTCGTTCTACTACTTTAAAACGATCTGATTTATGATTCATCCTGTGTCTCCTCTCATTTCCCGAAACCTCATTTCACCACCGGCAACGTAATATAGCTTGGATATTCCTCGCAGTGCAGGATCTGCTGATTCGCTACTACAATATCTTCCTCCGTTCCAAGTTCCGGCGATACTCTGGAATTCAGATTTCTGGTATAACTCGGGAATTCACTGCTGGTAATGGCAAAGCGAATCCGATGTCCTTTCTGGAACAGCCACGCGATATCAAAGCACTCAATCTCGTATTTGACAATTTCTCCCGGAGTAATAAAGTCTTCATGGTCATACCCATTATGGAAACGTGCGCGGATGATTCCCTGCGTAACCGGGCAGTTAAACCCATCCGGTTCAATATCTATCAGTTGTACAAAGAAGTCTGTATCCTCAGCTGAGGTGATCGCATAAATCGTTGCGCTGACCGCGCCTTCCGCCAGGAGATCTTCTTCCAGCACTTCTGTATCATATACAAGAATATCCTGACGTCCTTTGAATTTCTCCGCATGGTCATGAATGCCTTCCGTCAGCATCTGTGAGTGCCCGCCATAAGACATAACCGGATCCTTCGGATCATATGTATACGTGTCCCTTGCTTCCTGTCCCGGAAGTTTTGCATTCAAAGTGCCGTCCCCTGCGTCGGTATTGGCATTTCCACCGCTATGAATATAAAAATTCGTATTCTCAGAGACCGGAGGCCAGGAGGGCACATCAATCCATTTATTTTCACCCATACGAAAATATCTCACCGGTTTTTCATCCGAGAAAATCCCATCACCTTCGCCAAGGAGGTGCTTTTTCATAAATTTAATGCAAAGCGGTCCCATGAGCATCTGTCCGGTCTCCGTCTTGAAATTACGAACTCCGGCGCATCCTGGTCTGGTATTCATATATGCATGGTGATCCCACGGCCCAATCAAAAGCCTGTGATCTTTTCTGACAGACGGATCACTGTTCTGCTGTATCGCCTGAAACGTCCGGATATGAGACAGCTGAGTTGGATCATACCAGCAGCTTCCAATAAATGTTGCACACTTATATTTATAGGCCTGTCCTATGGAATCATACGGTTTCCAGTAATCATCAAACATGGGATGCTCCAGCCATTCCGGCCACCAGTGTGCGCCTACCAGATATTTGTCATCTTTTAAAGGAAGCGTCCAGGGCGCGCGTTCCCACTGATCCTGCGGTATCGGCGGTCTGTGAGCTTCGTGCGCTACATTCATAACCAACATACCTTCCACATCTTTGCCACTGCCGGATTTGCTGGTCTTCTTCCCTTCCGATGCATCGTTCAAATCTGTGGCATTCAGCATGACAGACCATGTATACATGAAAGAAAGAACCATGACACCATTTTGATAACACCAGCCTTTATAGCAGTTTGGATTGGACACATTTCCGAATACTGCTTTCAGATGCGGCGGCTGCTCTAAAGCTGCCATATAACCATCCGTGCAGTTATAGCACGGTCCATAGAGGCCTACATTCCCGTTTGACCATGGCTGTACCGCTGCCCACTCGACCAGATCATAGGTGTCTTTCCCAGCATTCTTATATGGTTCAAACACTCCCTCTGATCCATAACGTCCACGATCCTCTGCCACAATTGCCACAAATCCTTTCTGGGCAGCCACCAACGGACTCATAACGTGCTGATGCTGCTGCCAGAAAAAATCCTTGTCATAGCCCTGAGCGGACATCACGACTCCATGTTTTTCATCGTCTACCGGGCGATAAATATCCACCCTTAATTTTGTTCCGTCCCTCACCGGAACCATAACCGCTCTTTCAATAATAATATTTGCCTGTTCTCCTAATGCCATAATGTAATAACCTCCTACTTTTCTGTTTTTCTGATGTTATATATACTACTAATTTCGGTTGCAAAATCACTCCGGATACAGCTTACAGGTTGCTCCACCGTCCACTGGGATATCTTGGCCGGTAATGAAGCTCGCTGCATCCGAAGTCAGGAAACAAATCGTGCCCGCCTGCTCCTCCGGTATACCCATTCTGGGAATTGGCCATTCCTTCGTCTGTTTGTTAATTAAATCCCTGGAGAATTCATTCATCGGAGTCTTTGTCGGTCCCGGGCAAACAGTGTTTACACGGATTTTCGGAGCGAGCTCACAGGCAAAAGCCTTTGCCATTCCACGTACCGCGAACTTAGAGCCATGGTAAGCGGCTCCGCCGCCCGCAGACCCAAATAATCCGGCTACGGATGACATCAATACGATAGAGCCATTTTCTTCACTTTTTAACATGGAAGGCGCTACTGCTTTCACCAGATTAAAGGTACCGTTTACATTAATACTAATCTGTCGATAAAAGTCTTCCGCTGGTCCTGTCAGTGGACTGGGGAAGCAGACCGCCGCACAGTGAACCACAGCCGACGGATGCCCAAAAATATCTTCGGTTATTTTCACAGCTGTTTCCAGCTCCTCCAGATTTGTCAGATCCGCTTTGACATATTTACATCTGGATCCCAACTCTGATTCCACCTGTTTGCCAAGCTTTTCATTAACATCGATAATGACGACTCCCTGCATCCCGCTTTCCAGGAACATCTGCGTGGTCATTCTTCCAATCCCGCTGGCTCCGCCGGTCACGATCCCTATCTTCCGGCTCAGGTCATACTTATTTACATACATAAAATCTCCTTTCTGTTACTCTGTTTTCAGTTTCCTGTCAATTGCCTCTTTCTGTATCCTGTTTATTTTATTGCCGCATATGATATAAATCACCGCTGCAAGAATACACATCACCATACCTGTATAGAATTTTGTGATAAAACTGCCGCCAATCAATGCATTAACCGCGTTTGCCAGATAATCAGCAATAAACATTGCCATACCCTGCACACTTGCCAGAATAGACACTGCAACGCCTGTATTCTTTATCGTATTGTTGCAGGCCATCTGAATGACTACCCCAAGAACCGGAAGGCCGCAGAAGCCCTGCAGGAATCCTCCCACATACATAGATG
>JAJQCB010000173.1 GCA_021203005.1 Clostridiales bacterium | reverse complement strand
CCGGGCGGATTCCGGACTTTCACCGGTTAGAAACGTGCGCCGCCAGGCACACATTGAAAAAAGAAAGCCGTGTGGATGCTGCCATCCACGCGGCTTTCTTTTTGATGCAGATTCCGTAAAAATTTAATAAAGAATTTACAGAAATTTTCCGGGGTCAGACCCCATAACTAGCACTTATCCGGTTCCGGATAATCCACGCCGAACGTCTCCACAGTCACTTTTTTCATCATCTGTTTTTTCAGCGGTTTGTCCTGCCAGTCTGTCCTGCAGGTCGCGATCTTGTCTACGACATCCATGCCCTCTGTGACTTTGCCGAAAGCCGCATACTCGCCGTCGAGATGAGGCGCATTCTGGTGCATGATGAAGAACTGGCTTCCAGCAGAGTCCTTCACCATGGTGCGGGCCATGGAGAGAACGCCCGGTGTGTGCTTTAAGTCGTTGGCAAAACCGTTGCTCGAGAATTCCCCCTTGATGCAGTAGCCGGGACCGCCGGTGCCGCTTCCCTGGGGGTCGCCGCCCTGGATCATAAATCCTGCGATGATGCGGTGAAAGATCACGCCGTCATAAAAACCCTTTTGAATCAGGGAGATAAAATTGTTCACTGTGTTTGGTGCGAGATCAGGGTAAAGCTCTGCTTTCATGATATCGCCGTTTTCCATTTCGATGGTGACAATAGGATTCTGTGCCATGATATTTTCCTCCTGGTGATGGTAATGTACATTCGAATTTATCGTACATCCCATATTTTATATGAAAAGGAGCTGCATTTCAAGAAGAATGCGAAAAACATAGGGAAACAGGATGCAGAGTTGTTGCAATTTTTTTATAAATTCTTTATAATCTGTATTAAAAGTTGCCAGAAACAACTGCCTATGTATAGGAGAGTGGAAATAATCTGCTCGCGCGAAGTACCCTCAAGGCAGACCTGTCGAAAAACGACACTTTATTTTGAATTGTGATTAGCACTTAGAACAGGTTACAAACAATATGGAAGAAAACAAATTAGCGGAAATTGAAAATAAATCCATACTTGAAGGGGATGTGATTCCGGCCCGGAAGCCGATTGTGCAGATCCGGGATTTTGTCAGGCCGGAGGATCTGTATGATCAGCTTCTGGCGACCATTCAGAAATACCACCCGTCAGAGGACATCTCTATGGTGGAGAAGGCTTATCGCCTTGCCAGTACGGCGCACAGGGATCAGAGAAGAAAATCCGGCGAGCCATATATCATTCATCCGCTGTATGTGGCGATTATTCTGGCGGAATTGGAGATGGATAAGGAGACCATAGTGGCAGGGCTTCTCCATGATGTGGTGGAGGATACGTTTATCTCGGAGGAGGAGGTCACTGAAGAGTTCGGCGAGGAGGTGACTCTCCTGGTGGACGGCGTGACCAAGCTGGGACAGCTGTCCTATGACGCGGATAAGGTCGAAGTGCAGGCGGAAAACCTGCGCAAGATGTTCCTCGCTATGGCGAAGGACATCCGGGTTATCATCATCAAGCTGGCGGACCGCCTTCACAATATGCGGACACTGCAGTATATGAAGCCGGAGAAGCAGAAGGAAAAAGCCCGGGAGACCATGGACATTTACGCTCCCATTGCACAGCGGCTCGGTATTTCCCGGATTAAGACAGAACTTGACGACCTGGCGCTGAAGTACCTGGAGCCGGAAGCGTATTATAATCTGGTGAATCAGGTGGCGCAGCGCAAGTCAGTCCGCGAGGCTTATATCAACGCCCTGGTGCAGGAAGTCAGCAAGGTGATCAGTGCTGCCGGTATCAAGGCAAATGTTATGGGGCGTGCCAAACACTTTTTCAGTATCTATAAAAAGATGGTGAACCAGAACAAGACTCTGGATCAGATTTATGACCTCTTTGCCATCCGGATTATCGTGAAGGATGTCAAAGACTGTTATGCAGCGCTGGGTGTGATTCATGAGCATTACACGCCGATTCCCGGCAGATTTAAGGATTATATCGCCATGCCGAAGCCGAATATGTATCAGTCTCTTCACACGACGCTGATCGGTCCGGACGGCAGGCCCTTTGAGATTCAGATCCGCACGGAGGAGATGCACCGCACATCCGAGTACGGTATCGCGGCGCATTGGAAGTATAAGGAAGCAAACAACGGCAACGCCATCGGCGGCGAGGAGGAAAAGCTGAGCTGGCTGCGCCAGATTCTGGAATGGCAGCAGGGTACGGCGGACAACAAGGAGTTTTTGAGTCTGCTGAAGACAGATCTGGATCTGTTTTCCGATACCGTCTTCTGTTTTACGCCGAACGGCGACGTCAAGACCCTGCCGATGGGGTCAACCACGATTGACTTTGCTTACAATATTCACAGTGCCGTCGGAAATAAGATGGTAGGAGCCAAGGTCAACGGCAAGCTGGTTCCCATTGATTATACGATCAACAATGGCGACCAGATTGAGATCGTGACTTCCGCCAATTCCAGAGGCCCCAGCCGCGACTGGCTGAATGTGGTGAAAAGTCCTCAGGCGCGCAACAAGATTAACCAGTGGTTCCGTCACGAGTTTAAGGAAGAGAATATTGTCCGCGGAAAGGACATGCTACTTGCCTACTGTAAGACGAAGGGAGTTAATTACAGCGATCTCAATAAACCTGCATACCAGGATAAAGTGCAGAAAAAGTATGGTTTCCGCGATTGGGATTCCGTGCTGGCGGCGGTAGGGCACGGGGGCTTACGCGAAGTGCAGATCATCAACCGGATGCAGGAAGAGCTGAAGAAGGATCAGAAGTCTGTCGTTACGGATGAGGAGATCCTAAACTCATCCGCTGATAGCCGGGAAAAAGCTTCCCAGGCAAACAATGCGAAGAAGAAGAGCGGGATTGTCGTAAAGGGACTGGCTGACGTGGCAGTACATTTTTCCAAGTGCTGCAGCCCGGTGCCGGGAGATGAGATTGTCGGTTTTGTGACCAGGGGCCGGGGCGTTTCCATTCACCGCACGGACTGTTCCAATATCATCCAGCTTCCGGATATTGACCGGGACCGCCTGATCGAGGCGGAGTGGCAGAGGGGCGCTGCGGATGAGGATTTCGGACACGGGCAGTACCTGGCTGAGATCAAGATTTTTGCGAACAACCGCACCGGTCTGCTGGTGGATATCTCGAAAGTCTTCACCGAGCGGGCGATTGATATTGTCTCGATCAACTCCCACACAAATAAGAAAGGCGTTGCGACGATCACGGTTTCCTTCCATACAAAAGGGAAAGATGAGCTGACATCCGTGGCGGAGAAGCTGCGGCAGATTGAGAGTATTTTTGATATTGAGAGGACGACGGCTTAAGGGTCGGACGGATACGCCGGGTGCCGATGGTATATTCTGCAGGTAACTGGGGTAACGCTTCGACAAACTAAAAAAGGAAAGGGAATCATTATGACAGATTTGCAGGTTCTGGAATATAATGTCGGAGATATCGGCACGAATTGTTATCTCCTGGTAAGTACATCCACGAAGGAGACAATTATCGTGGATCCGGGCGGGGATGCGCCTATGCTGGAGAAAAATATCGCGAAGCTGGAGTTAAAACCGGTTGCGGTTTTCCTGACGCATGCCCACTATGATCATGCCCATCATGCGAAGATTTTAAAGGGAAAATATCGGATTCCGGTTTATGTGCATGAAGCGGAAAGGAAGACGCTCGGAGATGTACGAATGAATGCTTCCGCTATGTTCGGGAACCCGGAAACCTATGAGGCGGATGTGTTTGTGAAGGATGGTCAGCAGCTTTCTGTGGCTGGTTTTGACATTTGCGTGCTGCACACGCCGGGTCACACGCCGGGCGGCGCATGTTATTATTTTGCGGAGAACAAGACTCTGATCAGCGGAGATTCCCTCTTCTGCGGTTCCATCGGGCGGACGGATTTTCCGGGAGGAAGTATGTCGCAGCTTGTGAGGAGCATTCGGGAAAAAGTCCTTGTTCTGCCGCGGGACACGAAAGTTTATCCGGGGCATATGGGAACGACGACGGTGGGAACAGAGGCGGACTACAATCCATTCCTTTGAGCGCCGGCAATGAGCCGTGCAGCAGATTCCAGAACGGCAGACATGTTATACCTGTATATAAGGGACTGGGTTTTTAAATCTGAGATATAGTTATGATTACAGTAGCATTAAATGAATCCAATTTTGAATATGATATCCATTCGCTTATCAAAGCGTTTTACCCGGATCAGGAAGTTATGGTGCGGGCTTTTTCTTGTTCTTGTACAGAAAATACAGCTGCGGTGGACGGAGACGGAAATGTAACGGAAACGGATGGGGAAGCAGCGGACAGAAACCGGGCTGTAGCGGAAGTGCATGGGGATGCAACTGGCGGAAACGGAGATGTAACGGAAGCGTGTGGAGATGCTCTGACGGAAAGAGAAAAAAAGCTGGCGGAGCGCAGACGATGGAAAGAAGCGGAGTTCTGGACACTTGCCCGGACGGCGAAATTCCATCTGGAAGTGGACTATGGGGAGGATGTAATTACATTTTCCTTTTTTCAATCTCTGGTCTCCGGGAATCCTGAGGAAGAGGAGAAAAATAGTGGTGCTCCCGCTATCTTTTCGGGGGAGAAGGCGCCCCAGACGGAAGAAAAAGCGGTTCTGATAAGAGAGAAGGCGACCTCAAAGGGAGAAAAAGCGGTCCTGACGGAAAAGAAGGCGGTTCTGACAGGAAGAGTTTTCGTGAATTCATCGGACCGAAAAGAGACAAAAAATCGTCTGAAGCAAAAGCTGTATGAATTGCTCGCTGCATTCTCCGGAGTCACACTTCCCTGGGGGACGCTGACGGGCATCCGCCCGACAAAGATTCCCATGTCCATGCTGGAGGCGGGACAGACGGAGGAAGCAATCCGTACCTATATGAGGGACACTTACTTTGCCTCAGACGCCAAGATTGATCTGAGCATCGAGGTGGCGAAGCGGGAGATGGAGCTCCTCTCCCGCGTTGACTATGAGAATGGTTACAGTCTGTATATCGGGATTCCGTTCTGCCCGAGCACCTGCCTTTACTGCTCCTTTACTTCTTATCCAATCGGTGTATGGAAAAAGAGAGTGGACGAGTATTTGGATGCTCTGTGCAGAGAGATTGCTGCCACAGCGGAATTGATGAGAGGGAAATATTTAAATTCTGTCTATATCGGCGGCGGGACGCCGACTTCCCTGGAACCGGAGCAGCTGGATCGGCTGATTACGGCGATCGGGGAGAGTTTTGAGCTTTTTGATGATCGGAAGCATATCATCTACGGCGGCTTGCAGCAGGAGGAGTTATGCTGCGGAATACCCGGCAACTTCTGTCAGGAAAGTTTCTGCGAGAAGGAAAACGATGTTAATTCAGAGAAGCGGAATATTTCGAACAATTTGAGGGAGAATCACCTGATTGAGTTCACGGTTGAAGCCGGACGGCCCGACAGCATCAACGCAGAGAAACTGGAAGTGTTAAGAAAGCACAATATCTCCCGTATTTCCATCAATCCCCAGACGATGAAAGAGGAAACCCTGCGGCTGATCGGGCGCCGCCACACCGTGGAACAGACCGTGCAGAGCTTCTCACTTGCCCGGGATATGGGGTTTAACAATATCAATATGGATCTGATCGTTGGACTGCCGGAGGAGAGTCTGGATGACGTGCGGCGGACGATGGATGAGATCGCCAAACTGGCACCAGACAATGTGACAGTTCATTCACTGGCAGTCAAACGTGCGTCGCGCCTTCGTATGGAGAGAGATAATTACACGCATCTCCATATAGAGAATACATGGGAAACCATAGACCTCACCGCGCGGTACTGTCGAAAAATGGGATTATCGCCGTATTATCTATATCGCCAGAAAAACATGGCGGGGAATTTTGAAAATGTAGGGTATGCGGCTCCCGGAAAAGCCGGTGTATATAATATCTTGATTATGGAAGAAAAACAGACTATAATGGCACTTGGTGCCGGGGCGACGACCAAAGTCGTTTATGAACATGGAAATCGTATAGAACGGATCGGGAACGTGAAGGACCTTAACAACTACATCGAGCGGATCGATGAGATGATAGAGCGGAAAAAGAAATTGCTTAGGCGCGTGAGTATTCAATAAGAGCATAACTAAAAAGGGAATTTTTATTGTTATAGCAGAGTACACTTTTTTAGGTAACAACGGAAGTCAAAATGGGGGCAGGGATAGGTGAATGTGTGGTCTGTATTCCAAGATATGGTACGAGTAATAGTCAATTGGATAGATCAGGTTCGAATACTTATATCGGGAATGTTAAATGAGGACACAGATCGTATTCTTAAATGGGCAGGGTTCCTTATTGGATTATTGATTGCTGTTATTCTGGTTTTAGGTATTATAACGCTTTTACTGCGAGTTCGAAGAGCGGGAATTAAAAGAAAATTATATCGATTGGCTCGGAATGGGAAAAAGATTACTCCTCAAAAATTTCTTGGAATTGTCAATCGAGGGAGGTGGAGAAGAAAGAGCATACCTAAAGAGTGTGATTTTGAGGGAGCATATGTACTGTATAACCAGACGGGGAGTTCATATTACTATATTGGAAGTGGAAAAAGAGTTATTCAACGCATATGCGATCATTTCGTTGGCCTTGGAAATTGGGATGTATATAAAGATTATAAAAGAGGAGATTCATTTACCATTCAGATATTTCCTTTGAAAGGAAGTAATTATAATTCACCGAAAGCATTAAGGCGCCATATTGCTTCAACATATAATAGCAACAAAATTCGACAGTTGGCAGATGACGAGGATGCGGTTACGCCACAACAATTTTTTGAAATGAAAAATTTAAATAGTGGGCGATATGGACAGAAATATGATTTTGAAGGCGTATACCTGATATGTAATCATACAAAAGGAGATAAATATTATGTAGGACAGTCCGTACATGTGATTGTCAGAGTAAATCAACATTTTACCGGTCGCGGAAACGGGGATGTTTATGAAGATTATAAAAATGGAGATAGGTTTACGATTACGATGATTAAATTAAGAAATTCTAATTGCAGAAGTTTGAATGAATTAGAGCGGGAATCTATCAGAACATATGATGCATATAATCGTGGTTATAATAAGACACGGGGGAATGCTGGCTGAGTAAGGAAATTTGTGGTGTAAGCGTAATAATGTAGAAAAATAAAACGTAAAGTATAGGAGGAACTTAAATGACATTAAAGAAAAAACCGGTCAACGGAATGAAAGATATTTTGCCGGAGGAGATGAAAGTCCGGGATTACGTGCAGCGTGTGATCAGGGAGACCTACAGTTCTTTTGGATTTACACCGATTGAGACCCCCTGTATGGAGGATATTTCCAACCTGACGAACAAACAGGGCGGCGAGAATGAGAAGCTGATTTTTAAAGTGATGAAGCGCGGAGAGAAGTTGAAACTGGACGCCGCTGAGAGCGAGATGGATCTGGTGGATTACGGGATGCGCTACGATCTGACCGTTCCGCTCTGCCGCTTTTACGCGAATCATGCGAATGATCTTCCGTCTCCCTTTAAGGCGCTGCAGATGGGAAATGTCTGGAGGGCGGACCGGCCGCAGAGAGGGCGCTACCGCCAGTTTATGCAGTGTGATATTGATATCCTGGGGGAGCCGTCTAACCTGGCGGAGATCGAGCTGATCCTGGCGACGACCACCACATTGGGGAAGATCGGATTTCAGAATTTCGAGATCCGCATCAATGAGCGGCGTATTTTAAAGGCGATGGCGGCTTACAGCGGATTTTCTGAGGAAGAGTACGACAATGTCTTTATCATTCTGGATAAAATGGACAAGATCGGACTGGATGGCGTGGCTGCAGAGCTGACGAAAGAGGGATATCCTGAAGCGTCCGTAGAGAAATATCTTTTTCTATTCCAGGGAGTTGAGGCAGCAGAGGATGGCATCACATATCTGGCAGAGACTCTGGGGGATTATCTGGAGGAGTCTGTCGTGCAGAATATGCAGGAGATTGCGCAGGCGGTCAACGCTTCCAAGGCGGCGAAGTTTGAACTGGTCTTTGACCCGACGCTGGTGCGCGGCATGTCCTATTATACCGGCACGATATTTGAGATTAATATGCCGCAATTCGGCGGAAGCTGCGGTGGCGGCGGCCGTTATGACAAGATGGTGGGCAGCTTTACCGGCAGAGAAGTGCCGGCCTGCGGATTTTCTATCGGCTTTGAGCGGATTATCCTTTTGCTTCTGGAGAGCGGCTTCCACGTGCCGGATCAACATGTAAAGACGGTTTATATGGTGGAAAAGGGGTTGTCCGGCGAGCTGCTGAAAGAAGTAATCAAAAGCGCACAGAATGCGCGGAGTATCGGCGAACAGGTGCTGGTGGTTCGTATGAATAAAAATAAAAAGTTCCAGAAAGAACAGCTTGAGAAAGAGGGCTATACCAATTTCCTGGAATTTTATAATAAACTGGATCAGAGGGAGACGAAAGGAGATTTGCCATGGCAGAATCGATGAGGGGACTGAAACGGTCCCACAGATGTACAGAGTTATCTGCAGCAAATATCAGTGAGAAAGTGACAGTGATGGGCTGGGTGCAGAGAAGAAGAAATCTCGGCAGCCTGATTTTTGTGGATCTGAGAGACCGTTCCGGCCTGCTTCAGATCGTGTTTGATGAGACAAGCGTGGGTGCTGAGGGGTTCGCGAAGGCGGGCACGCTGCGCAACGAGTTTGTCATTGCGGTAGAGGGTGTTGTGCAGAAGCGCTCCGCCGCTGTCAATGAGAATTTAAAGACCGGCGATATCGAGGTGATCGCAGAGTCCCTGCGCATTTTGTCAGAATCCGAGACGCCGCCGTTTCAGATTGAGGAGAACTCGCAGACGCGGGATGAGGTGCGCTTAAAATACCGTTATCTCGATCTGCGCCGCCCGGATATCCAGCGCAACCTGATGCTGCGCAGCACGGTGGCCTACCTGCTCCGGGAGTTTATGGCGAAGGAAGGATTCCTGGAGATTGAGACGCCGATGCTGACGAAGTCCACGCCGGAGGGAGCGAGGGATTACCTGGTGCCCAGCCGCGTGCACCCGGGCAATTTTTACGCTCTGCCGCAGTCGCCGCAGCTGTTTAAACAGCTGCTGATGTGCTCCGGTTATGACCGGTATTTCCAGATTGCCCGCTGTTTCCGCGATGAGGATCTGCGCGCGGACCGCCAGCCGGAGTTTACTCAGGCGGATATGGAGCTGGCCTTTGTGGATGTGGACGACGTCATTGATGTAAATGAACGCCTGCTTCAGTATGTTTTTAAAGAAGCGATCGATGTGGACGTGCAGCTTCCGATTCCGCGGATGACCTGGCAGGAGGCGATGGACCGCTATGGCTCGGATAAGCCGGATACGCGGTTCGGCATGGAGCTGATCGATGTGTCCGATGTGGTGCGGGGCTGTGAATTTGCCGTCTTTTCCAATGCGCTGGAGAACGGCGGAAGCGTCCGCGGCATCTGCGTGCCAGGCAAGGGAGACCTCGGCCGGAAGCAGGTGGATAAACTGGTGGAGCTGGCGAAGACCTACGGTGCGAAGGGTCTGGCTTATATTCAGTGTAAGACAGACGGCAGTGTGAAATCTTCCTTTTCAAAGTTCTTTACGGAGGAAGGCTTGCAGGAGCTGATCAATGCGATGGGCGGCAGGAGCGGAGACCTGCTTTTGTTCGCCGCAGATAAAAATAAGGTAGTCTGGGATGTGCTGGGGGCGCTGCGTCTCCACATGGGAAAAGAACTGGGGCTGATGGATCCGAAGAAGTTTAACTTCCTCTGGGTGACGGAATTCCCGCTGCTGGAGTGGTCCGATGAGGAGGAGCGCTTCAAGGCCATGCACCATCCGTTTACCATGCCGATGGAGGAGGACTGGGATAAGATTGATTCCGATCCGGGCGCTGTCCGCGCAAAGGCGTATGACATTGTTTTAAACGGTGCGGAGATGGGCGGCGGTTCTGTCCGTATCCACCAGAACGATATTCAGGAAAAAATGTTTGAGGTGCTGGGCTTTACCCAGGAGCAGGCGTGGAGTCAGTTTGGTTTCCTGCTCGAAGCCTTCAAATATGGTGTGCCGCCTCACGCGGGGCTGGCTTACGGATTAGATCGTATGGTGATGCTTATGGTGCAGGCAGAGTCCATTAGGGATGTTATCGCCTTCCCGAAAATGAAGGATGCGTCCTGCCTGATGACAGATGCGCCGAACACAGTGGATGAGAAGCAGCTGAAGGAGCTGGGATTGTCTGTCTGTGCGGCGGATGAGGCGTAATGACGGAAGCCGGGGAGCCTGTCTGAGGGTAGTTTGGGAAATGTCTGATTACACAAAAGGAATGCTGATTACGATATTGGGTGCGGTCTGCTGGGGACTCTCGGGGACCTGCACCCAATACCTGTGCTCCGTGCAGGGAGTGAACTCCATCTGGCTGACGCAGATCCGTCTGATATTTGCGGGGATTATCCTGGTCTGCTTCGGCTGTCTGACGGAGAAAAAGAAATTTCATGAATTTACGCATACACCGAAGGATTTTTGCTACTGCATCGCCTTCGGTGTATGTGGGTTGATGTTTACGCAGTTTGCTTATACCACATCCATCTCGAAGACAAATTCCGGCACCGCCACGGTGCTGCAGTATTTTTCTGTGGTGATTGTGCTGATCGCCAGCTGTATGATGGTGCGGAAGCGGCCGGTTTTCCGGGAGGTTGTGGGTATTTGTTCCAGCATCGCGGGCATCTTTCTGGTGGCGACCCACGGAAGCTTTTCGTCTCTGTATATTTCACAGGAGGAATTGGCTTGGGGATTGATTTCCGCTGTGGCTGCCGCAATTTATATTATGATGCCGCAGAAACTGATGAAAAAGTGGGGAAGCATCCTGCCTGTCGGATGGGGGATGTTCTTTGGCGGAATTGCTTTCTTTTTTCTGATGCGGGTATGGCGGTATCCGATTTCCTTTGACAGGGAAATTATTCTCGGGATGATATTTATTGTGCTGGTGGGAACGGTCTGTGCGTTTGCACTGTTTCTGATGGGGATGACCTTTATCGGGCCGGCGCGAGGAAATATGGTCGGCTGTATGGAACCGCTGGTGGCGACGCTGACATTAGCATTGGTGTTGCAGACGGTATTTCTGCCGATGGATATCCTGGGATTTGTGCTGATACTGGCGACCGTGTTTCTATTGGCGAAGAAGTGATTGAGAAGAGAATTAAAAAAGGGCCGTGCCTAAGCAGTTTTACTCAGGCACGACCCTTTTCTTCCGGTTTATTGTATCGTATCATAAACTCCGCCGTGCCCGTTCGAGAACCTTTGGTTCTCGAACTGTCCGGGCTTCGCCCTATAGCAGAGCGCAAACAGACATCCCCTTACATGCAAGCATGACGTGTCTGCCTGTTTGTGCTCTGCTGCACGGCTCATTGCCTACGCTCAGATCATGGATTTCAGATCCGGGGATACGATCAGGGTTGCCTCAGTAGCAGCCTGAATCTCTTCCACGGTGAATTCAGGATTGTACTCGGTCAGCACAAGACCTTCCGGAGTCACTTCCATCACGCCCATCTCGGTGACGATGAGGTTGACCTGTCCTTTTGCGGTCAGGGGGAGTGTGCACTCCTTTAAGATCTTCGGAGCGCCCTTCTGGGTGTGCTCCATGGCAACGATAACTTTCTTCGCGCCTACAACCAGATCCATCGCGCCGCCCATACCGGGAACCATCTTGCCGGGGATAATCCAGTTTGCGATATCGCCTTTCTCATCTACCTGGAGGGAACCAAGTACGGTAGCGTCTACATGTCCGCCGCGGATGATGCCGAAAGAAGTGCAGGAATCAAAGAACATACCGTCTTTCTCGATGCCGGCCGGCTGTCCGCCCGCGTTTACAGTGTAAGCAGCGTCGTCTGCATCCGGATCTACTGCTGCGAGGCCGATGAATCCGTTCTCGGACTGCAAAGTAATTTTGATGCTGGGATCTACATAATCGGGTACCATTGTGGGAAGACCGATACCAAGGTTTACAACATCACCGTCATGAATCTCTTTCGCAACACGTTTTGCGATGAAGGGTTTAATCTCGCTTCTTTCCATCTTATGCTTCCTCCTTTACGACTAAGTAATCAACGAAGATGTGAGGAGTCTCAACATAGTTCGGACCGATCTCGCCGGCCGGAACGATCTTCTCAACTTCTACGATAACAATATCTGCTGCGGATGCCATCGGAATATTAAAGTTACGTGTGGATCCTTTGTAGCGGATGTTGCCGGACTCATCAGCGACATAGCCCTGGATGATCGCTACATTGCCGCGGATTGCTTTCTCAAGCAGATACTCTTTGCCGTCAAGCTCGACAACCTGCTTGCCCTCGAGCGTGGTCGGTGAAGAACTGTCAGCAACGATGGTGCCGATACCGGTGGGTGTGAGGAATCCGCCCAGTCCTGCTCCGCCTGCACGGATCTGCTCCGCCAGTGTGCCCTGGGGCTGGAGCTTCAGGTCGAGGATGCCCTCGTTGTACTGCTGGCCGCACTCTTTGTTCAGACCAACGTGAGTCGCGATCAGTCTCTTTACCTGGTGATTTGCCAGAAGTCTGCCGGTGCCCTCGTTCTGGAATCCGGCGTCATTGCAGACAACGGTCAGGTCTTTTGCTGTAACTTCATTTACGATCGATTTTGCGGTTCCGTTTGTCATGAAGCCGCCGATCAGTACGGTATCACCGTCTTTTACAAGCGCGCCTGCTTCTTTCGCAGAAATAACTTTTGTCTTAGCCATTTCTTTCCCTCCTATGATGAATAATAGTGTAAGTGCCATGGGAAACGATACTTTCCCCAGACATATTTCTATTATAGCATTAAAATCTGTAAAATCCAGAAAAATTGTGCACAAAGTTGGAAAAAATGCATAGAAATCACGGGCAGAGGTAAAATTAACCAGAGCAAAAATAGAATTTATGAAAAAACAATTTTTGTTTTGTGCAAAATTTTCAACTTTGGGAGAGGGGAGGGTGCGTGTAAGTTGACATCCGCAAAAGTTTGATGTAAAATGCGTGAGATCAAGGAAGTCGGAGGCTTGATGTTACGCATTTCGGTGAATTGTATATTGGTTTGGTTCATTTTAATTTGGTGCAGTAATAACGTCCGGAGTTCGGCTTTCCGGTCATTTTATATATATTTTAAGGAGGATTTATCATGGCAGCGAAAAAAACTGGCGAGACTGTAGATACAACCATTACGAATGAAGAGGTTGTAACAGCCGAAACAAAGAAAGCGGAAGCAAAAGCAGCGAATGCAAAGGCAAAGGCAGCGGCAAAAGAGGCGGTGAAGAAGAACGCTGAGGCAGCTGCGACTGTGGCAAAGGACGCGACCGCAAAGACCGTGACAAAGACAAAGAAGGCTGCGAAGAAAGCAGCGACCACCACGAAGACAACAGCGGAGAAAGCGGTGGCTTCTACAAAGAAAGCCGTCAAGGAGACAGCTGAGACCACGAAGCGCAAGTACACGAGAAAGCCGACGAAGAGTGTGGTAATCCAGTACATGGGCGAGGAGATCAGCGAGGAGGAGCTCACAGAGAGAGCCCTGGCGCAGTTCGCTGCGACCGAGGATTCTGTGGCGGTCAAGACCATCGCGCTTTACATTAAGCCGGAGGATAAGGCAGCTTATTATGTGATCAACGACCAGTACACAGGAAGAGTGAATTTTTAATAATTGCAAAAGTAAAGAAAAGAGCGGTGTCCGGATATCTGAAAAGATAGCGGGCACCGTTTTTTGAAAATAGGGGTCTGACCCCGGTAAAAAAGTATAAAATTCTAAAATTTTTTTAAATAAGGCACGAAAATCCCGACAGCAGGATCCTGTATATTTGCAGTCTGTTCTTGAAAAATGGGCGGCAATGTTGTAAAGTAATAATGTTGCCCATAAAAATCAGATCGGGCAGCGAAAGGGTGGCAGGAAAGCATGATTTATGACAATATCTTACAGGCGGTGGGCCATACGCCCATGATCCGCCTGAATAAAATGAATAAACCCGGAAACGCGCAGATTTTTGTGAAATTTGAAGGGTTGAATGTGGGCGGTTCGATCAAGACCCGGACAGCCTTAAATATGATCGAGGAGGCGGAGCGTCAGGGAAAAATCCATGAAAATACGATTATTGTGGAGCCCACCAGCGGAAACCAGGGGATTGGCCTGGCTCTGGTGGGGGCGGTGAAAGGTTACCGCACGATCATCGTGATGCCGGACTCTGTCAGTGAGGAGCGGCGCAAGCTGGTGCGCCATTACGGCGCGGAGGTGATTCTGATCCACGATGCAGGGAATATCGGTGAGTGTATTGAGGAATGTCTCCAGACAGCGCTTCGTATGGCAAAAGAGGATGAGAATGTCTACGTGCCCCAGCAGTTTGAGAATCCTGCGAATCCGATGGTGCACCGCCATCACACGGGGCTGGAGATTCTGGAGCAGGTCGCGGGACCGATCGATGGTTTCTGTTCCGGTATCGGTACCGGCGGGACGATTACCGGAATCGGGGAAGTCTTAAAAGCGCAGAATCCAGATATAGAGATCTGGGCCGTGGAGCCGCAGAACGCGGCTATCCTGGCGGGCGGAGATATCGGCACGCATCTGCAGATGGGTATTGGAGACGGCGTGATTCCGGAGATTTTAAATCAGCAGATTTATGACGACATCTATATCGTATCCGATGAGGAGGCGATTGGGACAACAAAAGACCTGGCGCGTAAGGAGGGCATCATGTGCGGTATCTCCAGCGGGACGAATGTTGCCGCAGCGCTGAAGCTGGCGGAAAAGCTGGGCGAGGGGAAAACCGTGGTCACGGTGCTGCCGGATACGGCGGAGCGATATTTTTCAACTCCCTTATTTTTGGCTTAATATTACAGGATACAATCGTATTTAGAAATAGAATTGTAATTAAGAAACCGAATTTTCACTTCATATACTTGTCAATGTATGATTAGATTTGGCACAGGAGTTTCAGCAGGCGGGAGCCTGTCCTCCAAATGCATCAGGCGGTAGGAAGATTTGTGAAATTTTTCGAGCATAGCGATTGATTTCGGAGCATGTTTGAGCCCGTTTTTTGGGCGAGTTTGCGGAGAAATCAATCAATCGGCGGCGGAGAAAAATGAGCAAATCGACGTGACTGAGGCATTTGGAGGACAGGCTCCCGCCTGCTGAAACTCCGTCCAACATATTTCTTATCTTTTACCCCTGCCGCACTTCACCCCGCTCGCAGCGGTTCCCCCAGGCATCGATCAGTTCTCCCTCGCGGTACACGCAGATCACTTCGCAGTGGTTCGCACAGTTGGGGCAGGTCACCTCGCGGGTGAGGAAATCTGTCTCCGCCACATCGAAGGAGAATGGTTTTTCCACGCCGCAGCCCTGTGCGAGGATGGCGGCTCCGTAGCATCCCATCAGATGCCCGTTTTCATCGACAATAATTTCTTCCCCGAGGGCGTCCGCAAATGCTTTGACGACGCCTTCATTTTTGCTGACGCCGCCCTGGAATACGATCGGGGCGGCGATTTTTTTCCCTTTTCCGATGTTGTTTAAATAGTTGTTGGCGACCGCGTTGCAGAGGCCGGCAATGATATCCTCTTTCTGATGCCCCATCTGGATCTTGTGGACCAGATCAGACTCCGCAAAGACCGTGCACCGCGCTGCGATGGGCGTGGGATTTTTGCTTCCGAGGGCGATTTTCCCGAAATTCTCCACATCGACGCCGAGACGTCTGGCCTGGCTGGAGAGGAAAGAGCCGGTACCGGCCGCACAGAGCGTGTTCATGGCATAATCGATGGCCACGCCGTTTTCCACGCAGATAATCTTGGAATCCTGTCCGCCAATCTCCAGGATGGTGCGGACGTCCGGGTGGAGCGTGGTGGTGCCGACCGCGTGTGCGGTGATCTCATTTTTCACGATGCTGGCGTTGCACATGGCGCCGACAAGCTTGCGCGCGCTCCCGGTCGTCCCGGCGGCAACGACCTCATAGGCGTCGTGATCCAGATCCTTTCCGAGGGCGGCGATAACGCGCTTGGACGCCTCCATCGGGTTGCCCTCCGTCCAGAGATAAATACTGCAGAGGATGTTTTTGTCCTCATCTATGATGACGCCCTTCGTGGAGATCGAGCCGATGTCAATTCCCAGGTAAGCCTTTTTTTCATGGTTGTTTTCCCTCTTTCTCATTCTCTATTTCTTGCCTGACTTTTTATTTGCCGGGCATTCATTCTGTTTCTACGGATGAAACTGCTGCTTCTGCACATTAAGTCCGTACGATCCAACAGTTATTACGGACGAAACTGCCATTTCCGCACATTTAGTCCGTAGGAGCCAGCCATTATTACGGACGAAACTACTATTTCTGCACATTAAGTCCGTACGATCCAACAGTTATTACGGACGAAACTGCCATTTCCGCACATTTAGTCCGTACCCACCCGCAGTTCCTACGGACGATTGGTTCTTTCGCCCTCCTTTCATCCGTATACATCATGCTTTCTCCCGCCGCATCGCGATCATATCATAGAACGCTTCCAGCCTCGTCTCAATCCCGGTATCGCTGGTCTGCGTGTCATAGCTCAGGAACAGCGTAGGAATCTTATAATCTGCGCTGATATTATGAAGCATAGGGATGCAGTCCATCTCGGGTGTGCAGCCGAAAGATTTGATATGCACCAGGCCGTCAAAACCTTCTTTGGCGTAGTGCTCCGCCAGCGTAATGGTGGAAACCGAGGAGCTGCCCGTGTCGTTGGTCACGTACTTCGGGCTGTCTTTTTTCTGGATATCCACCCAGATGGAGGACGGGAAGCGGTTCATGTCATAGTGCAGGTAATGGTACAGCTTGCGGATCGTGCGTTTGTCCGGACAGATCAGCAGGCTGTTGGAGAGATTCATCCAGCGGTGGACTTCGGTGCCCATCTGCGCCAGCTTTTTTTCCACCTCGTGGTTGGAAAAAGGATCCATGATGGTAAAATACTCTCCGACAATTCCGACCCGCAGAGGATGCTCCGGTTTGTCGATGGGAATGTTCCGGAAAGCTACCATCGTCTCTCTGTAAATGTGGTTTACCTGCCGCAGTCCGTTTGCTTTCCGCAGCTTTGCCAGAAAGCGGTTGTATACTTTATCGAAAGACCCTTTTGTGACTTCAAACCCCATATTCCGGCGGTAGTAATCCTCCACTTTGTCGATGACAAGCACCATCCGGATGGTGGCGGGCAGTGAAGCTGCGATTTTCAGCAGGTTGGTGTCCGTGGCGTAGCGCCGGATTCCCCGGATGAGGGCGGGCAGGCTGTGGTAGTTGAACAGGGTCAGATTCAGCATTTCAAAATCGTACCCCATATCTTTTAAAATCTGTTCGTGCAGCTCCCCGTAATAGCCCAGCCGGCAGGTGCCGCCGGTCTGGATGAGTACGTTAGCGCCCGCTTCCAGCGCTTCGATATAGTTTCCCATGTGGCATTTGAACGGCGCGCAGACAAAGTCCGGGCTGTATTTGGCGCCGAGCTCGATGGTACGCTTTGTCATGGTGGGCGGACTGATATATTCCAGATTTGTCCCGTGATTGACAAAATACTGAATTGGGATATCGTAATTTCCCAGGCAGGGGTAACACATCTTGTATGGTTTCTCAGGCATGGTGCATCTCCTTTCGGAAACGGATGATATCGATAAAACTCTCCAGTCTGGTCTCAATTCCGGCGTTCCCGTCCTGGCTGTCTAACAGAAGGTTCAGGATCGGCCGGTCTTTGACGCGGCGGATGATCATCTCATTGACCATGGAATCGGGACCGCAGGGAAAGGCGGTCAGCAGGATGATGCCGTCGACCCGGTCGTGGTATCTTTGAATCGCGCCGAGGAGTTCGCGGCTCATGATCCAGGGGACATTTTTGCAGATAGAAAGCGAGTCTTTCTGCGCTTCCTTTAAGTCAACGGCGTCGGAACAGACGGGCAGGGCGTCGAGCTGGCGGATCGCGTTTAAGATCGGCTTGCCGATATATTCGTCATAGAGGTTGTAGCTGTGTCCCACCACCAGGATGCGGATCTGATCCGTGTGAGCGATGGCTTCCTCCTGCCGCTTTATTTTTGCGAGATTGTCCTGCTCCCAGGCTGCTTTAGCCCTGTCGTAGGCTGTTTCACCCTCACGGCGTGTTTTTCCAAGCTCCTGTGCCAGATGTACAAAAGCTTTGCGTTCCGGTTTTTTCTGCTGGATATCAACGTCGCAGGTGAGAAAGTGCAGGTTTCTGTCGCGGAAGGTGTTGAGGCACATATCGTAGAGTGCCTCGAAGCGGGTGCAGAGGATTCCCTCTTTCCCATAGTTTGCGATGCGCGGGACAAAGACTGCGTCACATTTTCCCTCCAGCGCGGCGACATGGCCGAGAAACAGTTTGCTGGAGAGACAGTTTTCATCTATTGCATAGTGGTCTCCGGTGTCCTGGAGTGCTTTTGTGGTGCGCGGGCTTAAAACCGTTTCGATGCCGAGTTCGCGGAAAAATGTTTTCCAGAGGACGGCGTAGCGGTAGTAGAGCAGCGCGCGGGGGATTCCTGTTTTCATGGTTGTTTTATGCTCCTGTAAAATGATTTATGTCCCTGATTGCTTTATTTCGGACCAGAGGCCGGTTTCAGATGATCCCGCAATTCTCCTCAGATGTAATGTTTCGATTCAAAATATCTCAGGTACGCCGCGATCATCTTCTGGTCTACCGGCGGGCAGCTGATGCCCGTATGGTCGAGCAGCAGGTTCGTATTGCCGGTGCCGTAGACGGGGTCTTTTCCGACAAAATGCCACAATACACTCGGATTGCTCTCGCTTCCGGATTCAAAGAGGCACTCCAGAAGAACCATGGCATTTTTTCCGGCGTCGGACTTTTTGATCCGGTTTTTCCATGCTGCGAACGGAATATAGCGCACCCGATAGCCGCAGCCGCGGATATATCCGACCAGAGAGCGCAGGGTCTGCGGCTTCGGATTGATCAGGTGGAAAGCATGGCCGAAGCATTCCTCTTTCCGGGAGATCACGATCAGCGCTTTTGCCACATAATCCACGGGGGTCATGTGGAAACTGTAGTGTGCAAGCGGAATGCCTTTCATCTGGATCATGCTGACCATCATCCGGCTCACCATATCGTTTAACTCATAGATGCCGTTCGCCGCACCGGTGATGTCGCCGGGACGGTAAATGGCTGCTTTCAGGCCGCGCTCCCCGGCAATTCGGACGAGATGCTCGGAGACCCATTTTGTCTGGGAATAGGCCAGCGAAAATCCTTTCCAGGACTTTGGCGGTGTGTTTTCCGACAGATAGCGTCCGCGGTTGGTGGGTGTGTCAAATACGCTGTAGGACGATACGTAGTGATAATATTTTGCCTGTCCGCTGCAGGCGAGGCGGAGCGTTTCTGCGGTACCGCCCACATTGGTCGCTTTCAGATATTCGTAGGGAAAGACAAAATTTAATATGGCTCCGCTGTGGTAAATCACCTCCACGCGCTCCGCCATTGCGTCCCAGGTCTTTTCATCCAGGCCGAGCTTCGGCTCGGTCAGGCTGCCGATCACCGGATGCAGATATCTATCCATGCCGTCCTGCCAGAGATGGTAGTGTTTTAGGTTGTCCTCCAGCCGCTGTGCAGCGGCTCTGACGGAGTCCGCGCGGACCAGACAGTAGATTTCCAGACCGTCGTGCGGATAATAGCGGAAGATGCTGTGAATGAGCTGTGCGCCAAGAAATCCGGTTCCTCCCGTCAGAAAAATGCGGCGGCAGTCCGCGGTGGACTTTGTATATTCCGCGGTGCAGCGGATGGAGTCGTCCAGCCGGCACTCTTTCGGCAGGTTGACCGCTTTATTATTTCCTGTTGTGCCGGAGAGCACAGAGTGGATGTACTTTGTCACGCCGACCACAGAGGAATCCCGCAGCAGTTCGCGCAGGTCCAGTTTGATGTGGAGTTTTTGTTCGATACTGTTGATCAGCTCAAATCCCATCAGGGAATCTCCGCCCAGGGCAAGGAATGACTCGTTGGGATTAAACTGGTCGATCTTTAATACTTTCTGGAACGCAGACCGCACCTGGATAAAAATATCGTCCGCCTTGTCCATCAGCTCGTCAACACATTCCACGGATTTGTCAATGAGGTCGTCGACACATTCGGTGGATTTGTCAATCAGTTCATCGGCGATATCAATGGATCTGCCGAGGAGAGAATTGCTTTTTTTCCGCATATAGTAATCGTGACTGCTGTAAAGAACTTCAAGCTGGGCGTCCATGTACAGGGCGCGGGTTTTCAGCATCTGCAGCTTGCGGTTGTCTGTGCGCGGAATGGTTCCGAGCGGTACAAAGACCACATCGTAAAAAGAGAAGGAAAAGCGGTCGGAGACTGCTTTGTTGATCTCCCGGACTCTTTGCGCAAAATTTTCCTCCGGTTTTGTTTCTACCACGGCCACGATCTGTTCCTTCGTCTCACCGGTACAGGAGAAAAAGCCGTAGGCTGCGCCCGCGAGAGCCGGAACATGCTGATTGATGGTCGTCTGCAGATCAGACGGGTACACATTGTGACCGTTGACAATCAGCATTTCCTTGATGCGGCCTGTGATGTAGAGCTGCCCTTCATAGAGAAATCCCAGGTCGCCCGTCTTGTAAAAATCGCAGTCGTATCCTTCCAGGCGGACATGGAAATTTTTGTTTTCCTTTGGGTCGCCCCAGTAACCGTCCACCACGCTGTCGCCGGAGAGGAAAATCTCGCCGATGCGCAGTTCGGGATATACTTTTTTTGTCTTCGGGTTGCCGATCACCAGAGTCAGGTCTTTGACCGGGGCGCCGACGCTCACGATTTCCTTGATATGCTCCGCGTCCGGTGCGATGACCGCCCGGTTTCTCCTGTATGCTTCATAGTCCAGTTTAAGACAGCGGTAATCCTGCGGAGCGAATGTGGCAAGGCAGACATTTTCCGACACGCCGTAGCCGGGCGCCATGGCGTTCGGATCACAGTGGAACATTTTGACAAACCGGTCCACGGTCTTTGCACTGATAAATTCTGACCCGTTCATAAAATGTGTGACCTGGGTCAGAGAGTATTCTGCCGCCTCTTCTTCCGAGAAAATGCGGGTGCAGGCGTCGTAGGCGGAGCCGGGGCCGACGGTCAGTTTAATTTTAAAATCCGAGATCAGCTTCAGCCAGAGCTTCGGCCGTTCCAGAAACTTCAGTGTCTGCAGAAAATAGACACCGGAACCGGCGGAAACCTTGGCGAGAATCGGCATGCAGATGGTCACGACGAGCCCCAGATTGTGGAAATAAGGCACCCACGAGGCGAGCGTGGCGCTGCTTAAGTCCAGGCAGTGGTAGCACTGTTCGAGGTTTTTCATCAGATTCTTCCATGTAACGCGCGCGCCCTTGGGAACGCTGGTGGAACCGGATATATATTGCAGGTAGACGAGCTGATCCGCTGTGGCGGGTACAATGACATCTTCCCTGCGGTAGGGAATCAGTTTGTCTGTGTAGATTCGTTTCAGGCGGAGCGTATCCAGCGTGGCTTCCTTTAAGAGACGCCCGGTGATATGGGTATCTGAACCCTGCTCTAAGGCATAGTTGGAAATCAGAGCCCGGGGCTTGCAGGATTTTAAAACAGAGATAAAGCGCTCGACCTTGTCCTCATCCAGCGGCGGCGGGATAATCGTAAAGACGACTCCGGCCATCATACAGCCGTAGACGGCGCAGATTGTGCCGAAATCCTGCATGCTGAAGATGATTGCCCGGTCGCCGGGCCGTAAGCCTTTTTTGCGCAGCATGTAGGCCATTTCCAGGGATTTGTGGTAGATTTCCCGGTAGGTGTGTTCTTCCAGCACCCATTCATTCGTGTCGTCGTCGAAGTCCGCAAACCGGAAAAGGACGTGATCGGGGTGGGCAGCTGCCTGTTTTTTTCATTGTGTCGATGATTGTGGAGATGTAGTCCATGTGTGTGTACCTCGTGTGCCTGTGTATTTATAATAATTCTGATTTTTTTCGGCTTTTTATGCGGGTAGTTTATAGTGTATGTTGTGTTTTTTGTGCTGTATTCTTTACGGGATGGTTTTCCCGGATGCTTTCTTTCAGGACGTATTGCCTTGCGAGGCGGCACAAAAAGAGGGTTGCTTTACGCACCCTTCTTATGATAGCGCCTGCGGGGAAATCCCGCAAGGGAAATAACTATGAAATATCTATAAAGTGGCGGAGATTTATACATTGTCGGCCTGGCTTTTTTCTGTTATATTTAAATGAGTGATTACCTGAGTTATAAACTGTATTTACAGATATCAGAAAGAAATGAGGTGTCCGGTTTGAAATGTACGCTGATGCATAAACGGATTGAAATCACGGAACTGGAGTTGGACGATGTCACCGGTTTTATACAGAAAACCGGTGCACTGTATGCGCCAAAGCACCTCCCGGTAGGTGTTCCGGTACGCAAAGGGATCATTGACAGGGCGGCATTGAATGAATGGTGGACGGACCGCTCGATTCCGGCCAGCCGGTCCGGTATCCGTGAGGCGCTTCAAACACTGGAAATTGGTAATACAAAAATGCTTTTGGCGCGCTGCTACGGTCTGAGCCTGTCAGATCAATACTGGATTCGCCCGGAAAGTTCTGCGCTCTCATGGGATGGCGTTAATTTTTTTCATAATGATTTTTCAGAAGATATCGGAGACGTTTTGTTTGGGGAGAATAAGAAAGCGGATGTCATGGATTTTTCCTCACCGGACAATACCTTAGACGGCAATCTGAAAAAACGGTGGAAGATTATAGACGGCAAACGCTGTCTCATAAAGGGAGGCAGTAATCCGTTTCAGCAGCAGCCTTTTAACGAAGTGATCGCGGCCGGGGTAATGGAGCGCCTCGGAATTTCCCACGTGCCATACACGATTGTCTGGAACAAGGGACTGCCTTACAGCGTGTGCGGGGATTTTGTCACAGAAGATACCGAATTGATTCCCGCATGGCGCATTTTAAAGACACAGAAAAAAGACAACAGTACTTCCATCTATCAGCATTTGATTCGCTGCTGTGAGGCACTCGGGATTAAAGATGCCATACCTTTTCTTGACCGCATGATTGTGTTGGATTATATCATTGCAAACGAAGACCGGCATCTCAATAATTTCGGCGTGCTGAGAAACGCGGAGACGCTGGAATGGATTGGCTTTGCACCCATTTATGACAGCGGATCTTCTCTCGGTTATGATAAAATGCCCGGACAGATGTATTCAGAGAAGGGGGTTATCTGCAAGCCTTTTAAAAACCATCACACGGAACAACTGAAGCTGGTATCTGATTTTAGCTGGATTGATTTTATCGGTTTGATGGATGCGGAAGATTTTGCGAAAAATGTCCTGTCAGCGGACGGGGCAGAGGAATATCTGGATGAGACCCGTATCCGGGCAATTACCGGGGCTTTGCGGCGCAGGATTGATTTTCTTTCACACTTTGCTGCGACACATGTCCCGGAACAGACGGAATCTCAGCGGGACGATGTGAAAGAAAATGTTGCTGCAAAATATTAAAATCGGGGATTGTGCAAAATATAATTTATATGATAAGATAAAGGCATTAAATGTTGCCTGCGGGCAGTGTTTGTGATAAACTTTAACCAGGAGTTTTTATTACACGAATCATTTTTAGGAGGAGGATGACAATGGAGAAATTACTTATCTTAAACCCGGGGTCTACATCCACGAAGATTGCTTATTACGAGGATGAAAAGCAGATTTTTGTGGAGAGCATTTCCCACTCAGCGGACGTGATCGCGAAGTACGATCTGATCGTTGACCAGTATGAGTTCAGAAAGGATATGATTCTGGACGTGCTGAAGGACAAAGGTGTCGTTTTAGAGGATCTTACCGGTATCGTTGCCCGCGGAGGTCTGCTTCCGCCCGTCAAAGCCGGCGCGTATACCGTAAATGACGACATGGTATGGCAGCTGAAGAATAAGCCGGCCATGGAGCACGCTTCCAATCTGGGCGCGGTTATCGCGGACGCGATCGCGAAGCCCCTCGGCATTCCGGCGTTTATCTATGACGGTGTGACTGTGGACGAGATGTGGCCGATCTTAAAGATTACCGGTCTGGAGGAAGTGACAAGAAAGGGAATCGGGCATAACCTGAATACCCGTGCGGCAGCAATGAAGTATGCCCGCGAGCATGATAAAGCATATAAGGATTGCAAGCTGATCGTGGTTCACCTGGGCGGCGGTATCTCCGTTACCCTGCAGTACGGCGGAAAAGTGGCGGATATCATCAACGATGAGGACGGCCCGTTTGCACCGGAGCGCTCCGGCAAGCTGCCGATCCAGTCCTTTACCAAGTACTTTGGAAATTCCGGCATGAGCACGAAAGATATGCTCAAGAAGCTGAAATCCCGCGGCGGCCTGGTTGCGCATCTGGGCGTGAATGACAGCCGTGAGGTGGAGAAGATGATCAAGGCCGGCGACGAGCACGCGAAGCTGATCTATGATGCCATGGCGCTGAATGTGGCGCGTTGTGTCGGCGAGGAAGCTGCGACGGTGGGCGGCGATGTCGAGGGCATCGTGCTGACCGGCGGTATCGCATACTCCGAGTATTTCACTAATGAGGTGAAGAAGAATGTCGAGTGGATTGCACCGGTGACCGTATATCCGGGTGAGAACGAGATGGAATCCCTGGCGCTCGGCGGACTCAGAGTGCTGCGCGGCGAGGAAGAGGCAAACACTTTTGTGAAAGTGGAGTAGCGGGGAAAAGCCGGAAATCGAGCGCTTGTATCCGTGTTTGCGAAGCAACTTGAAGCTTTATAAAATACAATTACAAAAGAGAGGTCGTTCTTTGGGACGGCCTCTTTTTCCATCTTCACAAAACCGGAAAAGTAGGGTAAACTGATACTATATGCGGCAGTGTTTGAGAATGAACATTTGTAACTATTCCGGACAGTATTTCTCACTTGCTGCAATGTGCGTTTGAAATCGTATCTTACGAGCATTTTGTAAAAGAAAGGGGATTATTGAGGTTGGATAAGAATAAAATCAAAGAGATGATCGCCGCGGGACAGGCGATTCTGGGCGTGGAACTGGGCTCCACCCGGATTAAGGCGGTGCTGATCGCGCCGGATCACACTCCCATTGCGCAGGGAAATCATGAGTGGGAGAATCAGCTGGTGGACGGCATCTGGACCTATTCTCTGGAGGCGGTATGGGACGGTCTGCGGGATGCGTATGCCGATCTGGTGCGCAATGCAGAAGCAGAGTATGGCGTGAAACTGACCCGCCTGGCGGCCATGGGATTCAGCGCTATGATGCACGGGTATCTGGTGTTTGATAAAAACGATGAGCTGCTGGTGCCCTTCCGGACCTGGCGCAATACGATTACCGAGGAGGCGGCGGAAAAACTGACGGAGCTTTTTTCCTATAATATACCGCAGCGCTGGAGCATTGCGCATTTGTATCAGGCGATTTTAAATAAAGAAGAGCATGTGAAGGACATTGCTTTCCAGACGACGCTGGCGGGGTATATCCACTGGAAACTGACCGGACGGAAAGTGCTTGGCGTCGGCGAGGCTTCCGGTATGTTCCCTATCGATACGTCGACAAAGACTTTTGACCGGACGATGATAGAGAAATTTGACGCGATCGCTGCGGAGGCGGGAATGCCCTGGACTTTTGATGAGATTTATCCGAACGTCCTGGTGGCCGGCGAGGCGGCCGGGGTTCTGACGGAGGCTGGAGCCCGGATGCTCGACCCGACCGGGTCTCTTGAGGCGGGAATCCCAATCTGCCCGCCGGAGGGCGATGCGGGGACCGGTATGGCGGCGACAAACAGTGTGAAAGTCCGCACCGGCAATGTTTCCGCGGGAACTTCCATTTTTGCCATGGTGGTATTAGAGAAAGAGTTGGAAAAAGTGTACAGAGAGCTGGACCTGGTGACGACGCCGGTCGGCGACCTGGTCGCCATGGTACACTGCAACAATTGTACCTCCGATCTGAATGCCTGGGTCAGCCTGTTTGGCCAGTTCGCGGAAGAGCTTGGCGTGGATGTGAGTGTGGATCAGCTTTACGGCACGCTCTATAACAAGGCGCTGGAGGGCGATGCAGACTGCGGCGGTGTCCTGGCTTACAATTATTATTCCGGCGAGGGAGTCACAGCTTTCGACGAGGGGCGGCCGCTCCTGGTGCGTCTGCCGGACAGCAAATTCAACCTGGCCAATTTTATGCGTGCGAACCTTTATTCCGCGGCTGCCACGCTGAAAGTCGGGCTTGATATTCTCCTGAAGGAGGAAGGCGTGCAGGTGGACTCCATGCTGGGGCATGGCGGCCTGTTCAAGACGAAAGGCGTAGGACAGAAGTTTATGGCGGCGGCCATGAACGCGCCTGTGGCGGTGATGGAGACGGCCGGGGAAGGCGGCGCCTGGGGCATTGCGCTTCTGGCGGCTTATCTGGTGAATGGTGAGGGAATGTCTCTGGACGCCTATCTGGAGGACCGTGTCTTCGCAGGCTCGGAGGGTTCTGTGATTGAGCCGGATGCTGTGGATGTGGTGGGATTTGACGCATTTCTGGAGAAGTATGTGGCCGGGCTGCCGATCGAGCGGGCAGCAGTGGAAAACTATAAATAGTAAAAGGAGTCTGCTATGCTGGAACAGTTGAAAAAAGAAGTTTATGAGGCAAATATGCTTTTGCCGAAATACGGCCTGGTTACCTTTACCTGGGGCAATGTCAGCGGTATTGACCGGGAAAAGGGATTGTTTGTCATTAAGCCCAGCGGGGTGGAATATGAAAAACTGACGCCGGAGGATATGGTTGTGGTTGATCTGGAAGGCAATAAGGTGGAGGGAAAGTATAATCCCTCTTCTGATACGGCCACGCACATGGTTCTTTACAACCGTTTTTCGAACATTGGCGGGATTGTCCACACCCACTCGCCCTGGGCGACAAGCTGGGCGCAGGCGGGACGTGACATTCCCTGCTACGGGACGACTCATGCGGATTACATTTACGGGGAGGTTCCCTGTGTCCGCAACCTGACGAAAGAGGAAATCAATGCAGCCTACGAGCTGAACACCGGAATACTTATTGCGGATGCCTTTGAGGAAAAAAAGAAAGATTATGAGGCGGTCCCGGCGGTTCTCTGTAAAAACCACGGCCCTTTTACCTGGGGAAAGAATGCGAATGACGCGGTTCACAATGCGGTTGTTCTGGAAGAGTGTGCCAAGATGGCGGCGCGCTGTGAACTGATCAACCCGGAGGTAAAGCCGGCGCCGCAGGAACTGCAGGATAAGCATTATTACCGGAAGCACGGCGCAAATGCTTATTACGGGCAGGCGTCTCGCTGATGCCCATTGTTATTTTTCAGGATACCATGTATAATGTCTTCGTAATCCTACTATTGTACTGGTTATTTGGCAAAAGGGAAATGAATTATGATCGAAGCCCGGATGATCGATTTAAACTACAATGAAATTCTGATGTATCTCGGCCACCGCGGGCAGGAAATTACGCCTGAAATTGAAACTCAGATACAAAAATGTATCGCGGAAGTGAGGCGCCATGCCGCTCCGAGGCTGGTCTATCGCTGTCTGTCTGTTGACAAAGGATCGATTACAGGCTTCCCGCTGGAGGGGAATGATATCCGGCAGCTGCTTCAGAATTGTGATGAGGCAGTGCTTTTTGCGGTGACACTGGGGGCTGACATAGAGCAGGCGCTTATGCGGCATGAGGTAACGGATATGGCGGATGCGCTGATTCTGGACGCCTGCGCCAGCGTGGCGGTGGAGAATGTCTGTGACTGCTTTGAGGAAGATGTCCGGGCACAGTTAAGCCGGGAAAATCGTTACCTGACCAGCCGTTTCAGCCCGGGGTATGGGGATCTGCCGCTGGGAACGCAGATACAGATGTGTGAAATGCTGAATACTTCCCGCAGAATCGGTCTGACCGTGACGGAGAATTTTATCATGGTTCCCCGCAAGTCGGTGACCGCTGTTATGGGGATTTCCGATGAGCCGCAGGAACTGCGAAAGCGCGGATGCGAGAACTGCAAGATGTTTTCAAAATGTTACTATTCACAGTACATCGATATCTGCAAACAGGATTGTCACGTTGACGTGTAAGAAACTGTTTGCAGATATTGATGTATCCTGTGAAGCAGGAACTTCACCCACATAAGCAAAAAAGTGAGCAGCATTTTTGCTGCGTCAGACGCATCGCGGATGCTTTTGCGCATGTGAGGTGGAGGACTGTGAATAGTTACATCTGGTTATATAAAAGAAAGGAATTATATGTCATGAGTAAGCTGATTCTATTGGACGGGGCGATGGGCACCATGCTGCAGAATGCAGGCCTTGCGCCGGGCGGAAGACCGGAAATCTTTGGCCTGGAGCACCCGGATATTCTGGAGGAGATCCAGCGGAAATACGTGGAGGCCGGAAGTGATGTCATTTATGCGAATACTTTCGGAGCTAACGCGCACAAGCTGAAGGGCACCGGACATAGTGTGGAAGAGGTCATCTCGGTCAATGTGGCGACCGCGCGGCGCGCCGCAGGGGAAAATGTAAGAGTTGCCCTGGATGTCGGCCCGATCGGAGAGCTGATGGAGCCGATGGGAACCATGTCTTTTGAGGAGGTTTATGAGACATACCGGGAGATGGCTGTGACCGGTGAACAGGCGGGGGCGGATCTCATTGTGTTCGAGACGATGACAGATCTCTATGAGGTAAAAGCGGCCGTCCTGGCAGCGCGGGAGAATACGAAGCTTCCTGTCTGGGTGACGATGAGTTTTGAAGCCGGCGGGCGGACGTTTACCGGCACGCTGGTTTCGGCTATGGCAGCGACCCTGGATGGCCTGGGCGTGGATGCGATGGGAATCAACTGTTCGCTCGGGCCGCAGGAAATTTTCCCTATGATAGAAGAAATGAAAAAGTGGACGGACAAGCCGCTGATCGTGAAGCCGAATGCGGGACTGCCGGACCCGTTCACCGGCGGCTACAACATTGATGCGGAGGAGTTTGTCCGCCAGATGCGGCCGTACCTTTCTCTTGGTGTTTCCATGGTCGGCGGATGCTGCGGGACGACGCCGGAGTTTATCGCGGGACTGGCCGGGCTGGCGGCTGAGGCGGAGAGCGCAGAGACAGACGAAGCCGGAACTTCTGATGATGTGCTGTCTCCGGAAAGAGATGGTAAGGAGAAACAGGGACAGATTAGGGAGCCTTTAAATAAAAATAATAAGAACACCCGCCTCCGGGGCGTCTGCTCTTCCAGAAAAATGGTGGATTTCGGCGGCGTGCGTGTCATCGGTGAGCGGATCAACCCTACCGGCAAAAAGCGTTTTGCCCAGGCGCTGCGGGAGCACGACATCGATTATATTGTGGAGCAGGCGATTGACCAGGCGGATGCCGGTGCGGACATCCTGGATATCAACGTGGGCCTGCCGGGAATTGATGAGGCGGAGTTGATGACAGAAGTAGTGCAGGAGGTGCAGAGCATCGTGAGTCTTCCGCTGCAGATTGATTCCTCCGATCCGGCAACGATCGAGGCGGGCTTAAGAGCCTGCAGCGGACGAGCGATTGTCAATTCTGTCAACGCGGAAGATGAAGTGTTGGAGAAGATTCTTCCTATCGTGAAAAAATATGGTGCGGCGGTAGTCGGGCTGACGATGGACAAATCAGGCATTCCGGACAGTGCTGAAGAGCGCTTTCGTCTGGCAGAAAAGATTCTGAATACAGCCCTTGCGGTTGGTATTCCCAGGGAAGATGTTCTGATCGACTGTCTGACACTCACGATTTCCGCGCAGCAGGAACAGGCTGTGGAGACATTAAAAGCCGTGCGAATGGTGCATGAAAAGCTGGGGCTTCACTGTGTCCTTGGCGTCAGCAATATTTCTTTCGGATTGCCGAAGCGGATTCAGATTACGACGAATTTCCTGACACAGGCTCTGTGCTGCGGGCTGGATTTCCCTATTGTGAATCCGAACCAGGAGGAGGTCATGGATACGATTGCCGCATTCCGGGCACTTTCGGGGGAGGACGCCCAGTGCGAGGCTTATATAGAGCGGTTTGCAGATGAACCGGACGAAAAAAAAAACGAGTAGCTCCCGGTGAGCTGACGGTGGAGGACGCAGTTTTAAGCGGATTAAAACAGGAAACCAGAGATCTCACCGCGCAGCTGCTGGAATCCATGAGCGAGCTGGATGTGATCAACACGAAGCTGATTCCGGCATTGGATGTGGTGGGGGACAGGTATGAAAAAGAACAGATTTTCCTGCCGCAGCTGATCAACTCCGCCAATGCGGCCTGCGCCGGTTTTGACCTGATCAAGGACCGGATTGCGAAGCGGGGCGGTGAGAGTGTTTCCAAAGGAACGATTATCATGGCCACGGTGGAGGGCGATATCCACGATATCGGCAAGAATATCGTCCGTGTTGTCCTGGAAAACTATGGCTACCGGGTCATTGACCTGGGGCGGGATGTGCCGCCGCAGAAGGTGGTGGACACGGCGATCGCCGAAGATGTGAAGCTGGTCGGTCTGTCCGCGCTGATGACGACCACGGTGGTTTCCATGAAAAAAACCATCGAAGCGCTGCGCGCGTCGGGACATGACTGCAAAGTGTTTGTGGGCGGGGCTGTTCTGACGCCGGAATACGCCATGGAGATCGGGGCGGATTATTATACGAAGGACGCCAAGGCGTCCGTGGATGTGGCGAAGGAAGTCTTCGGGTAATTTTGAAAAGTGAAGTGTCACGAAAGATATCCGGGCAGAATAATATGGGAAGCCGGAAAACATTTATCGTGTGAGAAGATAAGTTGCCATAACAATGAGGAAGAAAAATGACAGAAGTCAGAGAATATCTGAAAAATAATGTGTTGCTGTTTGACGGCGGCATGGGAACCTACTTTGCTCAGAAGAATCACAAGGCCGGAATGAGCTGTGAACTGGCGGCGCTGCATCAGCCGGAGCTCATTGCGCAGATTCACCGGGAATATCTGGAGGCCGGGAGCAAAGCCGTCAAGACGGACACTTTTGCGGCAAACCGTATTGCCTTTCAGGGCGATGAGGAACTGGTGCGGAGGACGATAGAGGCGGCGTGGAAACTGGCGGCGGAAGCGGCAGCGGAGTATGATGCATATGTTTTTGCCGATATCGGACCGGTCTCGGGGTTGGGAGAAGAGCAGAGCGCGTTTGACGAGTTCCGCTTTGTCACGGATTGTTTTCTGGAACAGGGTGCGCAGAATTTCCTTTTTGAGACGAACGCAGATACGACAGGACTCTGTGAAATTGCCGCTTATATCCGGGAACGGGTGCCGTCGGCATATATCATTGTCAGCTTTGCGGTGCAGGTGGACGGTTTTTCGCGGGAAGGTTTCTGGGCGGCGGATTTGTTTGAGGAAATGCGTGTCTGCGATGCGGTTGACTCCATTGGTTTAAATTGCGTCTGCGGCGCGCGGCACATGCTGGAGCTGGTGCGCGAGATCGATCATGAGGGAGTGACGCTCTCCCTGATGCCGAACGCCGGTTATCCGACGGTGGTCAACAACCGGACTTTTTATGAGGGAGATCCGCAGTATTTTGCCGCGCAGATCAGGGAAATGGCGGAGGAAGGCGCGGCTATCCTGGGCGGCTGCTGCGGTACCATGCCGCTTCATATCGAGAAGATGCGGGAGGAGCTTTCGAAAGCCAGAGGAATTGCGTCGGAACGAAAGAAAAAAGCGGAGCGTTCTCATTCGGAGGAGGCGGCCGAGAGCCTGTTCTGAAATAAGCTGCAGGCGGGCGAAAAAGTCATTGCCGTGGAGCTGGATTCTCCGGCGGACGCCGATGTCGTAAAGTTTATGAAAGGCGCCTGGGAACTGAAGGGCGCAGGCGCGGACATTATCACTATCGCTGACTGCCCGATTGCCAGGGCGAGGATGGACTCCAGTCTTCTGGCCTGCAAAATCAGGCGGGAGCTCTCGATGGATGCATTGCCTCACATGACCTGCCGTGACCGGAATTTAAATGCCACCAAGGCGCTGCTCTTTGGTCTGTATGCGGAGGGCGTGCGCAACATACTGCTCATCACCGGCGACCCGATTCCCACGGCGGAGCGGGATGAGGTAAAAAGTGTGTACCAGTTTAACTCCAGAAAACTGGCAGCTTTCGTCACTTCGCTCGCGAAAAAATCCCTGCCGGGGCCGTTTCACCTCTTCGGCGCGTTAAATGTCAACGCAAGGAATTTTGACGTCCAGCTGCGGCTGGCAAAGGAAAAGGCAGAGAAAGGCATGGTGGGTTTTTTAACCCAGCCGGTGCTCACTCCCCGGGCTTTCGAGAATTTAAAGCGGGCTAGAGAAGAACTGGACGCTTACCTGCTGGGCGGCGTGATCCCCGTAGTCAGCGAACGGAACGCCCGTTTTATGGACAGTGAGATCAATGGCATTAATGTAGATCCGGCGATCACCGAGCAGTATGTCGGGAAGAATCGCGCGGAGGCGGAGGAACTGGCTGTGGAGATTTCTTCGGAAATCATGCGGAGGATATCTCCTTATGTGGATGGGTATTACCTGATGACGCCGTTCGGGCGGACAGGGCTGATCGCGAGGATTATTGAAGCATCGAAGACTTCTGCTGACTCAGGACAGTAAAATTTCTGATGATCTGAGAGAAGATATAGAGAGGGATGGGCGTATCATTTATGAGAAAAATGGATAATTTTTCAAACTGCCTGCAGGTGGGTATCGGTTTGGCTTTGTGGATGATGAGGGAGGTGTAGTATGCCATTATTAAAATCGACTTCGTATTCAATAGAAGATATTTATAATTTACCTGAGGGTCAGCGCGCGGAACTGATTGGCGGACAGTTATATATGATGGCTCCGCCCAACACGGCACATCAGAGAATCAGTTTTTCCCTGTCACGTGTTCTGGCGGATTATATTGATAAGCATAAGGGAACATGTGAAGTGTTTCCTACACCATTTGCTGTATTTTTGTCGGGAGATGAGGATTCCTATCTGGAGCCGGATATCAGTGTCATATGCGACAAAAATAGAATTTCAGACAGAGGATGTGAAGGGGCACCGGATTTTGTGATTGAGGTGGTCTCACCTTCCAGCAGAAAGATGGATTACTCTACAAAAATGACATTATACAGTGATGCAGGTGTACGGGAATACTGGATTGTTGATCCGGCGAGGGAGCGTACCACGATATATTATTTTGAAGAAGATGCCGCACCTGTAATCGTTCCGTTTTATTATCCTGCAAGGGTGAACGTGTATGAAGACCTGGAAATTACGATTGCGGATTTACTTTAGCTTTGTGTGAAAATGGATTTTAAGAAATCATTAAGGTTTCTTCATTTCCTTTCGTAAGAATGCCCTGTTATCCTATTTGCATAAAGGATAGCAGGGCTATTGTGTGCACAGGCAATGAGCCGTGCAAAAAACGGGAGAGGCAAAAGTTTATGATTAACATATTAGTGTGCGACGACGACAAGGACATTGTGGATGCCATCGAGATTTATCTGGCTCCGGAGGGGTGCAACATCCTGAAAGCGTATGACGGGATCCAGGCAATTCAGATGATCAAGGAGAACGACATCCAGCTGTTGATCCTGGATGTGATGATGCCGCGGATGGACGGTTTGCGGGCGACGCTGAAGATACGGGAGGAGTCCAACATCCCCATCATTATTCTTTCGGCGAAAACGGAGGATACGGACAAGATTTTCGGACTCAACGTGGGAGCTGATGATTATGTGACTAAACCGTTTAATTCCATGGAACTGGTGGCGCGTGTGAAATCTCAGCTGCGCCGCTACACGCAGCTGGGAACCAGGGCCGCGGAGACAGAGGCACAGATTTACCGCACCGGCGGTCTGGAGATCAACGACGATACCAAGAAGGTGACGGTGGACGGCGTGACAGTGGAAAAGCTGACACCCATGCAGTATAATATTCTGCTGTTTCTGACGAAAAATAAGGGGTGGGTGTTTTCCATCGAGCAGATTTATGAGAATGTCTGGGGAGAGGATGCGATCAACGCGGACAACACCGTCGCCGTACATATCCGCCATATCCGGGAGAAAATCGAGATCAACCCGAAAGAGCCGTATTATCTGAAAGTTGTCTGGGGTATTGGGTATAAAATTGAGGATTTATAACATCATCGTCAACGGACAGGAGGAGAACCATTGAAAAAGAAAAAACTATTTTCCATACCGGCAAAAATCATTACCATTGCCGTCCTTGCAGTATCGGCTTTCCTGGCCGGGCTGGCCGCCATGCGTATTGCCCAGGGCTACTGGATCGGGATGACATTTTCGGAGATGGCGCACGGGTCATTTTACAGCAACAGCTCCGCAGCGGCCAGTTATCTCTATCGGGAGGGGAGTTCGATTCTGGCTACGCTGCAGGATGAGAATTCGTTCTGCCGGGACGGCTCTTCCTATGATGAAACGGAAACGATTGACATCATGAATCTGGACGCCGGCGTCTCCAATGAAAATAAAAATCCGGAGACAACCTATATATTGGCAGATCTGGACGCTTTTTATAGTTCGGATGGATATGCCCTCATTAATTATCTGGTGAATTACGGTGAGGAACTGACATATGATGATTATTATACGGAAGAAACCTATGAGGATACTGCGGCGGCAGAGGAAGCGGATAGCGGGACAACGGCAGTAGAAGCGGAGATAGATGCAGATGCGACGGAAGCCGCATCAGAGTTTGCACAGGAAGAGATGGGACCGGATGCAACGCTGCTCGGCACAGAAAATGTGACGGCAGATACCATCGCGGACTCGGATGCGGACGAATCCCATTACACATATGAAACGATCAGTTACATCTTTGGTATTTACGGGAATCTGGCCAATGTACTCTACAATAACGGGATTGTTGTGGAGGAGGACTATATCGTAAATGCTGCCGGGGAGACGCTGGCAGAATACGCCCAGGAAAATCAGGATTCCGTATCCATTCTGGATTGTTACAAAAAGCTGATCGCGGCGGCAGATGCGCTGGATGAGTATCTGAGCGGCGCGTCGGATTCCAATGCCATGCTCTATGTGAGAAATATCTCGACAGGCGATGTTTACACGAATATCGAGGAATGGCGGGATCTGACGCTGGATGAGGTGAAAGAATCTTATCTGGAGAGTATGGGCGGTGAGGGGGACGGAACTTACTATTCTTACAGTGAAAATGAGTGGGCCAGTGAGACCGAGACAGATATCGTCGGTTCGGTAGACGGTCTGGAACACTACGGCGGTCTTATGCTAACGGAGGTTCGTGCATCCGGTGCGGGGTATTATCAGATATTTCTCGGTCTTGATCTCAATTACCCGCTGCGCACCTCGTCTTCCTACACGACGAATCTCTGGTTCGCAGGCTGGAACAATCACAATATTTTCGAACCGTTCAGCACGGTGACAGTTTTTTTCCTCGCTCTTGCGGCGATGGCGGCTATGCTGGTTCTCACGGCTTTGCAGACCGGCCGGCGTCCGGATGATCCGGACATTCATCCTGTACCGATGGATCGGTTCCCGTTGGAGTTCATGATGATAGGGGATATCGTGCTCTGGGTGCTTCTGATTGCCTGGCTGTACTCACAGCTGTCCCTTGTCTACAGTGATGTGCTGTATTCTGATGTCACGTATATCTCGGCCAACGTAGTGGGAGGAGCTTTTTGTGCGGCACTGATTGTCCTTTTGTCTGCCTGGGAGTGGAAGCGCTACGGGCGCCGTGTGAGGGAACGGTCGGTCGGAGGCAGCCTGATTCTGATCATCGTGCGGAAAGTCAGGAAAAGCCTGGAGACAGGGCGGGGAGCGGAAGCGCAGATCCGCTGCATGGTCGGAATTTACTGGATTTTTATTGCGGTGCAGGCATTTTTCCTGTTGCTCGGCGCGCGTCTGTGGTGGAACTGGTATAGCCCGGGAGTGGGAGTGTTCCTTATGCTGATTCTGATTGTACTGGACCTGATTGTTATGATACGGCTGATCCGCCAGACAGCGGAACGAAGCAAAATTACGAAAGGCATGGAGGAATTGGCTGCCGGCAACCTGGACTACCAGGTGGACGCGGTGGGATTTACCAGTGAAAACAGAGGAACGGCGGATGTATTTAACAGCGTGCGGGAGGGAATTAGGCATGCGGTAGAGGTCGAGATGAAGAGCGAGCGCTTAAAGACGGACCTGATCACGAATGTTTCCCATGATATCAAAACGCCGCTGACTTCCATCATTAATTATGTGGACATTTTGAAACGGGAGAATTTTGAAGATGAGCGGATTGCCGGATATATTGATGTCCTGGACCGTAAATCGCAGCGCCTCAAACAGCTGACAGATGATCTTGTGGAAGCATCCAAGATCAGCTCCGGTGTGATCACGCTGGATATACAGGAAATCAATCTCAAGCAGCTTTTACTGCAGGCAATCGGTGAATTTGATGAAAAATTCCAGGAGAGAAATCTTTCCCCGGTGATTGATCTGACCGAGGCGGAGATGTGGATTCAGGCGGACGGTCGCCGGATGTACCGTGTGATTGAGAACCTGCTCAACAATGCGGTCAAATATTCCATGCCGGGTTCCCGCGTCTATGTGAGCGGGGAAGTGCAGGATCAAAAAGTATCTTTCACGATAAAAAATATGTCAGAGCAGGCGCTGAACTTCAGTGCGGAGGAGCTGACGGAGCGCTTTGTCCGCGGCGATGTCTCCCGGACGACGGAGGGGAGCGGCCTGGGACTGGAGATCGCGAAAAACCTGACTACCATGCAGGGCGGCGATCTGCAGCTGTATTTGGACGGGGATCTGTTTAAGGTGACGGTGAGCTTTTGCGGAGTGGCTGTGTAGGAAATTTGTATGTTAATATTGTAGAAGAAACAGGGTTTGTGCAAAAACGGCGCAAACCCTGTCGCAATTTTACGATGAGATTCTGTTGAGGACAGGCATAATTTTTTTTATAATTGTAAGGAACGATATAAATGACCTGTCACTCGCAATATTGGAGTCCGTAAGGATGCAGAGGAGCAGAGCGTTTGCGAGGCTCGCATCCGGTATGAGATTCAAAAAAGGAGGTTCGAGGATGGAGAGAGTGCGTTATATGATATCGGACGCGTCTAACCGGATTCAGGTGGAGGCGCATGTCCTGCGTTACTGGGAAGAAGAACTGGAACTGGATGTCCCGCGCAATGAAATGGGACATCGTTACTATACAGAAGAAAATATCCGGCAGTTTGAGCAGATTAAGAAGTTAAAGGCGGAAGGGTTTCAACTGAAAGCAATCAAAATGCTGATCCATAATCCGGTGCCTGTAAGCGATGAGACGGAGGAGGCTGGAGAAGAGACTGAAAATATTTATGATCTGGCAGGAGTGCTGCGGGAGAAATCTGACATACAGCAGGAGAATAAGGAGCAGAGGATAATAAAGCTGTCGAATGATATGTCAGACGCAGAACAGGGAAATATAAAGTCAGAACTGGCTGTCTCTGATGCGGATGCAGGATCGTTATCCGCAGCGCGGGAAGAGCCGCCGTCAAAGCTGGAACAGTTCCGGATGATGATGAACGAGATTGTCCGCTCCGCCATCGCGGAAAACAACCGGGAACTGGGGCAGGAAATCGGAAATCAGGTGGAGGAGAAAGTCCTGAAAGAGCTGAATTATCTGATGCGCGACCAGGAGGAGCGGGATGAGGAGCGGTTCCGCCGCCTGGATGAGGCCATACGGAGCCGTCAGCGCCGTCCGCCGAAAGAAAAAAGAAAATTTTTTCACTCACCCATTCACAAAGTAGAAGAAATAGGGTAAACTATGCGAGAAAGTATCGTGAGAACGCGGATTGCGAATGTTCAAGAGGAACGAAGCAATCGGCTTTTCTATAAGTCAGTGATAATATAAGCCTGCAAATAAAAAGTCAAGAGGAAAATGGGAATTTTTCAAATAAATT
>JAJQCB010000118.1 GCA_021203005.1 Clostridiales bacterium | reverse complement strand
CTACGCGGTTTTCAGCGGCTCCCGCTGTTATGCCGTGAATAATTCAGGATAAAGTTTCTTAAAAAAATATAAATCTTTTTCATCTGGCGTTTTGCAGGGTGCCCTTGTTTTGCTTTGCGTCCGCTCTTTTTTCCATCGCATTTTGCTTTCCTCCCGTTTCTTTTTTTACCGCTGCTCCGAAGTTTCTTTTTTGATTAGTAGCTACAGATACAAGTTGCAATCGATTATTTTTTGTTATATCAAACTAACCACTGGTTCAAAAAAAAGACTCCTTTACGGTATTTTTCTGGCAGAAGTGTATCACACAATATTTTTTCCCGCAAACACACCCTTGTAACGGGTGCGTGACAAATGTTTTTACTTTTACCGCCGATTCATGGGTTTTCCCCGGCTTTTACCGGAAAAAGCTGTACGATTTTGTGACAAATCTGTGTTTTTTCAATCGGGTAGAAGGCGGCTTTTGCCTCATACTCGCCGCGCGGGGTGCGGACAGCACAGCTGTCATATTCCCTACGCACCCTGCGCATAATGAATGGGATCTGAACAGCGTCAGATCCCACGTTTATCTTATATTTTTGCTATATGGCAGAATATTTCACGCCCAATACTTTCACCTTATAATCCAAACTCGCGAAAAAGTTCCTCCTGATAAAATCTGTCCTCTGCCGCCCTGGTAATATCATCCATCCGTCCAAGTTCTGCCAGCTTCAGAATTAATGAATTAACCCTTTCCTGGCCTTCTTCGCGTGCTTCCCGTTCATACATCAGTCTCTCTTCCCATGCCTGCATATAGCGCACACCCACTTCCTCATTATTCTGAATCGTCAGGACGCTTTCCTTGAGCTTTCTCACCCTGTCACTCTGATAGTGCTTTCCCTGGTCATTCGTGTGTTCAATAAGATACCACATGATTTCAGGGGTCAGACCCCGGAAATAAATTATAAGGATTCTTAAAAATCTATAAATCTTTTTCTGCCAGCGTTTTACAGGAATTGCAAGAAGTCAGATCCCCGTGATCAGTCACAATCTCCACGCCATCGCGAAACACTTTCCGTCCATATCTGATGCCTGCCTCACCCGTGATCAGAGATCCGCTTTTCGAACCGGCATCAATCAGATGAATTTCCCTTGACCACGCCGCGATAATCCGGTTTCTCCTCGGGAAATACATTTTTCGCAGCCGCACACCCGGCTCATACTCAGACAAAAGCATCCCGCTTTCCTCGATCCGCTGCATCAGCAGCCGGTGCTCGCTCGGATAACAGATGTCAAGCCCGTTTCCGAGCACACCGACCGTATAGCCGCCCGCCAGAAGGCACGCCGTCTGTGCATACGAATCAATCCCTTTCGCCATTCCGCTGATGACCGGAATTCCTTTCTCTGCGAATTGCTCAGCCATCCGCACTGCCTGTTCTTTTCCCTCGTGCGTGCATCTTCTGGCGCCGACGATTGCCACGCCTGTCGAATCTCTGACGGGAATCCCCTTATAATAAAGGTGCGTCGGCATGTCCGGAAGGCTTTTTGCAATCTCCGGATAAAAATCATCTTCCAGCGTCATCAGGGAAATACCGCACCTTCCGCAATTCTCCGCAATCCGCTCTGCCTTTTCCAGGGATTTTGACTCCTCCAGCGCTATCGCCCGCTTTTCTCCGATATCCCTGACGTTTCGGTAACAGCTGATATCCGCCTCATACACAGCTCTCGGGCTTCCGAAATAATCCAGCAGCGCACGCTGCGCATTCACGCCGATACCGGGAACCTTTCCCAACCATATCCAGTAAATCATCTGACCACCATCATTCTGCTGTTGCTGTTGTCCAGATCCCGGCACATAAGGACATGCTCCACATCCTTCAGCCGTATTTTTTCCGCACCGTCCAGATCCGCGGATGTCCGCGCCATACGCAGCAGCTTGTGAATCACTCTGGCACTGTAGCCGAATTTTTCACAATTTTCACGCAGCATTGCCAGAGAATCCCCGTCCATTTCACAGTATTTCTGTATCATAGATGTCGTCATCTGCGCATTTGTATTGATCCCATCAAGCCCGGCATACCGCTCCTGCTGGATATTTCTGGCTCTCTGAACCACCTCTCTAAGCTGCGCGGACGTCCGCGTTTGCGAAATATCTTCCAGCTGAAAATACCCCACCGGTTTTACCTCTTTCTGCACATCAATCCTGTCCATGATCGGCCCGGATATCTTGCTCCGGTATTTTATGATCTCATAATCCGTGCAGCGGCACCTCGCATCCGGATAATATCCGCAGGGGCACGGATTCATTGCAGCCACAAACATAAAATGCGCCGGAAAGGTATTCGTTCCGCTGACTCTGGAAATGCAGACACGTTTATCTTCAATCGGCTGCCGTAAGGCGTCCAGCGTTTTTCTCGAAAACTCCGTCAATTCATCCAGAAACAGCACTCCATTGTGGGCAAGGGAAACCTCTCCCGGAAGAGCATTCACTCCTCCGCCGATCAGAGAGTTCAACGATGCGTTGTGGTGGGGTGCCCGAAACGGGCGCTCCCTGATCAGGGTATGGCCGTTCGTCAAAAGACCGGAAATACTGCAGATTTTTGTCACTTCCAGAGATTCTTCCTCCGTCATCTGCGGCAGTATGGTCGGAATGCGCTGGGCAATCATCGTCTTCCCGCATCCGGGTTCCCCGATCATAAGCAGGTTGTGGCCTCCGGCCGCGGCGAGAAGCACCGCATCGATCACTGCATCCTGCCCTTTCACATCCGCAAAATCCAGGCTCTCATCCTGTCTCAGCAACTCCGTACCACCTGACATTCCATGATTCTCCGGCACCTTTTTTCCTTCCAGAAAACGTATCACTTCCGTCAGATTCTGAAATCCATGAACCTCTACATTTTTGATAAGCTCTGCTTCTTTCCGGTTTGCTTCCGGTACGATAATCTTGCGGATCCCGCTTTTTTCTGCGGACATGACCATCGGCAGAATTCCCATACACGGGCGGAGGTTCCCGTTTAAAGCGAGCTCTCCGATCAGACCGTACTGCTCCAGATTCTTCGCTCCGATCTCCTGTGCTTCCTGCAAAAGCGCCACCGCCATCGCCAGGTCAAAATGCACCCCTCTTTTCTTGATATCCCCCGGCGCAAGGTTTATGATAATCCGCTTCTTGGGGAACTGAAATCCGGCCGTATCAATAGCAGCCTGAATCCGCTCTCCCGCCTCTTTTACCGACTGATCGCCCATACCGATAATCGACAGCATCGGCATCCCCTCCAGCATCGTGACCTCAATGTCAATCGGATATCCGTCAATCCCCTGTATCGCAAAACTTTTTACCATGGCAGCCATGTCTCATCCTCCCCTATTCCTGTCCTGATTTCTTTTTCATAGTCTTCTGTAAGCAGTGAATTTTCTTCCACAAACAGACGGTACGCCAGATTCTCCGGCTTTGCAAAATAACTCCATACCTTCTCTGTCGTCACGATCGGACGTTCATCCATGCGGATCAGCGCCTGATAGCTGCTCCACCGGTAATCCTCCGGATGGGCGACCATCCCTGCCTTTACCGGATTCAGATGGATATACCGGCTCGTCTGGAGAAAATAAGCGTCATTCTCCACCAGACAGGATTTGTACCTGCCCTGAAACAAATGCCCGTCCAGGCCATATTTGGAATTAAAATAACCAGAATAAACTTCCTGCAGACGCTTCATAATGCGCCAGATCTCAACATCCTTTGTCTCCATCAAAAAATGGAAATGATTTGTCATCAAACAGTAACTGTGAATATCAAATGGGTAACGTTTCTCGACATCCCTCAGAAGAATGAGGAAAAATTCATAATCAGACGGTTCTCTGAAAATTTCCTGGTGCCGGTTGCCTCTGGACATCAGATGATAGACTGCACCCGGATACCATATTCGTTTTTTCCGCGCCAAGGTTCACCCCCTTTCCCTCTCTCTTATCTTCATGTAAACGAGTCTAACAAAAAGGCTCCTCTTTCGTCAAGAAGCCTGCTTTTGTTTATATAATTTTTATGCTTACTTTATTCTTTTTTTCCGGGGTCTGACCCCTCTACCACGGACAGCACAGCTGTCATATTCCTTACGCACCCCTGCGCATAATAAATGGGACCTGAACAGCATCAGATCCCACGTTTATCTCATATACTTGCTATATGGTAGAGCATTTCATGCCCAATACTTTCACCTTATAATCCAAACTCGCGAAAGAGTTCCTGCTGATATACGCTGTCCGCTGCAGACCGGATGATATCATCAATCCGCCCCAGTTCAGATAATTTCGTAATCAAAATATTTACTTTGGTTTCCCCTCGTGCTTCTCCTTCTTTTGCAATTTCTTCAAACAGTGTACACATCGTGTCGCCCTCCTTTTTCACCAACGCGTTATAATCCAGTTTCGTATCCGTCACGCCCGCCGCTGCGATGATCACATCCCGGTCTGTCTGGTTTTCCCTGCAGTACTGTATTGCTTTTTCTTTTGCGACCTTTTTGGATATGCCTGTGTCAAGAATGATCTCCAGCAAATTGAAGAAATCCTGATTATTCTTATTGCGGAACTTAAGCCTATTTTCTCTCGCCTCAACCAGGATCATCCGGTAATCATTCACATACCGTTTCATCGACTCCGGAATATCCAGCATCTCATGCAATGTTTTTGCCCCGTCCCACGGTTTTTCACCATAGTATACAACGACAGTCACTACCGGCACAAAGCGATCTGTCCGACGCATCCCGGATAAAAACTCATCATCACTTACGCTGTTCCTATCCAAAGAAGCCCGAAACTTTTTCGCATTGTCATTATACTGCTTCTGATAAACACCATGGTCATATCCCATCACCCGCAGGGGCATCGCATAATGTACCCGCTCCTGGTTTTCCAGACCGAGCAGCACCAGCTCCACTCCTTGAGCCGTCGACCTTTTGTGGATTTTAATACTGTCCCGCAAGCCTTTGACGGAATCCAAAACACCGTCATTACGCTCTTTTACAACCGAATTGTCCGTGTCGCGAACCATAAGCGCTTCCGGATGGATCACCTGCTCCCCATCAAACAAAACCGCATTAAACAAATCCGAAAACACCTCATTATTGCTCCAGTAATTCTTCACGACAATGTCCGGCGTCAGAGAATCCTTTTGTCTTCCACTCATAAAATACCTCCTCTTGTCTCCTGACTTGCAGGGGTATCTCACTCGATGGCAGAACTCCTCTCCGCTTTCCGCATCCCTCATTATGAAAATCCCTGCTCAGCAAAATGAAATCTAAAAGCATGAATTTTCAAAAGATACAGAAGAATATGTAATAGCCGGCCGGACTACTGCGATCCGGAAAGCTACAGATCTGTCGGCACATGACAGGAGGCTTTCTCATCACGTCCTGTCCGTTGCTCGTAAGAATAAGAAAAGTATGCTTTTATGGTTAAATACTAGCATACTTTTCTGGGATTTGCAATTTCGTTTCAGGGGTCTGACCCCGGAAATAAATTTAAACAAGTGGAACTTTCCCATGTAACAGGTGCGTGACAAATGTTTTTAATTTTACCGTCGATTCATGGGTTTTCCCCGGTTTTTACCGGAATAAGCTGTACGCTTTTGTGACAAATCTGTGTTTTTTCAATCGAGTGGGAGGCGACTTTTGCCTCATACTCGCCGCGCGGGGTGCGGACAGCACAGCTGTCATATTCCTTATGCACCCCTGCGCATAATAAATGGGACCTGAACAGCGTCAGATCCCACGTTTATCTCATACTCATGCTATATGACAGAGCATTTCATGCCCAATACATTTACCTTATAATCCAAACTCGCGAAAGAGTTCCTGCTGATATACGCTGTCCGCTGCA
>JAJQCB010000239.1 GCA_021203005.1 Clostridiales bacterium | reverse complement strand
TTTCTCAAGCGTGCGATCCATCTGCGCCTGCTCCTCGGCGGATTTTCCTTCCTTCATAATGCGGAAGATGAGGTCAAACTCCTCCTTGGAGAAGCTTAAGCTACGACGGCTCGCGGAGGCCGCCGCGCCCATCAGGACGGGCAGCATTTCCTTCTGAGAGTTTTTCCCCTCGAGCTGCTGCGCCAGGCTCATGAGAAGCCTGAGCTTTTCGGGCGCGATCTTCTGCACGCGCTCATCGTAAAACCATTCCGGTGTGTTCACAGGTCACCTTCTTTCTGACCGGGCATGTCAAAAGCGGAAAAGCTCTCGAACATTTCCCGGTACTGATCCATATTTTCAAAGATATCCATAAACTGTTCCATCTGCGAGAGCTCTCCAGGCGGCAGAATATCCTTCAGGCACTTCAGCAGACTTTCCGTGTCGGGATTTTGCTGCCGGGGCGGGTTCTGCTCATAGTAGCGGACCGTGCCGACGAGTTCCGTCCACTTGAGGAAGACCGCCAGGACTTTCTGCGCGTCGGCAGGCAGAAAGGGGAGGAGGATTTTAAACAGTTTCAGCTCCGGTGGGAGAATCGTATCATCAAGTGATGTCATAGTCTTCAGCCCCTGTATCTGTTATTCACCATGAAAGACATCAGGCGATTATGAATGAGTTCGTTCTAAAATGGTAGTCTGCCATAACAATAGTCTTAACTGCTTATAATGTATATGAACAAATATCTGTAATCATGCGTTTTGCGCAGCTGTGCGGAAAGTACATGGCACAAAGTCATAGACTTTCCCGCATGGTGGAGCATCGCGATAGCAGTGCATGGGCTTTACTATGCAGGTAAAAGGGGCGGGGCTGCCGGGAGTCCCGGCAGCCCCGCAGAGAGCGTCGCGCGTCAGCAGCAGGAGTTGCCGCAGCCGCCGAAGCCGTTCCCGCAGAACAGGAGTAGAAGGATGATCCAGATGCAGCTGTTGTCACCGCAGCCGCAGCCGTCACCGCCGAAGAGCCCGTTCCCGTTTCCACAGCACTCGCTCAGGAGAATCAGGATGCAGATCCAGGTGCAGCAGGAGCTTCCGCCGAAGAGCCCGCCGCTGCAGCCGCAGCCGTTTCTCGAACTTAAATCAGCCATATGATAACCTCCAAAATCTATTTACACTTCATCATATGCAGGAAATTTATTTTGTGTTATACTGAGGACGTCAGTGGGAAATCTATAGAAGAGGAGCAAGGAAATGCCCGCAGCTTATGCACATTATCGATTTGGAAAAAAAGTTTACGGGGAGCTTCCCGAAAAGGAGCGGCAGATCATCCGGCAGGCGAAGGACGCCTTTCTGCTCGGACTGCACGGCCCGGATCTTCTGTTTTATTACCTCCCCATCTGTAAAAACCGGATCAATCAGCAGGGAAGGCGGATGCACCATGAGATTGCGGCGGATTTCTTTGAGCGCGGCAGGGAGGAGTACCGGAGGGAGCCGGATGCGGCGCTGCGCGCCTACCTGTACGGATACATCTGTCACTTTATTCTGGACAGCGAGTGCCACCCTTATGTCGGCTATTATATGGAGGAAAAGCAGGTCGGGCATATCGAGATCGAGACCGAGCTGGACCGCTACCTGATGGAGCTGGACGGACGCAATCCGCTCCATTATGTGCCGATTCATCATCTGATCAGCCGTGCGCACACGCGGGAGCAGATTTCCCGGATGTATGAGAGGGTATCGCCGCGGCAGATTGATGTCTGTATTCATGGCTTTCGCCGGACGCTGCGCTTTTTCACCTGCGAAAATCCCTGGAAGAGGTGCTTTTTAAAGACGCTTTCCCGCCTGACGCGGCAGGAGCGGGGACTTGGCGGCCTCATCATGGACGGCGAGGTGAATCGGTTCTGCCAGGAGAGCGATCTGTTTCTGGAGGAGAGGCTGGAGAGGAGCGCCGCGTTGGCCGCGGAGGAGATCCGGAATTACAGCCGCGCACTCGATGAAAATGCGCTTTTGTCGGCGCGTCTTTATCGGAATTATGATGGACGTTAAGGTGCTGATGAAGGCTGTGGTGTAGCTCTTTAAGCTATATATGTGTCCGACATCGGACTGTTGATCGCAAAATCAGGCCTTTTCCAGAGGAGCTTGATTTTTCTTTGTGCATATCTGAACAAAACAAAATACATACAATAAACGAAAAAATAATAACGAAATTCATATGAAAAACGCAAGAACTAATTGACTTTCCTAAATGCCAGTGTTAAACTTTGAAAAAAATGGACGAGGTTTCGTATCATATGGAGAGAGATATTATGAAGCGTCTGGTTGAATGGAAAGATTCACCGGGTCGCAAGCCTTTATTATTGACAGGCGTTCGCCAATGCGGAAAAACATATGTATGCAAGCAGTTTGGGGAGCAGTTTTTTGAGGACGTAGCTTATTTTTATTTTGAAGGAAATACGGGACTGGCCTCTGTATTTGAGTACGACTTTGACGTTGAGAGGATTCTTGACGAGCTGGGCAATATTCTGCGCCAGAAACCGATTGTGCCGGGAAAAACGCTGGTTATTTTCGACGAGGTACAGGCCTGCCCGAGGGCAATTACATCACTTAAATATTTTTGCGAGAATAAAAGAGAACTTCACATTATCTGTGCAGGTTCTCTTCTGGGCGTCTCCATTCGCAGAGACGGAATTTCCTTCCCCGTTGGGAAGGTAGAGCGGCTGCACATGTATCCATTGAGTTTTTCGGAATTTCTGCGGGCGGATGGCGGTCAGGCGTTGTATGATGGGGTTCAGAAATACGATTTACGCTGTGAACTGCCGGAATTATATACAAAAAAACTGGAAAAGGAACTGCAGTATTATTATATTGTCGGCGGTATGCCGGAGGCTGTAAACAAGTGGGTGGAAAGTCATAATTTTGAGGAAGTTGATAAGATTCAAAGCGATATTCTGGAGGATTACGTCGGTGATTTCGCAAAATATGCGCCGATTGTGGACGTGCCAAAACTGGGATGGATCTGGGATTCTATACCAAAGCAGCTGGCAAAAGAAAATAATAAATTTGTCTTTTCTCATGTAAAGGCGGGAAAAAGATCGCATGATCTGGAAGATGCATTAGAGTGGCTGAAAGACGTGGGGCTGATCTATTGACTGGAACTGGTGACAAATGCGGAATTGCCGTTGTCCTTTCAGGCGAATGCGACATATTTTAAGGTATATATGTCGGACGTTGGCCTCTTAAGAAAAAAATCCGGTATTTCCTGGAGGACAATACTGGAGGATTCTGATTTGTATCGCAATTTTAGGGGAGCGTTCACGGAAAATTATGTATTGACGGAACTGATAAGCCAGGAGATTCATCCCTACTTCTGGCGCTCGGGAAACACGGCAGAGCTGGATTTTCTGTTTGAATATGAAGACAGAATCATTCCGGTGGAAGCAAAAGCCCAGTTTCATACGCGGGCAAAAAGCTATCAGGAGTATTGCAAAAAATACAATCCGGAAATTGGTTTTAAACTTTCCCTGAAAAATGTGGGAGACAATACCGTTGGTAAAACGGACACGATCAGTCTGCCGCTGTATCTCATCTGGATGCTGAAAAAGTATTGCGGTGGCGATGGCTATTTCCAGTCAGCCCCTGTTTAAACTTTTGGTTCTCATTATCTTCTTTTATATTGTTTACATGTGCTAAAAAATAAATCAAAAATAATCATAAAATAAGAGAATAAAGTTGACTTAAAAATCATAAAATGATAGTATCCTTTGTAAGAGGTGGTATCATGAGAAGAAAGATTGAACAGGAATTACTAAAATGGAAGCAGAAGAAGGATGACAGGAAGCCCTTGCTCTTATATGGAGCAAGACAGGTTGGTAAAACGTATATTCTCATGGATTTTGGTGAAAAAAATTATGAGAATGTTGTTTATGTCAATCTGGAAACAAATCTTTCAGTAGCTTCCATTTTTGATGAGGACATAAGGCCGGAGAGACTGATCAGGCTGCTGGAGGCGGTAGTCGGAGAGCGGATTAATCCGGAGACGACGCTTTTATTTTTGGATGAAATTCAATCGTGCGAAAGGGCGCTTACCAGTCTTAAATATTTTTGCGAGCAGGCTCCGGAATACCATATTGTGGCAGCTGGAAGTCTTCTGGGCGTCGCTGTAAACAGAAAACGTTATTCGTTTCCTGTTGGCAAGGTCCACAGTCTTTCGTTATATCCTCTTGATTTTGAAGAGTTTATGTGGGCGCTCGGTGAAGACGGGCTGATTGACGAAATCCGAACAGCCTATGATAAAAAGCAGGCTTTGCCGGAGGCGCTTCACAAAAAGGCGCTGGAATTGTATCACTATTATCTGATCGTCGGCGGAATGCCGGCCGCTGTGAAAGAATATACAGACAGGGGCAGGCTTGTTCTTGTGCCGAACGTACAAAATGAGATTTTAAACAACTACGTTGCCGATATGGCAAAATATGCTTCACAGGAGGAAACGGTAAAAATCCGCGCTGCCTTTAACTCCGTTCCGGCACAGCTTGCAAAGGATAATAAGAAATTCCAGTATAAAGTGATTCAAAGGGGTGCGAGCAGCTCGATGTTCGGAGTCTCCATTGACTGGCTTGAGCAGGCGGGAATTGTTATTAAGTGCAGAAAAATCGAACAGGGTTGCGCTCCCATATCGGTCTACGAAAATCTGTCGTCCTTTAAGCTGTATATGTCTGATGTTGGACTGCTGATCGCAAAATCAGGTCTTTCCCAGAGGATTATTCTCTTAAATGAGGCGAATACATTTATGGGAGCAGTCACAGAAAATTATATAGGACAGCAGCTTGCCTCCATGGGAAGTCAGATTTATTACTGGGCTCCTGAAAACAGTCAGGCGGAGCTTGATTTTGTTATTCAGAAGGATGGGGACGTGATTGCCATCGAGAGCAAACGGAGCACGCATAACAAATCCAGAAGTCTGGGAATGTTTGTTAACAAATATAAGCCCCGGAGGGCAATCCGCTTATCGGAGGAAAACTTTTACTGCACGAATTCCGTTGAAGCCGTTCCTTTATATGCACTTTTCTGTCTTTAGTTTATATTATTGTATCTTTCAGGGCTCGTCAGTCGTTCCACCGGAGACGTATGCCGGGAGGCTTTGCATAAACGCCCGTGCCGCCGCGGAGATGTAAGCTCCCTCGCTGTGCACCAGGCAGATGCCGGAACGGAGCTTCAGATCCTCGACAGGCAGGACCTGACTGTCCGGATGATGAAAATAGCAGGATGCGGAGGCCGGGAGAATCGCGACCCCGAGCCCGGCGTCCGCCCAGGCAGCGGAAGTTCTGGCGTCGTCATTTTTGCAGAAAATGCGCGGCAAAAATCCCGCATTCCGGAAAGACTCCGACAGGATGGGTTCCCATCTGCGGTACAGGATGAGCGGCGTATCCTTCAGATCTGCCAGACTCAGCGTATCCTTTCCCGAAAAATATTTTTCATGTCCCGCTGCCAGAAGCGGCTCGTCCAGAAGAGGAAGGGAGACAAGCCCTTTTTCGGAGAAGGGTGTGCGGACAATGGCGAGCTCCACGAGGCCTGAGGAGAGCCCTTCCAGAAGCTGATACGTGTTTCCCTCCGTCAGTTCAAAATTGACCTGCGGGTGTTCCGTGCAGAAGCAGCGGACGGCGCCGGTCAGAAAGCTGCTGCCGATGGAGGAGACGATGCCGAGCCGCAGGACTCCGCCCGTTCCTTCCCGATAATCCCGCAGCTCCCGCGTCGTGATGTCAGCGAGCTCCAGCATCTTCTGTGCGCGTCCGTAGAGCATCTGTCCGGCTGCCGTCAGTCGGATTTTCCGGGAACCGCGCTCGAACAGGACACAGCCGGCTTCCTCCTCCAGCAGCTTCATCTGTGCGCTTAAAGG
>JAJQCB010000050.1 GCA_021203005.1 Clostridiales bacterium | reverse complement strand
AAATTTATTTGAAAAATTCCCATTTTCCTCTTGACTTTTTATTTGCAGGCTCACACGATTCACCGTTTTTTGCTATCACTAATGCCGTCTGATATTTATCATTTACGGTGCTTCCCGTATTTATAGTGCCATTGTACACATCATTTAATATGGTTAACGGCACACAATACGCTCCATCCTCCAGTTGTACATCTGACCCTGAATTTTCTTCCTCTATCGCAGCGTCCGAGGAATCCTCAGCCATTACAATGCTCGACCCCGCGGAAAACATTAACAACACTGCCATAAATCCTGCTATTAATTTTCTAATCATGTTATCTCCGCCCTTTTTCAGAAAATAAGAAAAAGGGGGAATAAAGTCATTGCCTTCTTTCATAGCAATAACCCTATTCCCCACATTAATCACAAAGAATCTACTTCAGCTATGATATTGCAATGTTTATGAACGCGCCGTAAGTGAAATACTTCCCGAATGATCCACATGGCTTGCATAGCTTAATGTATATGTAATATTCAACGAGCTTACTAAATCACCATTGTCATCATATACAACATCCTCATCAAGTTCAAAAGTATACTGTGTTGTATACGTATTCCCACTTTCATCTGTTGCTTCAGCTACACTTTTTCCCGTTACTCCTTCTACACTTAAAGAATCCAAATAACCAGTTACCACCACACCCGTAGATTCAATCTCTACACTTATTTCTTCTGCATATAACGATAGCGTAACTGTACCATCACCATTATCAACCAGATCCGCACCTGTTAATGGATTATGCGGTGCAACCGATCCTGAAGAAGAATACAATGTTACAGAATACGCCCCTGTCGATGCCGCAAATGCGGTAACTCCCATCACTGCCACCATCATGAGCGCCAGTACCAGCGCTGCCGCTTTCTTTGTTGCTTTCTTAACTCCAACCATAGAGTTCTCCTTTCTCGCTCTTGGCGAATCAAATTTTTGTTTGAAAGTCCTAACTATCTCTGGTAATTATATTATCACCATTTTTAGTTATTGCTCTCTTTGGTTAGTTACTATTACCTTGTGCATCATTTATACCATCTTCTCAGCCGTATGTCAACATATTTTTATAATTATTTTTATATCACCATTGCATAATTTTATAATTTTTCAGCATATTTAGTTTTAAATTTACTCTAACTTTTGTTTTATCATTCAAATTATGCACGTACTGCATAATTTTTTTATATCTCAAAAGCCGCCTTTTTCCTTATGTTTTCACATAATATAGTGTCGTTTATGGCACTTCACACGCATGCAGTTGCATCACTAAAGTTCTTATTTTCAACGTACCGGCTCACTGAACAAACAAACGCACAAAGGTGCAACAGACCTTCCACGCAAATACACCCACACGGAGTGTTCTTACGATATTCATTCCTTTCGTATGTGCAGTACACAATCTGATTCCAACTTTTCCAAAGGCACCTACCCTTCATCTCACCCTTGAACCAAACTGTATTCCCGTTATATTATTTCTATAAAAATCTCGCAAAATATTACACCCGGATAAACTTGGAAAAATTTATCTCCATTTTGCGCAAGATTTCGTTCTTAGGTGCCTAAGTACCACATGAGGAATATAAGATGGAAAATTCTAAAACAACAAAAGAATTGTACTCAGAACTCGCTTTCTCAGATGAGGAATTGAGAGAATTGGATAAGGCTCGTTCCATGCCCATTGTTTTTGATGAAGATTGTCCGGAGACTACGCCCGAAAAAGCGGTAAAATTTAAAAGAGTAAATCCTCGTCGTTTAGCCAAGGCAGGCATAATAAGCGATGAATAAGATGGCGTCAGACATGATTTTAGCGCTTTTATATTTCCCGCCTTCACAAATTTAATGCTCACCCATTATAACACGGGTGAGCATTAATAATGTTCCTTTGGGAAGCATTTTTCGATATTATCATATTTAATCGTTCCCATTAGTCAAGGATGTCTGACCCCTCTACACAGTAATCTCCCACAGTGTTTTTTCACCTTTCGTAAACTCTTTTACTCCGGTTTCTTTATTTTTGTTAAAACTGAATGTGAGCAGATATCCTTTTTTCAGATTCAGGCGTTCCAGATAGCCGCACAGCTGCTCCTCGCCTTCCTCATTATATTTAGACCCATACCAGATTTTTGTCTCGATCAGGAACTGCCCGCCGTGATAATCAACTACGATATCTGTCCGCTTTGCATCCCTGGTCTGAGCCTCAATATAATAATTCCCGGTTCCGTTGATGATCGGTTTTAAATACATCAGGAAAATCTTCCTCGCATATTTTTCAACAAACCTCTGGTCATTGTCCGCATAAACATACGCGTAATGCTCCGCGAATTTGCGCAGCAAAGCCTCCATATCCAGATCCCCGCCCCGGACGAACTGGCTTCTGCTCATCTCCGCCGCCCGGTTTGTGACATTATCCAGCTTTTCCTCAGACAGGAAATAATCATAGAGCACCACTTCAAATATCCTGTTGGCGACTGCTACCCTTCCATCCACAGCTTTGATATAATCAAACATTTTTGCCAGATTCAACGATTTGTTATAGGCGTTGAAAGTGATTGCGTTCCCTTCAAACAGGATGCTCTTAAGCACTTCTTTCAATTCCGGATAATCTTCGATCTGTTTTACCATATCCTCAAACAGCGGTGCCCTGGTATGCTCTATAATCTTTATCGCCTCTGAGATGCCCTCTGCCGTCCATGCAGCCGACACATCGGGGAATGCCGCTGTCCCGGCAACATTTTCATCCAGCCGCTTACAGATACCGGACACCAGTACCGGATAGCCGGAAGTATAATCATAAATCAGTTCTGACACCGCATGGATATCCATTCCCGTATGATGGTCGCGCTCATAGGCGCACAGCATTTCCCCGATCTCTGACGGAGAAAAACTTAAATCCTCATCAAATTCAGCCGCGATGTTCCAAGGGCTGTTATAACGATGCTCTTCATCCGGTCGGAATTTCATTCTCAGGTTTTTGATATCATACACGCCGCACAGGATCACACTGTGAAAGGTAAAATCTCTTCCCCTTTCACGCTGAAGGTATTTTTCACGCAACATACCCAGAAACCGCAGCATCATCTGGTTGTCCGATGCCCGGTCCGTCTCATCTATCATCAGCACAATTTTTCTGTCACTTTCACGGTTAAGCTCCGTAATGCGGCTGCCCAGATCCCTGAGGGGTTTCTCCTCATTGACCGGTCCGCTCCATGAATCGATCAGTTCCGCCGGAACATGCTCCAGTTTCAATTCCCTCTCAATCATGTCCGCAAGACCGGCCGCCAGATGTTGTTCCGATTCAAACATCCCATCCTCGCCTTCAAAACTGATCTGGAGGCAGTAAAACTCATCATGCAGTCTTTCCGCCAACAGTCCAAGCGTTGTCGTTTTTCCAAACTGCCGCCCGCGGTTCAGCGAGAAATATTTACCTGGCCTGATGTATTTTTCAATAATTCTGGTTATTTTCGCGGAAGGATCAACCATATAGTGCTTTTGTCGGTTGCATATTCCCTCTGTATTAAAGCTCTTCAAGATACCACCTCCGGACGCTGCTTTTTCTCATGGTTCTGCTTTTATTATAAAAGGGGCACCACAAAAAGTACAGGGAAATATTCCGGACACATCCCCACTACAGCCAGCAGACCAGCAGCGCCGTGCTCTCCGGCATATAAGTCCTGCCGACGGTACAAGTGACCGTGATCGGCAGCATCCCCTTGATCTCCCCGCCGGAATATACATGCAGCCGAAAAGCCGAAAGCGGGAGCCTGATCTTCCCATCCTCTATCCCGACGCCAATCAGCCTGCCGTCATTTTCATACTTCAGCGACTTCAGATGGCCGGTCATTTCCTCCCCGCTGACACGTGCGACCGCGCGCATTTCCCGGATCGTCAGCTGAATATACTGGCTGTCGTCCCCGCCGATCAGCAGGGCATCCTCCTCAAATCCCCTCTCCGCCATGGAAAGCTCCAGCAAACGTCCGCTCTTTGACCGGTCAATCTTGTAAATGGAAAAATGGATACGGTTCCCGTCACATTCCTGCAGGCTGCCCCTTAATGATTCGCCGATCTCGTCCCGGCGTTTTTTCGGCAGCTGGCTCTGCCCGCTGTCCTGCACAAGGATGTCGATCACGCTCTCATCCATATTATCAACCATGGAGGCCACCGCGCTGTCCATCATCTCGTCCGGCACGCCCGCCGACTTCAGATACCGCTCCAGCTTGCGCATGTGGCTCTTGTATTTTTCCAGCCATGCCCGCCCGGATTCCGTAAACTTGTACTTATCCGTGAGGATGCCCACCTCCACACACTGGCGGAAGAAGCGGTTGACGTTCGGCTGGCGGATGCCGAAGGTGTCGGCGATCTTTGTCTGAAAGCCTACCACTGTCCCTATTTTTTCAAATTCGATCAGGTATTGGACCTGCTGGTAAGTCGGCCTGTTATTTTTCATATCGGGTTCCTTTCCTCATCACAGATGGACATTCAGTTCCCTGTAGTCTTTCTTCCGCGGCTTCTTTTTCCCATCGGTAAATGCAATCAGCGCCAGCCCCTCTGTCAGTGGAACGCTCGCGCTCGTTGTAAAGGAAAAAGCCGTAGCGGGCAGCACACTGGCTCCGTCCCGCTGCTCTGCCTTCACCCATGTATCCTTTGCGTTATACCAGAGCGTCCCGGGATTTTTCCCCTCCCTGGCATAAAGCAGGAAACAAGCGCTGTGCCCTGCCACTTCCATCCGCGTGACGCGCTCATAACAGTCCGACTCCTCCGCCAGGCACCGGGGATTGCGTTTTTCCACTTCATAAATAGCAGATGTGAGTTCATATATGCCGTCCTCATAGGACATCCCCAGATCCATATTGTCATATGTTCGGTCGTAGACATCGCCGTACTTCAGGAAATTGGAAATCCCCTCCATACTCCTCGCGCTGATGAAATGCTCCATCCGGCAGGCGTCGGTCTCGGCTTCTTCCTCCGGCATCCCGCTAACCATCTGCAGAAACTGCGTCAGGTTCTGGTGCCGGTACATGCACTCCAGGCCGGTGGTCCGCCCCGGCTCCGTCAGCACGAGCTCGCCCTTCCCGTCAAAATCCTCCAGGTATCCGTGTCTGACCATCCGCTTTAAGAGCGCTGTGATCCCCCGCCGCGCCCGGTTTTTCTCTCTTACGATATCCGGGATCAGAAGAGGCCGGCCCTCCTTCCACCACCGGCACAGCATCTCCAGGAGGTCTTCTTCCTCCTCCTCGATGTTGACCGGTATATTCGTGCCGAGCACGTTAAGTGTATTTTCATTTTCCTCTGTTTTATTCATGGCTGCTCCTGCTGTGGAAATTTAAGATTTTCATGGCTTTTATTATAAGGAAAAACCAGGCGCAGTGTCAACAAAAAGAGTTAAACAGCTCAAACTATTCTGTTCAGGCCATGAGCAGAAACATCATTTTTTTGCCCTGCAGTATGGTTCTGATTCACGAATGACATTTATTCCATTCCCGTCACCGTAGACGGATTCTCATTATTGTTCAAGAATGCTGTTATAACCCGCAGGCGTAGGACTTTCAACGACTCGTCCATCCTTCCAAACTCCTCTCTGTACAACTATCTGACATCCCCGTAAATGCTCCTCTGCGCCGCCTCGTACTCCGCGATCAGTTCCTTCCCTCCATGCTTATAAACGACGCCGCTTTTGATCCACAGCACCCGGTCCGCCAGCGCCGCCGCGCACCGCACGTCGTGCGTAACCGTGACCATCGTCATCCCGGTCTTTTTGTGAATTTCACTCACCGTCTCCACCATCCGCTTCAGGTTGTAAAAATCCTGCCCTACCGTTGGCTCATCCAGAAACAGCAATCTCGGGTTCTCCGCCGCGATGGCCGCGACGCCCA
>JAJQCB010000306.1 GCA_021203005.1 Clostridiales bacterium | reverse complement strand
TGTGGTGAAACACCAGAAAAAACGGTAAAAACACCCACAACACCGGGAGAGCCCTTATGATGAGCTTGCCTCCAAAGTGCTGGGGTTTACCGGCAGCGACAACCAGGGTATCCTGGGCCTGGAAGTCATCTATGATGAGTATCTGGCGGGAACCGCCGGAAAAATACTGACGCTGACCGATGCATCCGGCGTTGAGATTGAGGCGGCAGGGGAACGGCGGCAGGAACCGGAAAACGGCGACAATCTGGTGGTAAGCCTGAATTATACAATACAGAAATATGTCCAGCAGGCGGCGGAGACCGTGATGGAGGAAAAGCAGGCGGATGCGGTGAGCATCATTCTCATGGATCCGCAGAATGGTGAGATTCTCGCCATGGCCAATGTGCCGGAGTATAATCTGAACGATCCATATACCCTTAACTTTGAGGCGGAGGGGGAACTTTCGGAGGAAGAGAATACGGAGCTGCTCAACCAGATGTGGAGGAACCCGTCCATCAATGACACTTATGAGCCGGGGTCGATTTTTAAGATTATCACGACGGCGGCCGCGCTGGAAGAAGACCTGGTTTCCTTAGACGAGAGTTTTTATTGTCCCGGATATAAGCTGGTGGAGGACCGTAAAATCCGCTGCCACAAGACGGCGGGGCACGGGTCGGAGACGTTTACGGAAGCCATCATGAATTCCTGCAATCCGGTGTTTATCGAGCTGGGGCTTCGGCTGGGGGCTTCAACTTTTTATGATTACTTTGAGCAGTTCGGCCTTCTGGAAAAAACGGGGGTGGATCTGCCGGGGGAGGCTTCCACGATCATGCATGCGGAGGATGCCATCGGGCAGGTGGAACTGGCTACGGTCTCCTTTGGCCAGTCATTTCAGATTACGCCGCTGCAGCTGATTACGACAGTATCCTCCCTGATCAACGGCGGCACGCGGATCACACCGCATTTCGGCGTCCGGGTGGAGGACGCGGACGGGGAAGTGGTCGAGACATTTTCCTATGAGGAGGAAGAGGAGATCGTAAGCGGTGAGACCTCTGAGACGCTGCAGTATCTTCTGGAGAAAGTGGTCTCGGAGGGTACCGGGAAAAACGGCGCTGTCGAGGGATATTCCGTCGGCGGAAAGACGGCCACATCCCAGACTCTCCCGCGCAGCGAGAATAAATATATTTCCTCGTTCCTTGCGTTTGCACCGGCGGACGATCCGCAGGTCATCGGGCTGGTGGTGATCTACAATCCTCAGGGGACGTACTATGGAGGAACAATCGCGGCGCCGGTGATGCAGGAAATATTTGAAGATGTGCTGCCGTATCTGGGAGTAGAAATGATGCCGTGAGCAGTAGAAAGGGTAACCATTGACTTTCTGTTCCGGAAATTCATTCTGTGCGGCAATACCGTCTTGAAAAGCGGACAGAAAAGGGATATAATTTACAACTGTTATGATATTGACTGAGACATACGTATTTCGCAGCAAATGCGAAGTACTGTCCTGAATAGCTGCAGACATACCATAGAGAGAAGAGGTAAAAAATGACGTATCAGGTAATCCTTCCGGTATTGATCGCCTTTGCGATCACAGCAATCCTCGGACCTGTTTTAATTCCGGTACTGAGAAGATTAAAAGTGGGAAATACAGAACGGGAAGAATTAGAGTCCCATCAGAAAAAAAACGGCACGCCGACGATGGGCGGCATTATGATTTTGATCGCAATTGTGGTGACTTCGCTGTTTTATGTGAAGGATTATCCGTTGATCGTACCGATCCTTTTTGTGACAGTGGGCTTCGGCATCATCGGATTTCTGGATGATTATTTAAAAGTAGTGCTGCGGCGTTCAGATGGACTTCTGCCGAAGCAGAAGATGCTGCTGGAGATTGTGGTGACGGCAGTGTTTGCTTTTTATCTGGTGCGCCATGAGGTGCCGCTGACCATGCTGATCCCGTTTTCGGGAGGGAAGTATCTTTCCCTGTCATGGCTTGCCATACCGGTGTTGTTCCTGGCAGTGATCGGCACGGTAAACGGGGTGAATTTTACGGATGGGCTGGACGGACTCGCCTCCAGCGTGACGATTCTGGTGGCCACTTTCTTTTCCGTGGTAGCGGTGGGGAATTCTTGCGGGATTGCGCCCATCACCTGCGCGGTTGTGGGAGCGCTTCTGGGATTTCTGCTGTTCAATGTCTATCCCGCCAGCGTTTTTATGGGGGATACGGGCTCCCTTGCGCTGGGAGGGTTTGTGGCTTCAACCGCTTATATGCTGCAGATGCCGATTTTTATATTGATAGTCGGTCTGATTTACTGGGTGGAGATTCTGTCGGTTATGATCCAGGTCACCTATTTTAAACGGACCGGGGGAAAGCGTTTCTTTAAAATGGCGCCGATCCACCATCATTTTGAACTGTGCGGATGGTCCGAGACGAGAGTGGTGGCTGTTTTTTCCATTGTCACTGCGCTTCTCTGTCTGGTGGCATTTCTGGGGCTCTGATAAGATAAGAGACATATAAGATAAACGTAGATTACAGGAGGACACGATGGATTTTTCAGGGAAAAAAATTCTGGTATTTGGAACGGGAATCAGCGGAATTGCCGCTGCGAAATTATTGCTGAACCGGCAGGCACAGGTAATTCTGTTTGACGGAAATCAGGATCTGGACCGGGAGCGGATCCTGGGAGAGTTCCCTTCCGCGTCCGCGGTGACATTATATACGGGAGAACTGCCGGCGGAGGCTGCGGCTGCGCCGGAACTGGTAGTTTTAAGTCCCGGCGTACCCACGGATCTTCCTCTGGTGTGCGGATTTAAAGAGGCAGGTATTCCCATCTGGGGCGAGGTGGAACTGGCATACCGCTGTTCCAAGGGAAAAGTTCTGGCTGTCACCGGCACCAACGGAAAGACGACGACGACTTCCCTTCTGGGAGAGATTATGAAAAATTATTACGACAGCGTGAAGGTGGTCGGCAATATCGGCATTCCCTATACCAGTGTGGCGGATGATACGACAGATGAGACTGTTACGGTGGCGGAGATCAGCAGCTTCCAGCTGGAGACGGTGGATTCATTCTGCCCGCAGGTTTCGGCGGTGCTGAACATCACGCCGGACCACTTAAACCGTCATCACACGATGGAAAATTATATTGCGGCAAAGCTTGCCATTACGAAAAACCAGACGGAAGATCAGGTCTGTGTGTTAAATTACGAGGATGAGATCCTGCGGGAGAGGGCGGATGAGATCCGCGCCCGCGTTGTGTATTTCAGCAGTCTGCAAAAGCTGGATGAGGGATTATACCTGGATGGCAGTCAGATTGTCTGTGCTATGGGCGGGAAGACGGAGACGGTCATTTCTACCGATGATTTAAATATTCTCGGCAGACATAATTATGAAAATGTGATGGCCGCCGCGGCGATGGCGCTCAGCGTCGGTGTGCCGATGGAGAAAATCCGGGAGACTTTGCGGACATTCCAGGCAGTGGAGCACCGGATTGAGTATGTGGCGGAAAAGCGCGGCGTACGTTTTTATAACGATTCCAAGGGCACCAATCCGGATGCGGCGATCAAGGGAATCCAGGCCATGGATCGTCCTACCTGTCTGATCGGCGGCGGTTATGACAAAAATTCCACTTACAAAGAGTGGATTGAAAGCTTTGACGGCAAAGTAAAGCTTTTGGTTCTCATCGGACAGACCAGAGAGAAAATTGCCGCGGAGGCGAAAAACTGCGGATTTACGGATTATGTGTTCGCAGACACCCTGCAGGAGGCAGTTGACCTCTGCTATGAGAAGGCGGAGACCGGCGATGCGGTTTTGCTTTCCCCGGCCTGTGCAAGCTGGGGGATGTTTCCGAATTATGAGGTCAGAGGGAAAATGTTTAAGGAAATGGTCCATGCACTGGAAGAGTGACAGACGATAAGGATAAGAAGAGGAAGTTGCTGATGTGTATGCCCGGGAGGTGTTGCTGTCGATGAGCGGTCGCCGCAAGAAAGAAAAACAAAAAAAATTTTTTGATTACAGTCTGCTGTTTCTGATTATCTTTCTGCTTGGTTTCGGACTGGTGATGCTTTACAGTGTCAGCGCGTACGAGGCACAGAGCGAGTTTGGCGACGCGACTTATTATCTCCGGCATCAGATGAGAAATATCCTCATCGGTCTGGTGTGCATGTCGTTTACGACAGCAATTCCTTATCAGTGGTGGAAGAAACTCTGGGTCAGCCGCGGCGTTTATGCGGTATCTTTTCTGCTGTGCCTGGCGGTTATCGTGGCGGGAAGTGACGCCAACGGTTCCCAGAGGTGGCTGGAGATCGGGCCGATCTCGTTCCAGCCTTCTGAGATCGCAAAGGTGGCGGTGATCATTTACCTGGCGGCTGTCCTAAGCAGAATGCCGAAGCAGATTAAGGATTTTAAAACGATTTTAAAAATACTGATACGTGTGGCGCCGATTATCGCGGCGATTGCGGTCAGCAACCTGAGCACGGCAATCATTGTCGCCGGCATCTGTGTCCTCATGATGTTTGTGGCGAGCCCGAAATACTCGCATTTCCTTGTGCTGGGAATTCTGGTGGTGGCGATGGGAGCGATCTTTATCCTGACACAGTCCTACCGGAGCGACCGTATTATGGCGTGGCTGCATCCGGAGGATTATCCGGACGAATCGTACCAGACGCTGCAGGGGCTTTACACCATCGGTTCCGGCGGACTGTTCGGAAAGGGACTGGGCTCCAGTATCCAGAAGCTGGGCTATGTGCCGGAGGCGCAGAATGATTTTATTTTTTCGATTATCTGCGAGGAACTCGGACTTTTCGGCGCGATCTGCGTAATCCTGTTGTTTGTCCTGCTGATCTGGCGTTTTATGGTGATCGCGAACAATGCGGCCGATCTCTTCGGATCCATGCTTGTGGTGGGGGTGTTATCGCATATTTCGCTTCAGGTAATCTTGAATCTGGCGGTGGTAACAAATTCCATGCCGAATACGGGCGTAATCCTGCCGTTTATCAGCTACGGCGGATCCTCCATGATTATATTGCTGGCGGAGATGGGGCTGGTTCTGTCTGCGTCCAGAGGAATCCGTCTGGATTCTGATTATCCGACGCAGTGAGAAGAGAACACGGGCTGCGCCAGACAGGAGATGAGTAGTAATAAAAGAACGAGTCATGCGAAAAAAAAGAAAAAAACAGAGACGCCGCCGGGTTCTTTCCACAGTACTGCCGGTTCTCGTACTGGTCATTGCCCTGGCCGTGATCATGGTCTGGAAAGTATTTGTAGTGAAAGAAGTGGAAGTGATGGGCAATGAGATTTACTCAGATGAGCAGATTGAGACCTGGGCGCTGAATGATGAATATTCCTGGAATTCCCTGTATGTGGTTCTGAAGAACAAATTTCAGAAGCAGGAGGAGATTCCGTTTGTCGATTCGATCCGTATTACATTGAAATCTCCGTCAGCCCTGGAGATTGAGGTGACGGAAAAAAGTATTCTCGGCTACGTATATATCCCCTCTCTGGGACAGAACGCGTATTTTGACCAGGATGGTTTCGTGGTGGAGTTGTCTACCAATGTGATCGAAAATACGATGAAAATAGTCGGCCTGGATGTGTCGGAGGCGGTTCTGTATGAAAAGCTGGATCTGGAGGACAGCAGAATTTTAAAGACGTTGCTGACGCTGACGCAGCTTCTGACAAAATATGAGCGTGTTCCGGAGAATATCTATGTACAGGACAGCGATATTCTGCTCAGCTACGGTTCCGTTCAGGTAGATTTGGGCGCCGGCGAGTATCTGAATGAAAAGATTCAGCGCATGGATCAGATTTTCCCTCAGATCGAGGGACAGACGGGGACGCTGCATCTCGATATATGGAGCGATTCGGATACCGACGTTTATTTTAAGCAAAATGAGCTGACAGATATCCCTGTTGATCAGCAAACGGTGCCGGAAGAATGATTTTGTGAAAAAATTGAAAAAGATTTTACAAAAAGCGGTTGATTATTTACACAAAATAATATATGATTATAACAAGGGCTGAAAATTGTG
>JAJQCB010000143.1 GCA_021203005.1 Clostridiales bacterium | reverse complement strand
CTATATAGGGATTGGCATTTGTTTTTATATTTACAGGATTGACATTTTTTTACAATAATAATTTACTTTTTAATCCTGGCAGTGTAAAATAAGGTGTTATCAGACTCAGCCAGAATATATTTAACAGTGATTAAAGCAAGGAGGATATTCATATTATTTATGACGAGTAAACTGACCAGTAAACAAAGAGCTTATTTAAAAAGTATTGCTGTAAATCTGAATTCGATTTCGCAGATTGGAAAGGACAGTGTAACACCGGAAAATGTGGCTGCGATTGAAGAAGCTTTTCACACAAGAGAATTGATTAAGATTTCTGTTTTAAAAAATTGTGCTGATGATCCCCGGACAATTGCAGAAACCGTTGCAGAGCGTACCCGCTCACAGGTTGTCCAAGTGATCGGGAGAAAATTTGTTCTGTACCGGCCGGATAAAGAGCAGCCGAAGATTATTCTGCCGGCATCAGATAAAAGGAGAGAAAAGTGACTTCAGAAACTCGCAGGGTCGGTATTTTCGGCGGTACATTTAACCCGGTTCACTATGGTCATCTCATGATTGCGGAAAACGCATGTGAACAGTTTAAACTTGAGCAGGTGATTTTTCTTCCGACAGGGCATACGCCGCATAAAGAATATACGGGAGAGGATATGAGCAGACATCGCTGCCGCATGGTAGAAATGGCGATTGCGGATAATCCACGGTTTTCCATTTCCTATCGGGAGACGGAAAGCACATCTGTCAATTATACGTATGAGACGCTCCGGAGGTTTCATGAAGAATTTCCGGATACGCAGTTTTATTTTATACTGGGTGCAGATTCCCTCTTTGATTTTTCTATGTGGAGACGTCCCGATCTGATCTGCCGGGAGGCAGTGATTCTTGCCGCTGTGCGGGATGATCTGGATGAGATAAGAGTTGATGAACAGATTACAGCCCTGACAGACCGGTTTGGAGGAGAGATTCACCGTTTGGATACGCCGGCATTTAATGTATCAAGCCGGGATATCCGGGACAGGATCAGCCGCGAAGAGACCATACGCTATCTGGTTCCGGATTCTGTCAGACAGTATATTCGGGAAAATCAGCTGTATCTTCCTCATTTGTAAAAGGAAAAACAGAATCAATCTAATATCGTGACAGCGCTAAGCTTAAAGAATTATTATGAAATACAAGGAAATTCAGACAGACTTAAAGAAAACACTAAAACCGTCCAGATATGTTCATACCATGGGAGTTGTGAAAACTGCGGTACATCTAGCCGAAATCTACCATTACAACGAAAAAAAAGTGAAGTATGCAGCCCTGCTCCACGATTGTGCCAAGCACTTATCTGATCAGGATAAGATAGATCTGTGTCTCGCACGCAACGTCCCGATCAAACAGGTGGAATTGGATAATCCATCCCTGTTACATGCAAAATGCGGCGCGATTCTGGCAAGGGAAAAATACGGCGTTGACGATGAGGAAATTTTGCATGCCATTGCGGTGCATACCACCGGCGTACCGGCTATGAATCTTTTAGACCTGATTCTGTTTGTATCAGATTATATTGAGCCGGGAAGAGATCAGGCGCCGCACCTGAAGGAATTGAGAAAGCTGGCGGAAAAGGATCTGACGCAAACTGCGTATCGTATTTTAAAGGATACCGTAGATTATCTGAACAGCAGGAAAAATACCTGCCTGGATTCCACAACCATAGAAACCTATCAATATTACAGACAGATCTGTTCACTATCTGAATAGTGATTGATAAAAACAACTGTTTTGCAGACATCATATGATAAAGGAGAAATAAGAATTGATAAATCATATTTCAAGAGAAATGGCAAAAACAGCCTGTAAGGCTTTTGATTCAAAGCAGGCGGAGGATATCCGTGTGATTGATATCAGTGAAGTATCTGTAATTGCAGATTATTTTGTAATTGCCAGTGCATCTAATCCAAATCAGCTTCAGGCCATGATGGATGCTGTGGATGAGGCACTTTATAAAGCAGGTCCATATAAGGCGAGAATCGAAGGCAACCAGCGTTCAAGCTGGGTTCTGATGGATTATAAGGATATTATAGTTCATCTGTTTTCCAGGGAGGACAGATTGTTCTATGACCTCGAGCGAATCTGGCAGGACGGAAAAAGCATTTCCATGGAAGACCTTTAAAAAGATCTTTAAAACATCAAATCAGATAATGAATGCAAAATTGCGGGCAGTTACAAAAACTGTCCGCAAAGTATTTCACGCAAAACGATACCGTACTTTTATCTGACAGATGCCGTATAGGGAACGATAATGTATGACCCTGCCTGCAGGGAATTCCCGGAGATATGATTAATCTCCATAATCTCATCGATATATTCCGCTTTGTCCTCATAACTTTCATCCATATAAGTATCAGCAATCGTCCAGAGGGTATCACCGGCCTTCACATATACTGATTTATACAATGTAGTCTCTGAGTAAACATCGGACGCCTGCACCTGATGAGACCGAAGACGGCTTCCGCCTGCAGCGAGAATGAAAACCGCAACCAGGATTCCCGCCAGGATAAGGATAATATATTGTGTGATTCTGGCTTTTCTCTCATTTTTTTTCATATATGCGTGCATTCAATCAACTCCTTTGCTTCTCTCAATCTCTCAGGGAGGGGAACATTTGTTTGCATCTGTGTATTGATTATACAAAACATCTGTTCGATTGTCAAGAGAAAAAGCGAACATATTTTCGGAATATATGTTTGCATTCCGGGATAAAATATGTTACCATATCTTCAGGAGAAAAGACCTACAGAAAATCTTATAAGCAGGAGAGTACAATTCATGGCTTCAAAGGGAAAAATCAGTTCAAAACAATCGGAGATTTTAGAATTTATCAAATCAGAGATTCTGGCAAAAGGATATCCGCCGGCTGTTCGGGAAATATGTGAAGCGGTACACTTAAAGTCTACCTCATCGGTACACGCGCACCTTGAAACCCTGGAAAAGAATGGTTATATCCGGCGTGATCCGACAAAGCCCCGCGCCATTGAGATTGTGGACGATTCTTTCAATCTGACACGCAGAGAGGTTGTGAACGTGCCGGTTGTCGGGCAGGTGGCTGCCGGGGAGCCGATTCTTGCCACACAGAATATTGACAATTATTTTCCGATACCGACGGAATATATGCCGAATGTGCAGACGTTTATGCTGAAAGTAAGAGGAGAGAGTATGATCAATGTCGGGATTTTTGACGGTGATATGATACTTGTACAACAGCAGCAGACAGCAAGAAACGGAGAGATCGTGGTAGCTCTCGTGGATGATTCCGCTACAGTCAAGACATTTTATAAGGAAGACGGATTTTTCCGCCTCCAGCCGGAAAATGATTTCATGGATCCGATTATTGTAAATGAGGTGGACATACTGGGAAAGGTGATCGGTGTTTTCCGCTTCCTGTAATCTGATAATAACGATGTGGAAGCTGTGCGACACTTTTTTCTATGTGATTATTCTGCATCCGGCTTATGTTTTTCCCGCAGAGTTACGCTTTTGGCAGCCATTCTGCGCCGTTCATCCGCCTGTGCAGCGTAATGCCGCCTCGTTGTATTGACGTCCGAGTGACCCAGTACGTCGGCTACCAGGTAAATATCCCCGGTTTCCTGGTACAGATTTGTGCCGTATGTGCTCCGCAGTTTGTGCGGTGTGATATTTTTTACCGTTGTTACCAGTCTGGAATATTTTTTGACCAGATTTTCCACGGAACGGACGCTGATTCTCCGGTTCTGCAGAGACAGAAAAAGTGCCTCCGTGCTTCCTTCCTGCGGTTTGATCAGCAGACGCTCGTCCAGGTAATCATCCAGAGCATCCGCCACCTCGTCGCCAAAGTAAACAACCATTTCCTTTCCGCCTTTGCGATGGATCTTAATCCCGTTGTTTTTCGGGTCGATATCGTTGATGTCCAGGCCGACACATTCTGAGACACGGATACCAGTACCCAGCAGAAGCGTCAGAATGGCCATATCGCGCTTTTTTGTCTTCTCATGGTATACTTTCTGCCTGGCAGTCAGTTTCTCCCCGGATTCGGCCTCATCCAGCAGGATAGCGACCTCATCGATATCCAGACGAACGATATCTTTTTCGTGCCGCTTCGGCATCTGCACAAGGGCAGCGGGATTTTTTTCGATAATTTCTTTCCGGAAGAAATAGTTATAAAAGCTGCGGAGGGTAGAGAGCTTCCGCATCTGGCCGCGCTCATCGTTCGTGTGTTCCGTTCCGTTGCTGGTATAATATCTCAGATACTGCAGGTATTCCTCAATATCAGCAGGAGTAATCTGTTCCAGAATTGAAATAGGGAAGTCTGTGATCTCCATATTTGCCAGTGACGGGTTGTTTTCTTTTAAAAAATGAAAAAACACATTCAGGTCATAGGCGTAGGCAATCCGGGTCCTGGAGGAAGTGGATGGTGTGATACCGATAAAATACTCCCTGCAAAAATGGGGCAGTTCACGGGTTAATTCCCTTAATTTTAATTCGTTTTCGATATTCACGGTTTCATGATAGGCGCGTTCTTTCATTAGATCAATCCTTTCTTTTTTACATAAGGACATTTACCTTACATAGGGTTATCTTACATAGAGAAATGCTGTGCAGCAATCCGAAATATAATAAGACATTTTTTTCAACTTACGCAATGGAACAGAATTCGTAAAATCATATACCTATTATAACATGGAATACATAAAAATCAAACTATTCGCGAAAACAGATTCGATACGATTTTATATCTGTATATCTGAATTAATATAACAAAATAAAACATCAGAAAACAAAGATCAAAGGAGAACTTATAGTATGAGATTTGTAATTCAGCGTGTGAATCATGCATCCGTTACTGTAGAGAAAAACAAAATTGCACAGATCAGCCGCGGCTTTCTGGTTCTGATCGGCATATCTCAGGAAGATACAAAAGAAACCGCTGACAAAATGATCAAAAAATTATTGAAAATGAGGATTTTTGAAGATGAAAACGGAAAAACCAATTTATCCCTGCATGACGTGCAAGGGGAATTATTGTTAGTTTCCCAGTTTACGCTATATGCAGACTGTAAAAAAGGAAACCGTCCGTCATTTATCAATGCCGGGAATCCTCAGCTGGCTAATGATTTGTATGAGTACATCATAGCAGAGTGTAAAAAAGAGATACCTGTAGTAGAAACGGGGAGCTTTGGAGCCTATATGAAAGTAGACCTGGAAAACGATGGACCGTTTACCATAGTGCTGGATTCCGCACAATTATAAAACCCCAGCTTTAACGAATTAGTTGCTGGGGCAACTATTCGTTAAAGCTGTCTTTTGCGAATAGTTGGGTATCACTGGAATCGTTTCACATACTCCGCAATCACATCCACCGCTTCATCAATCCCTCGTCTGGAGCTGCTGATCGACAGATCATAGCTTCTTGCATCCGCCCATTTTTTATTCGAAAAATAATTATAATAGTTTGCGCGTTTCCGATCAATCCTGTTGATGTAATCCATCACTTTATTATCATCGCGGAAATTCTTATCCGGATTGTCTGCCTTTACCCGTGGAATACGGAAATCCATATCGGCATGGATAAAAACACTGATGCATTCCGCGGTATCTTTCAGCGCGTAATCGGCGCAACGTCCGACAATAATGCAGGATTCCTGTGCGGCCAGCTTTCGGATTGTGTCAAACTGCGCCAGAAAGACTTTATGATTCAGAGGAAGATCGTTAAAATAATTTCCCATTCCATAGCCGCTGGGGGAATATGTATCTGTCACAAGAGAATACAGGAAACTGCCGTTATGCTCGTCATTTTTCTTTATCACTTCCTCACAAAAGCCGCTATCCTGCGCTACTATGGTCAGTAATTCTTTGTCATAGCACTTGATTCCGAGTTTTTCGGCCAGCTTTCTGCCGATTTCAAGTCCTCCGCTGCCATACTCTCTTCCGATGGTAATCACTGTGTTTTTCATATCTGAAACCTCCCGAATATTGTTGGTAGTGTCAAAAACTACCCTGTTTTTAGTGTCTAAAACCTATAAAAACC
>JAJQCB010000134.1 GCA_021203005.1 Clostridiales bacterium | reverse complement strand
TTGTTCTCTTTGTTCTATGTGTAATATAGCACATATTGTTAGCACTGTCAAGAGGCGAGTGCTAATTTTAAAAATTTATTTCCAAATACAATAAATTCAACAGGAATTATGTTATTTCCCTTTTACCAGAGAACTTTTTTATGATATACTTTTTGAAAAGGCCGAAACAGACAGGTAAAACCCCGAAGCCCCGGCTACATGGGCAGTTGCTGTGCTGTTTTGTCTGCCAAAGAAGGAGCAAAAAAGCGATATGGATAAATCCAGACAGGTCGTCACCATCAAGCAACAGGTGTATCAGATTTTAAGAGACGATATCTGCAACGGAGTCTATGCACCCGGACAGCAAATTTATGAGATTGAGCTGTCCAAAAATCTCTCCGTCTCTCGTAGCCCCATCCGTGAGGCTCTGCGTCAGCTTGCGACCGAAGGTCTTGTCGTTGAACACCCGAATCGAGGCACCTATGTAAAAGACTATTCTCCAAAAGATATTGATGATATTTATGAACTCCGCACTTTGCTTGAATCATATGCGATTACAAACTCCAGTAAATATCTGACTCCGGAAATCAGGCAGGAGCTTCTCTCATATTCGGCAGATTTTAAAACGTGCTATAACAACAACGATCTGCAATGTTATATCAGGATCGACGCTCAGCTGCACAATACAATCATAACCCTGAGTGGTAACAGTCTTCTTATCAGCACGTATGACCGCATCGCCGCCATGGTATCCCAATTCCGTCGCTTTTCTCTGCAGTCCAAACGACGTTTTGACGATTCCCTCACGGAACATACACAAATCATCCAGAATATTCTAGAAGGAAACGGTGAGGAAGCGGCCCGTATCAACCGAGAACACCTTCTTCTTGCAAAAGACAGTATCCTCAACAACTTTGATCAGCTCCCCCAGAAATCCATACCATCCGCCTAGCCGATGACTGAAAAGAACGGCTGTATCCGGAAACAATCCCGGATACAGCCGTTTTTTCAGCTACTCGTATTTCTTGTTTTCATGCTGCCTGATCAATGGATAAACAGTGACAGGATAATGAAAATCACCGATCCAAATGCCGGAACCAGAATGGAACCAATGGTCCATGTCTTCAGGCTGGTATTGATATCCATACCAGAAAAATTGGTTACAACGTGGAAGTAAGAATCGTTCAGGAAACTCGGGCACATGGTTGTCAGGCACAGTGCCATTGCCGCGATATACGGGTTAATGCCAAGAATGCTGACCATCGGAGCAATGATAGCTGAACCAGTGATCATTGCCGTCGTTCCGGAGCCCTGCGGGAATCTCATAACGACACCGATAATGATGGGAACCAGAACCCCCGGAATACCAGCCGCTACGATACCGTTTGCCATGATCGTGGCAGCACCAGTGGCTTTAATCACAGCACCAAGTGCTCCGCCCGCCGCAGTGATGAATACGATCGGACCTGCATCACGGCAGGCATCCTGCATCATATCCACACAGGTCTTCTTATCATATTCTCCACAAAGCAGGAAGGCTCCCATACAGATGGATACAAACAGAGCCATAACCGGCTGCCCAAAGAAAGAAACAATACTTGCAAATGTGGTGCCGCTCAATGAGCTGATCTGTCCCACAATGGTGTTTGCAAAGATCAGGAAAATCGGGACAAGCAATGTCGCAAAGGACAGGCCCGCACTCGGAAGCTTCTCCGCCGACAGAAGTTCACTGAAATCTTCTGTTGTCAAATCTTCATTCCTCTGCTGTTTCGCCGTAATTCTGTCAAGTACAACCAGCTGTGCTTTCGTATACTGTGATCGGTCAATCTCGTTCGGAACAACCAGATCCGGATATTTCTTTCCAAAATACCGGAAAAGAAACACTGAAAAAATGAACAGCGGAATCGAGATCAGTATACCGAAGATAATATAAAGGCCAAGATCCAGGTTATATCCGTTTTCCTGGAATGTACTGACAACCGCCAGCGGTCCGGGAGTCGGAGGAACCATAAAGTGAGTGATATAAAGGCCCATGCCAAGAATACCGCCGAGCCATACCATGGATTTCTTGGTCAGGCGGGAAAATTCCTTTGCGATGGAGGACAAAATAACAAAACCCGAATCGCAGAATACCGGAATGGAAACGATAAAACCTGTCAGACCCAGGACTACGTCACAGTTTTTCACACCAACAAGTTTCAAAATCGTCAACGCCATCCTCTTTGCCGCGCCGCTCTTCTCCAGAAAAACACCCATGATGCAGCCAAAGCCAATGACAACTCCAATACTGGTCATGGTCGATCCAAATCCGCTGGTTACGATACTGATACATCCAGTCAGAGAGGAAACGCCCTCAAACGGCATTGCCAGAACAGCAATCAGAATCGCACTGATGATCAGCGACGGAAATGCATGCATCTTTGTACAGATAATCAGTACAAACATGGCGATGATTCCAACCAACATAGCTAATACCGGACTCAACATAATATTACAACTCCCTTCCATTAATGATCGGGAAACAAAATTTGCTTATTTCCCATTGTCCGCAACACATACTCTCCCCCCTTTTATCTCCTGCTTTCCGTGTAGCTGTCCGAAAAAGCATGAAATACAAAGCTCTGCCGCTCCACTGCCACAGGCACGATACTTAAATAACCGGACCAAGACAGAATATATCCATTGAGCCGTAATATCCCAGGGCCTCATTTTTCGTCATTTTTCCAGAAAGCACTTCCAGCAGCAGGCGGAACGCTTCCTCCCCCACTTCTTCAATCGTCTTCTCGCCTGTGATGATGCGGCCGGCATTCAAATCCATGTCATGTTCCATCCTCTCATAGGTATTCGGATTTCCGCACACTTTAATGACCGGCATGGACGGGAATCCCTGCGGTGCCCCTCTGCCTGTTGAAAACATCATGAACTGTGCGCCCGTCGCAGCCATTCCGGTCAGGATTTCCGGTTCACGTCCCGGCGCATCCTTAATCCAGAGACCCTTTTGACCATCGATACGGTCGCAGTATTCCAACACTCCCTGAATCGGACGATGTCCGGATTTTACAATTGCCCCAAGACTCTTTTCTTCGATGCTGGAAAGCCCACCCGCAATATTGCCCGGGGTCGGCTGTCCGCCGCGCATATCCTCTCCTACAGACTTCGCACGATCTTCCATCCGCTGTACGATCTCATATATTTTCTGCCCAACCGGGCCGTTTTCTCCTCCTACCGCCCGTCTGGCCAGAATGTGTTCTCCGCCAAGGAATTCTGTCGTCTCACCGAATACCACCGTCGCGCCGAGATCAACCAGCTTATCCGCCACATATCCGATCACGCAGTTGGACGCCATACCGGAAGTCGTATCCGACGCACCGCACTTGATCGCCATGATAACATTGGAAATATCTACGGTTTCTCTCTGCTGGCCGGAAATTTCCTGAACCATCCGCTGTGCGGCATCAATGCCGGCCTGAATGGCGCGTGATGTACCGCCCAGTTCCTGAATGCGAATGACTTCCACCGGCTTTCCTGCTGCGCGGATTTCTTCCGCCATGCGCTCATGGTCTGTCCCCTCACAGCCGAGGCTGACGATCAGCGCTGCTCCGACGTTAGGGCTCTGACCCAGGTTCGAAAGCGTATCCGTAACACGCTTCAGGTCCATCGGCAGCTGGCAACAGCCCTGATGATGGAAATATCCGATGGTTCCCTGCACCTGACGGCAGATCGCCTGGCCAACGTCATTGGCACAGATTACACTGGGAATGACTGCGACCAGATTGCGAGAACCAAACTTCCCATTCGCGCGGCGATATCCCTGAAATGTATACTCACTCATGCCTTCCCCTCTCCTTTCAGATCGCCTCTGCCTCGCAAAGCTTCCAGATTATGTATGTGCACATAATCTCCCTTTTTGATCTCCATGCTGGCTGCGCCGATACACTCGCCATATTTCATGATGTGCTCGCCTTTTTTCATATCCACCAATGCGATCTTATGTCCATACGGTACATCTCCGTGTACCGCAATCTCTTCTTCGTTTCCTTTTTTATCGCGAACGCAGACCACCGTCCCGTCTGTGATTCCATTGGCGAAAATGGTTGCCACATTATCCAGATCATCTACTTTTAATGCAAGACTCATCTCCACTGTACAACCCTCCTCATTCTTTTACTGCAAGCACGGCAACCCCGTCCGGGATAACAACAACCTGCGCATCCTTCCCCATCATCTCATACGCCATGGCCAGCGCTTCATCCGGTGAGGATGCCGGAATCATGTTTGCCTTACGAACCATATCATGGTCAAGGAAGGTCGTCACAATAATTACCTTATGCTTTTTCAGAATCCGCGCGTAAATCTGTGCGCACCACTGTTCCGGAATCGTCTCCCTGGGCGGAATTTTGGACAGATATTCATCAATCTCATCGACGGTCCCCCGTGTAATCAGCTTTTCAAAATGAGTGCCGCCCATGCCATCCACGCAGGAAGCACACATGATAATGACTCCACCCTCTCTGCAGCAGGCTTCCGCTGTCGCCACTGCCTTCGGGCTCTGATACAGGTTCTGATCCAACGGATAACCGCCGTTGGATGTGATAACGATATCCCCGGTCACACCGGGAGACTGCGCCAGCCCGCGGACAAATGCAACGCCCTCTTCATGCGCCAGTTCCAGATCGCCCGCAAACGCACCGATCACCTTTTTTTCACTGTTCAGCGCGACATTCAGAATAAACTGAACATTCACTGCCCGGGCCGCACAGATCATATCTTCGTGAATCGGGTTATGCTCCAGAACACCGGTCGTGGAATAGGGACTTGCAATTGCCTTATAAGAATGATTTTCATTTACAGTCGCTGCATTGCAGATACCCGGCAGAATGCTCTTACGCCCTCCGGAAAAACCGGCAAAGAAATGAGGCTCAATAAACCCTTCTGTAATCAGCAGATCACAATGAAGCGCAACCTTATTCACCCACAGCTCCGCACCGGATGGAAGAACCTGTACAAATTCAAAATCATCTTCTTTAAAGGCTTCATTCACTACAATCTTTTCAGAATCTACGATCGGATCACCGAACATTCTGCGCTGTTCTTCTTCGGTCGTCGCCCGATGCAGCCCGGTCGCAATCAGAATCGTAATCTTTGCATCGGGATTCCCCTTTCTGATTTCCTTTAACAAAATCGGAAGCGTCAGTTTACTCGGAACTGCCCTTGTATGATCGGATGTAACAATCACAACGGTGTCTTTTCCGGCTGCCAGCTCACTCAGGCCCGGTGTACCAATCGGATTAGCCAGTGCATGCTCCACCAACTGTCTCTCAGACAGTTCGGTATGGTACTCATCCGTCTTTGCATAAACAACTGCCTTCAGGTTCGCCTCATCCACATGCAGAACCATGGATGAAGTATAATACGGAATCGATATAGTCTTCATAACACGCTCCTTTCTTTTTGTATACATTCTACATCCGACTGTGTGCACTGTCAAGCGTTTTTATGCTTTTTCCCCAAAAATAGGAACAACTTTGTTCCAATGTTTATAACAAAAAACCATTGTTGCCTTCTTTTATCTGAATCATACTCTGGCTCAGCTCAAATTTATACTATTCCGCTCGGAATAATGCAAATTATAATTTCATTCCGTAAAGCTGTCAATACACTTTGCCTCGACCAATTATACGGTCTTTTTATATCTGGCTATAGGTTCATTCTATAATAGCTCGGGTTTTTCTTATTCTATCAACCATTTTCTGTTGCTACAGCCGCTTCCGTTCCACCTGTGGCAACCTTTATTCCATCGGCATGGTCAATGATATGTATATGGAAAGTAGAAATGATTTTGCAAATATGCGAGACTCGCTGACAAAAGAAACAGGAACTCCTCACTGAGGCGATCTCTGAGACGAAAGAAAAACTGAAAACGTGAAAAACGATCTCCAGTAAAGCTGCCACCTTCACACTTCAAAAAAGGGGTAAAAATCCCTGTTTCCTGCCTCCCGTGAAGGCAACGAAACAGGGATTGTCTGAAAGCAAATGGTTATACCAGACTTCTCACCACGGCGATCTGCTCTGCATCAAGATTCAGGATGTCGCTGTT
>JAJQCB010000062.1 GCA_021203005.1 Clostridiales bacterium | reverse complement strand
AATCTAACGATTGAAAGTTTGAGCGTGTTTGATGTGCTTAACTTTTGCGAAGAAGGAAACTATGAAGGGCTGACTGAATATCTTTTAGCGGGGATCAATAATCTGGCAGCAGCAGGAGTGAAATACGGTGCTTTAACAGGTATTACACCGCATATCGTGTTTGATCAGTTACAGGAGATGTCTCCTATTCCACTAGTAAGCATTGTGGATACTGCATGTGAATTCTCCAAAATTCAGGGCTACAAGCGAGTGGCGTTGTTAGGAACTTATCCAACCATGAAGGGTGATTTCTTTCAAAAATCCTTTTTAAAATCTGGCATTGAGGTAATCACCCCGAATAGTAAAGAGATGCAATACATCGGACATAAAATTGAATCTGAATTGGAACTTGGGATTGTCGCTCCCGATACGCAGATGCAATTTAAGACAATCGCAGAAAGATTGATTGAGGAAGAAAAGGCAGAGGCCATCGTATTAGGATGTACCGAACTTCCTTTAGCTTTCAACGGAATTTCAGTTCCCGTTGCTTATATTGATGTAATGCGGGTGCATATTGATAAGCTGATTGATATTGCATTTCTTTAACTGTTCTTATCTGTTAAAAAATCATACAAATCGATAACTTCCAGTTTATCGAGGTGTATACTGTCGATGAATAAGTGTACAATTTATCAATATCTTGAAAGGACGGGTTTTATGAGTATATTATTACGATCGGAATGCATTCAGTGTCTGGCCAGACAGCAGTTGAATGCGATTCCTGAGGATGCGAAAGAGGAGCAGAAGCTCGAATTCTTACAGAGACTGTGTAAAATTTTCGCCGGGGCATCCTGGGAGGTATGCGCCCCGGTAATTTTACAGGAGATTAACGAACTGAGAAGGGATATTTTCGGCAGCATCCATGACTATTCCGGGGAAAAGTCTCATTACAATCAGCTTTTGCTGAAAAAAGAACAGGAAATACGGGAGAAGATTCGCTGTGTGCACGACCCGCTTTTAAAAGCCCTGCAGTATTCTCTGGTGGGTAATTATATTGATTTTTCTGCGGTAGATAACGTGGAAGAGGAGTATCTGGAGAAGCTTTTGAGAGAAGTGGAACAAAATTGTATCACGGGTGAGATTTGGGAAAGGTTAAAGCAGGATCTGAAAAATTCCCGGAATCTGCTGTTTCTGACGGACAATGCGGGCGAAGGCGTACTGGATAAATTGTTTCTGGAAGTAATCCGGGAACGCTTTCCTCAGCTTTGTGTAAAGGTACTGGTAAGGGGAAAGCCTGTTTTAAATGATATGACGATGGATGACGCGGTGGAAATCGGTCTGCAGAAGGTAGCGGAGGTGTATGATAATGGCAACGGAATTGCAGGGACCTGGCTGCCGGAGTTATCCCCGCAGGCAAGGGCAATCTGGGAGAATGCAGAAGTGATCATTTCCAAAGGTCAGGGAAATTATGAGACTTTGCGCCTTCGTGAGGAGAATATTTATTTTATCTTCCTTTGCAAATGTGAAATGTTCTGCCGGAATTTTCAGGTTCCCCGGTTTACAGGGGTATTGGCACACGGGTAAAGGGATGCGGATATATCAGGAGATGAAGACATCAATTCCGGACTCAGGACCGACAGGATCCGGCTATCCTCAACGCTTGTGAAAGGCATGGAACTATGGCATTATACGCAATTGGAGATTTTCACCTTTCTTTTCAGACCGATAAGGCAATGGATCGGTTTGGAACGGTCTGGAGAAAACACGAAGAAAAAATACAGAAAAACTGCAATCAACTGCTCCGCGCGGAAGATACGCTTGTAATCACGGGAGATCATTCCTGGGGAAGAAAACTGGAAGAATGCCGGGAAGATCTGGCTTTCATTGAGGTGTTGCCGGGACGAAAGATTCTGTTAAGAGGCAATCACGATATGTTCTGGGATGCGAAAAAGACAGAGAGTCTGAACAGAGAGTATCAGGGGCGGCTTGCATTTTTGCAGAATAATTATTACGCGTATGAGGATTATGCGCTGGTAGGGACAAAAGGATTTACTTTTGAGGGGCCTTTTTATCTGGACCGAAGAGGAAGAATCGTCGGCTGGGATGAAGAGAAGGAAGCGCACGCGAACAGGCTGGTCGAGCGGGAAATCGCGAGACTGCAGCAGTCTTTTGATGCGGCGCTTGCGGATGGCTATCAGAAGTTTCTTATGTTTCTGCACTATCCTCCGACCAGCGTGATCGAGAGGGAGAGCCCGTTTACGCGGATGGCAGAACAGTATCAGGTGGAGCATGTCGTGTATTCCCATTGCCATGGAGAGAGCCGTTTTCATGACAGCATCCAGGGTGATTATCATGGCATAAGCTATCACCTGGTTTCGGGCGATTTTTTGAAGTTTCGTCCGCAACGAATTGTATAAATAATCAGAGCCTTCTTTGTGTAACGGAATAGACCTGCAATATTCGTGATTTCCTGCAGGCAGAGAAATGGGACTGAAGAGCGGGTGGGAAGTCTGCGCATCCATTTGTCTTGCGAAATCCTGGCCCGGATGGTACAATTCAAAAATCACACCAGAAAAGCTGGGAGTAAACACGAATGAGGAGAAAGACAATGAGGGTAACATTGGATGAAATATTGCGAAGGAATGGGCTTATGGTCATTGACGGCTCCATGTCTACTGCGTTGGAAAGGCTGGGTGCGAATCTGAATTCCCGCCTTTGGACCGCCAAAGCGCTCGCTGAGACGCCGGAGTTGGTGAAACAGGTTCATCTGGATTATTTCCGGGCGGGAGCTGACTGCGGCATCACCTGCAGCTATCAGGCCACGATCCCCGGACTGACGGAGAACGGATACACCGGGGATGAGGCGAGGAAGCTGATTGCAAAGAGTGTTTCGATCTTTTTAGAAGCGAGGGACGAGTGGTGGGAAGCTGAGGGCGGCCAGTCCGGCCGCAGTTATCCGCTGTGTCTGGCCGGGATCGGCCCCTATGGCGCTTATCTGGCGGACGGCTCCGAATATCGCGGAAGATATGGCATTGATCAGGCAGAGTTAAGGGCATTTCATCAGGAGCGAATGGAGATCTTGTGGAACGCCGGGGCGGATATTCTGCTGATTGAAACACAGCCTTCCCTGCAGGAAGCGCTGATCGAAGCTGAGATCGCTGAGGAGATGGGCGCTGACTACTGGATCAGTTTTTCCTGCTGCGACGGCAGACACATCAATGAGGGCGACCGGATCCGTGACTGTGCGAAAATTTTGTCGGCTGATCATCCGCACCTGAAAATGATTGGAGTCAACTGTACGAAACCGGAATATATTGAAGAACTGATTGGCGAGCTGAAGCGGGGAACCACACTCCCTGTTGCGGTATATCCCAACAGCGGCGAGGAATATGATCCGATCACAAAAACCTGGCATGGCCAGGGCGACTCGAAAAGCTTTGGCGAATATGCGTTGGATTATTACCGTTGCGGCGCGGACGCCGTGGGCGGCTGCTGCACGACCGTAGATGAGCATGTGCGGCAGGTTGTTTCTGCAAGAAATCAGTACTTAAAAGAAAAAAAGAATGTGAGGATAAAGTATGCAGGCCTTAACTGACTGGCTGTACTGGGTGGATGATCTGCTGTGGGGTACCCCGATGATTGTTATACTGGTGGGACTGGGTATCCTGCTCTCCATCCGCTTCGGTTTTCGTTACCAGAGAAAAATCATTTTTAACTTTAAAAATACATATGCAAAGATTGGCCGCGAGGGAGAAGGCAGCGGTACGATTTCCGGGTTCAAAGCCGCCTGTACGGCTCTTGCCAATACGGTGGGTACCGGTAATATTTCCGGTGTGGCGACGGCTATCGTCAGCGGCGGCCCCGGCGCATTAGTCTGGATGTGGTTTTCCGCATTTTTTGGTATGTCCACAAAAGCCTGTGAGATTATTCTGGGCCAGCGTTACAGAGAGCATTACAGTAAGTCCATGGACGAATATGTGTGTGACCGTTCATTTGTACTGAAGAATGCTTTTGGTATGAAAAAGGGAGCAGTGGCGCTGGCTGTGTTCTGTTTCCTGCTGGGTCCATGGACCTGCTGTGTGCAGACGGAGGCTGTCACCAGCTCTATCAGCGAGGCCTTTGGCGTTCCTACCATTATAACGGTTGCGGTCATCGGAGTGACCTGTCTTGTGACAATCTGGGGCGGCCTGAAGCGGATTTCCCAGGTTATGTCTACGGCTGTACCGGTTATGGCTGTGCTGTATATCATCATGGGGCTGGGCGTGCTGATTCTCAATATCCAGGCAGTCCCCGGAGTGATCGTGCTTATTTTTAAGAGCGCGTTTTCTCCCACGGCAGCTTTCGGCGGATTTGCCGGTGCAACTGTCCGTGAGGCGATCAAGTACGGTGTTGCCCGCGGGATTTACTCCAATGATGCAGGTACCGGTTACGGCATGATTGCCCATGCGTCCGCGATCACCGATCACCCGGTTCGTCAGTCTCTGTGGGGATGGGGCGAGATTTTCATTGATACCATTATCATCTGCTCCATCACCGCTTTTACGATTATCATTACGGGATCTTATTATTCCTCGGAGGCCACTTCCGGAGCACTGACCACCATCGCTTTCACCAATGCATATGGCCCCGTCGGCGGCAAGTTTACGGCCATAGCGATTGCTGTATTTGCGTGGACTACGATCATCGGTATGTATTACACCTGCGAGAAGTCGGTGAACTACGCTTTTGGTGACACGGAGAGAAACCGGAGGCTGATGCCCGTTTATATGCTCTATTATATGGTCCCCTGTGTGCTGCTCTATAACATTGAGGCCGATATTCTCTGGGCGTTTACAGATATCCTTTCCGCCGCCTATGTTGCCATTACGGTGGTGTTTATCATTGCAAAGCATAAAGAGATATTCCGCCTGTTTGACGATTTCTGGAAACGGTACGAACCGGCGAGAGAGCGCGGCGAGAATCCTCCTTATGTGACGTTTGACTGCGCGAAGGAAAAAGGATTTATAGAGAAATAAAGGGTTTCCTGTCAGGTCGATTGATTGAGTATGTGGCAGCAGAAATGTTTCAACATAGAAAACCGGCTATGCTTTTATCAGCATAGCCGTCTTCATTGCCGGAGTAATCATCATTTTACGCCTATAGCTCCGGAAATCACCATGCGCTGTACCTCGCTGGTGCCTTCATAAATTTCGGTGATCTTAGCATCTCGCATAAAACGTTCAAAGGGGTATTTACTGGAAATGCCATCCATCCCCACAAGATCGATACAGCGGCGGGTGACATCCACAGCGGTTTCAGAAGCAAAGAGCTTTCCCATTGCGGCATATTCTCCATAAGGTTCGCCGTCCTGCTTGGCCTGTGCTGCACGCTGAACAAGGAGCCGGGCAGCATCCACCTTGGTTTGCATATCCGCAAGCTGGAATTGTGTGTACTGGTATTTGGAGATCAGTTGTCCATTTGTGCTGTGTTCCGTCACATACTTTTTGCAGCAGTCGATGGCTCCCTGTGCAATACCGACCGCCTGGGCACCGACGCTGATGCGTCCACCGTCCAGAGTGGCAAGTGCCGTTTTGAAGCCTTTTCCTTGCTCACCCAGCAGATTTTTCTTCGGGATTTTGCAATCCTGGAAAACAAGCTCATAGGTAGCAGAGCCACGAATACCCATTTTCTTTTCCTTTTTGCCAAAGGTAAAGCCAGGTGTGCCTTTCTCCACCACAAAGGCGGAAATGCCCCTGCTCCTCTGACTTGGATCAGTCACAGCGCTGATAAAGTAAATGTCAGCGTAGTAGCCGTTGGTAATAAAGATTTTGGAACCATTGAGCAGCCAGTGGTCGCCCTTGTCCTCCGCCTTTGTACGCTGGCCACCGCCCAAATCCGTACCGGCTCCGGGTTCCGTGCATCCAAAAGCCCCCAGCTTTTCACCCTTCATCAGTGGCACCAGGTATTTCTCCTTTTGCTCCGCTGTCCCAAGCACGGAGAGCGCAAAGGCCCCCAGGGAATGATGGGCGGCGAACATGATAGAGGTAGTGGCGCAGTATTTCGCCAGTTCCTCTACCATTGCGATATAGGCCAAATACGAGTGTCCGCCACCACCGACCTCTTTCGGATAGCAGACCCCCATCATATTCATTT
>JAJQCB010000191.1 GCA_021203005.1 Clostridiales bacterium | reverse complement strand
ATTCAATCGCTATGGATTTTTTAGGTGTTCAACTTCATTTTACAATCGACCGAAGGTTCTTATAAATGCACTCGGATATAGTGTTTTGAAACCGATACCAAGTAAGCCAGTTCCGGAAAAGACTGTGACTGAACTGTTGGAGGACGAGACGACTTATTTGCATTTAGAGAGAACCATCAAGAAGATTGGGAAAGTCGAAGCTGATGGTAGTCAAACATCTGAGGGGTTTGTGGTTTATAAAGGAAGCAGGATTTCTCCTGAAGATGATGACACAATCCCTGCGGTGATTAAGCAGCGGAGGAAGGCAGCCTCCATTGATGAGAATGGCATATTGCAGGAAGATGTGCTATTCACCAGTCCCTCTTATGCTGCAATGTTTGTTATAGGTAAAAGTGCAAATGGATTGACGAGTTGGAAAACATCGGAAGGAAAAACACTTAAGTCTTTGGAAAATGAGGAATAATAGCCTCTTAGAACAAACTACGTTTTCTGAGTGCGCTTGATTTGAGATATTCGTGTATGTATGGAGTAGCAAAAATGGCTGATTTACGGGAAATAGATGTGGAAAGAAGAAACCGTGCGGCAAGGAAATTTGTAGAACAATACGGTAACCAGCTTTGGCATTATACTGATGCACAAGCTTTGAACGGAATACTGACCAAAAAAGAATTATGGTTAGGCAGCACTGCCAATATGAATGATTCCAAAGAGCTGGTTGGTTTTATTGAGAATTTGAAAAAAGCTGTTAAGGAAGCTCTGAATAATCAATATGAAGAAAAAACAGCGAAGGTTTTTTCAGAGATTGACTCTCGTTTGAAGGCTGAATATCCATATGCTTTTTGTTTATCAAGAGCCGAGGATGACGCTGCACAATGGGAACGTTATGCAAACGCTGGAAAGGGTGTCGCAGTAGTCTTTAACACAGAAGTTCTGTTCAAATTGGTTTACTTCAATAGATTGATTATAGGTGAAGAGTATTATACTTACAATGCAAAGCAGCATCAGCTATGTGGCTTATTGGTCGATTATATTAAAAATGACAAATTAGAGGGCTTCTCGGATATCGATGGTTTGATTGATAATCTGCTACTGTGTGCGCAGATACATAAGCATAAGAGTTTTTCAGCAGAAAAAGAAATACGAATTTCGCCGTATTTTGTAAAAGATGATGATCCAAAACTTGACTACAGAATTACTGATGTGTTTAAGCGGGTATACATCGTCGATTTGGCAGAGATATGTAAGAAGGAAAATGTAGACTTTGAGAGTTTAATAGATGCCATTGTGATAGGTCCAAAGTCAAGGCAAAACATAGAGGATTTCAAATGGTATCTGAGAAAGATTGGATTACCCAATTTGGCGGATAAAATATGTCCATCGGAATGCCCTTTAAGGTAACATTGTCGACAGATGACTTGGTCTTAAAATAAATAAGAAGGACACTTTTTGGCGACAGCTAAACCTTTTGGCGATAGCCTGTACTTTTTGGCAATAGCTCATTCTTACGGAAAGGTGGGGACAAAACTGATGTTGGCAGCAGCATATGATTACAATCGAATAGTGTCAGCCAGCGGACTCCTCTCGGCTCTTTTCGGCAGGGAATCCTGCGAAAATGCCCGTTTTCCGGGCTTTTCTGGTGGCTTTTGCCCTACTTTCACAGATGGTGTTTGTATCAAAGATAGCGTCCGGATAGATTTCGTGATCGGAAATCCGCCATATCAGGAAGAAGTCGAAAACAACGGGAGAAGTAATCCTATTTACAATCATTTTATGGATGCGTCTTATAAAATTGCAGATGTAGTAGAGCTAATCACGCCTGCACGTTTTCTGTTTAATGCTGGTCAGACTCCAAAGGCATGGAACAAAAAAATGCTTGAAGATGAACATTTCAAAGTTATTCACTATGAGGCTGATGCATCAAGAATATTTCCAAACACTGATATAAAGGGCGGTGTTGTAATCACCATAAGAAATGAGCATCAATCTTACGGGGCGGTTAATGTGTTTACAGCCCACGAACAGCTTAATTCAATAATAAAAAAAGTATCCTTATTGCCGAAGTCCGATGAGTATTTAGATACAATATTATCTTCGAGGGGGCAGTCTAGGTTTTCTGATAAATTTTATGAAGATTATCCGGAAGCATCTTCTTTGGGTGGGAGTGGGACTGGGAACATGATAGTTTCAAATATATTCGATAAATTATCAGATGATTTTTCAGAAGAGCCATGCGATGGAGATGAAATTAAAATATTGGGTAGGACAAACAACCAGAGAATATATAAATACATAAAAGAAAAGTATGTCCAAGACAACCCATACATTTCCACGTACAATGTCTGTTATCCTGAAGCAACGGGCATAGGAAGATTTGGGGAGGCATCAGGAACATCTGTATTAAGTGCACCACAATGTGGAGCAACAGATACCTTTATTAACATCGGAATGTTTAATTCGGAAAAAGAAGCTGAAGCACTTACCCTATATTTAAAAACAAAGTTTTTGCGAACCCTACTCGGCATAAAAAAAGTAACACAACACAATCCCAAATCAGTTTGGCAATATGTCCCCCTTCAGGACTTCACCTCCGCCTCTGACATCGACTGGTCAAAGTCGATTCCAGAAATCGACCAGCAGCTCTACGCCAAGTACGGCCTGGACGAGAAGGAGATCGCATTTATCGAATCACACGTAAAGGAGATGAGCTAATGGAGACAGTTAACATCAAATCCTTTCAACGCGTGATTCCGATGATCTATGCCTATACCACGCCGGACATTGCCTATCATGATGGGTGGATTAAAATCGGCTACACAGAAAAACAGACCGTGGAGGAGCGCATCGCGGAGCAGACCCATACTGCTGATGTGCGCTGGCAGCTGGCGTGGAAAAACAATGCCATGTACACGGATGGCTCCGGCGAATATTTTACTGACCACGATTTTCACCGTTATCTGACCAAAGAGCGGCAGGTGGAGCGGACGCCCGATACTGAGTGGTTTCACCTGGACATTCCCCATTCCAGGGAATATTTCTATTCTTTTGCCAGCAGAGAGATTCCGGTTTCGGAGAGCGGCGACACGTATTCTCTGCGGGAAGAGCAGCAGCGCGCCGTCCAGACAACCAAAGCATATTTTGAAAACGGCGGCACAGAATTTCTCTGGAATGCCAAGCCGCGCTTTGGTAAGACGCTGACATGCTATGAGCTGATCCGGCAGATGGGTTTGACGAAGGTGTTGATCGTCACCAATCGACCCAGTATCGCAAACTCATGGTCTGAGGATTTTAACAAGTTCATTGGCTGGCGTGGGGAGCTGTGCTTTGTCTCTGATACCGACGCCCTGAGCGGAAAGCAGGGTGTGATGTCCAGGGATGAATACAATTCCATCATGCTTCGTCTGAGCGAGGAAGATCGGAAAGGGATGGTTGCCTTTGAATCCCTACAGGGCTTAAAGGGTTCTGTCTACTTCGGCGGACAATATGATAAGCTCCGGTGGATGGCAAAAGAATATTATGCGGACGGGAAAAAGCGGCACGGCATGGACTTCGACCTGCTGATCATCGACGAGGCGCAGGAAGGCATTGACACCTCGCGGACAGACAGGGCGTTTCGCAATATCAGCCGGAAGTATACGCTGTACCTTTCCGGAACGCCGTTCAAAGCGCTGGCAAGCGGACAGTTCAGTGAGAAACAGATTTTTAACTGGTCTTATGCGGACGAGCAGGAGAAAAAGGATAACTGGACTGGTGAGGCTTACAATCCTTATGAGGCTCTGCCCCGCCTGGCAATGTACACCTACCAGCTCTCCAATATGATTTACGACAAGGTGCAGAAAGGGCTTGACCTGTCCGGCGAGGATGGAACAGTGGACTATGCCTTTGACCTGAATGAATTTTTTGCCACCAATGAGAGCGGAAAATTTATCCATGAGGCCGACATCCGGAAATTTCTGCACGCTCTTGTAACGCAGGAGAAGTATCCGTTCTCCACGCCGCAGCTTCGGAAAGAATTGTCGCATACTCTATGGATGCTGAACAGGGTGGACAGCTGCAAGGCGCTGGCGAAACTGCTGAAAGAAGATGAAGTCTTTTCTGAATATGAGATTGTGCTTGCCGCCGGAGACGGCAGACTGGACGAGGATGAAGAAACGCAGAAGTCCTTCGACAAGGTGAAAGCGGCAATCGCAGGCCACGAGAAAACGATCACGCTCAGTGTTGGGCAGCTCACGGTCGGCGTGACCATTCCGGAGTGGAGCGGTGTGCTGATGCTTTGTAATCTGCAAAGCCCGTCCTCTTATATGCAGGCCGCGTTTCGCGCGCAGAACCCGTGTGTCCTTACCGTGGGCGGACAGCGATTCCGAAAAGAAACTGCCTATGTATTTGACTTCGATCCGGCCCGTACTCTGATTATTTTTGATGAATTTGCCAACAATCTGTTGTCCGATACGGTGAATGGCCAGGGAACGGGTGAGGACAGAAAAGACAATATCCGCAGGCTGCTGAACTTCTTTCCGGTACTGGGAGAGGACAGCGAAGGGAAAATGGTGGAGCTGGACGCAGCGCAGGTGCTGTCCATCCCCCGAAAGCTCAAGAGCCAGGAAGTTGTCCGGCATGGCTTTATGTCCAATTTCCTGTTCCAGAATATCAGCAACGTGTTCGGCGCGCCCGGCATTGTGAAGCAGATTGTGGAGAAGCTGGCTCCCGCTCATGAGGAAGTCAGCAAAACGAAGAACAGCGACGCTCTTGACCACATCGAGGATGTTCCGGTGGACGAAAGCGGCGAGGTGGATATTCCGAGAGAAATTGTTATCGGGAAAGCCCAGGACATTTTCGGCGATAAACTTTATGAGGATATGGGAGCGGCGTTTGCCCCGTCTGTGGACATGATTCGTGAAAGCAGCACGGTGGATCAGCTCACACAAAACGTTGACCGTCTTGTGGATGCGGTGAAAGAGACGGTAAAACGGGATGTCATGGCCCCGATCATGGAGGATTACTCTGTGAAGAAAGGCACACAGTCCAGGATGGAGCGGCAGGTCGAGCAGGATATTGACCGGAAGTTTGAAACCATCAAGGGCGACTTTGCGCAGCAGACGCAGATTGCAAAGGCAGAGCTGGAACGTCGCCGCCGCGAAGCAAAAACTGAAGAACAACTCACCGTCGCCGAGACAGATTATAAGTCTACGATCGAGGACGCCATGAAAGTTTTTGTGGAATCGACGCAGCAGGCAGTCGATCAGACTGTGCAGGAGAAGCCACAGGAGATCGTGGAGAATCTGGAGCGGCACAAGATCGAGCAGGAGAAGAGAAGCATTGAGGACGATATTCGCGCGCATCTGCGCGGCTTCTCTCGCACGATTCCCAGCTTTATCATGGCTTATGGTGACGGGCATCTGACCCTTGCCAACTTTGACGATTATACCGAGGACGATGTGTTCCTGGAAGTGACGGGCATTACGGAGGACGAGTTTCGCTTCCTGCGCGACGGCGGGGACTATCAGGACCCCGAAACCGGAGAGACGCGGCACTTCGGCGGGCATCTTTTTGATGAAGTTGTGTTCGACGATTCTGTGGAAGAGTTCTGGAATAAGAAACTGGAGCTTGCAGATTATTTCGATGAAAACAGCGACGAGGACATCTTCGACTACATCCCGCCGCAGAAAACCAATCAGATTTTCACGCCTAAATGGGTTGTGGCAAAGATGGTGGATGATCTGGAGGACAATAATCCAGGCTGCTTTGATGATCCGACAAAAACCTTTGCCGATCTGTACATGAAGTCCGGCCTTTACATTACAGAGATTGTAAAGCGCCTCTTCCGCAGTGAACGGATGAAGGAAATCTATCCGGACGACGGGGAGCGTATCCGCCATATTCTCACGAAGCAGGTTTATGGTATGGCTCCGACTAGAATTATCTATCTGATCGCCACGAACTACATTCTGGGATTTGATGAAAACCTGAAGAAAGAAATCCTTGAAAGCGATATGGCACACTTTGTGGAGGCCGACACCGCGGAGGCGGCTAAGACAGATCAGTTGGAATCTCTGGTGAGAACATATTTTGGATAGGGTTAAATTGCAGCGTTGAGCGTGGCAGCCCTTACCTATTTTGCAAATTTTCCTTGAACGGTTTTGAGATTCATGTTAAAGTAAGCATAGGGAAAGACACTTGCGCGAACAGGTGTCCCCAAGAGCTACCGATAGACGGTTAGCC
>JAJQCB010000160.1 GCA_021203005.1 Clostridiales bacterium | reverse complement strand
TGCGATGACCGGAATCATCTGATTCTGATACCACTCTCTGGCCTCCCGGTTAGAGGGACCTGAAATCGTCTCACAGCCGCCGCCCCAGGGATCCGCCACCTGTTCCGCCAGACCGAAATTCGGGCTGGACACCGTAAACGGAATCAGATTGTGCTTATAAGCATATTCATTGGCCTGCTCCACCCGCTGATGTTTCCAGTTAGAGCCGCCAAAAGCGCCGATTTTTCCCTCTGCATGCATCGCATTGAAGATCTCCACCGGCACACCGGGATCTACATCCGGATCGTCTCGGTGCAGCAGATAGATATCAATATAGCCCGTGTGGAGATGCTCCGAACTCTTCCGAAAATCTTTCCGGATATCTTCCTCCGTCACCCGCTTTCTTCCGAAAAAAGATGGGTGCGCGCACTTTGACAAAAGAACCAGGTCATCCCGGTTGCCGCGTTTTTCCATCCAGTTCCCGATGGAAATCTCCGCCCCCATGTAGTTGCGCGCCAGGTCAAAGGCGTTGACCCCCATAGACACCACCGCATCCAGCAGCGCATCCCCCTCCTGTCCCAGGATATACGGCGGCGCAGCCGTACCGAACAGAATCCTGGAAACAGGTTTCTCCACATAAGGAATTTTTGCGTATTTCATCTCCGACATTTCTCTCCTCCCTTTTTATGCGTTTGGCCTACATTTCTCACATTTTTGCGGCCATAATAGTCACCACTTCTCACATTTCTGTAGCCATCATCCGATTTCAGTATACCAGTCAGGGAAAGCAGACACAAGTGCTATCACCAACTATTGGTTCTATTCCATGTAATCGCTTATTCACACTTGACATTTATGCAAGCCCAAATCATAATAATCACAATAAACAAAATCATATTTAACTTTTTTGTAAATCAGCATAAGGCAATGTAATGGAATATTTTACAGAAATTAACGGCCTGCCGATCCGGGCCGACTACACACAGAAAAACATAGAAGAAATCTTCTTTCCGCTGCTCCAACATCTCACAGAGCTGCAGAGAAGGAAAGGCAACCGTATCCTTGTGATACTCGCAGCACCTCCCGGCGCCGGGAAGAGCACGCTTTCGGAATTCCTTTCTTCGCTGTCACAGAAAACACCCGGAATCCATCCACTCACAACCGTTGGAATGGACGGATTCCATCATCAGCATGATTATCTGCTCACTCATACAACAGTCCGGCATGGGATCACAATTCCGATGGTAAAAATCAAGGGAGCGCCAATCACGTTTGATCTGGAAAAACTGATGTCTGCCATAAAGCAAATTTCTTCCGGCATAGACTGCGGTTGGCCACAGTACAGCCGTCCGCTGCACAATCCGGTGGAAAATGCCATTCAGGTGACCGGGGATATCATTCTGTTGGAAGGGAATTACCTGCTTTTGGATCAGGATGGCTGGCGCACACTGCATAAGTATGCTGATTACTCCATCCGGATTACAGCAGATCCGGCCATGCTTCGGGACAGACTGATCAAACGACATGTTGACAGTGGAAAATCATGCTCAGATGCAGAATCCTTTGTCGATTACAGTGATATGCCAAATGTCAGGCTATGCCTGGAACATTCCATGCGAGCTGACCTTAATCTGCAGATCCTGGCAGATGGAAGTTACACACAGTTATTATAGTTTGCAAATTACAAATCATGGCCGTATTTGTAATGAAATTCCTGCATCTTACCATGAAACGGTACGGACCTCTTCTCGGCATTGTGCTGCTTCCCAATCAGATACTTCTTCTGCTGCGCTGCCTCATAGGACTCTCACCTCCCCGCTTTCCTTGTGGCCGAGCCGCGAATTACGGAAGTATCATTATCCCTGTCATCTTATCTTTTGTGGATCATATTGGTATATTAATATCGGCCATTTCACAAGCATTGCACTTCCGATATATGCATTATGTTTTAATTTTATCCCTTTCCTCTTTCCTGTTATAAGGTCATCTGTTATTTGACATAATTTCTTTAAATAAGTTAAGTCATGAACCTTCTTTAGCGATTGATGCTGCGTATATATTTTCACATCAGGCATCGCTTCAAATTTTTTGATAAGTTTCTTAAGCGTTTCCCGAAACACAACAAGCGATGTCGAATATTCTAATTGCTGATAAATAGCATTACTGCCTATGCCATCTCCAGAAAAGAATACATGATTCTTTTCATCCAGCAATCCAATACTTCCCAATGTATGACCAGGTACTTCCTGCACAATCAAATCGCGATCACCTAAATGGAATACATCTCCCTCTTCTAGCAAGTAGAACATCTCCGGATGCTTCATAAAGTACTCCATATTTTGATAACTCTTCGGATTTACCTTATATTGCTTTCGATCATGCAATGCATTGTACTCCGCCATTTCCAAGATTATAGGTACAATAATAAATACCCAACCCCTGAAATACGCCGCTTGCCACGTACATAATCAGATAATAAAGCAACCCCATAATAAAATACTTGTTTTTCACAAGAATAATCAATGTCTTTAAAAAGCTTTCTTTCTCTTTTGTCTGACCGTTTGTTGTCTCCCCGTGAAAAGCTTCTTCCGGCAATTCATGCACAGCAAATACCGGTATTAACAGTGCCACAAGACAAATGATCGCATACAATATAGAAACCATTCTCCATCCCTGTTGACCACCTCCAAAACGTTCTACCAAGCCGGAAGTTGTATAGGAAAGCAGCAACACACCACCAATAGCGAAAATATATCGATAGCTTGACAACTGAACTCTTTCTTTGTTGTTTTTGGTTACCAGAGCGGACATTGTAGAGTATGCAATGTTATTCATCGTATAGAAAACAGCACCCAGTACCGTGTAAACAATAAATATATAAATGTACTGTGTATTCTCTGTAAGCCTTGCGGGTATGTTAAAGATCAAAAACACACCAAATGCCGTTGGAAAACTGCTGAGAAAATACCAGAATCTGGCTTTCCCCATCTTACTGTGTGTACGATCAATGATCGTCCCCATAAATACATCCGAAACGCCGTCTAACACCTTTGATAACAGCATCACTGTACCAATTATCGCTGTATCCAAGCCTAAAACATTGGAAAAATACAGCATGACAAATGATGCCACAAAAGACCAACAGTAATTCGAACCAAAATCTCCAATACCATATCCTATCTTCTGCCTTAACTTTAAAACCGGCCTGTCTTCATTCATTGAATTCATAATAACCTCCCTATCTTACGTTAATCTCTGTTTTCACTGTCACACAGCCTTCTGCCTCAACAGTAACCGTTATCTTACCGCCCGTCTCTCCCGCGCGAACGACTGCAACCGCCCGACCGCGGAACGTCATCCATTCCTCATCAAAGAAGTTGGACACCGCAGCCGGATCGGCGCTTGCCAGCCCCTGCAGGACACCGGCTCCCTCTACAGTCACTTTCACTTTACGGTCTTTTCGAATCTGGGGGATCCCATCTGCATCTGTCATAGAAATTGTCAGATATGCGATATCCTCCGGATCAATCTCCGTTCTGTCAACCTGCACATTTAACTGCACATCATCTGCTGCCGTTTTCAAAAGATACGTTTCGGACGGCTGCCCGTTCCGGTATGCGACCGCCTTTATCTCACCCGGCATATAAACGGCATCAAACTCTGCCTTAAATCGGTTTTTCTCTGCTGCTGCTTGTTTTCCGCAACTGGCTCCGTTTACAAGCAATTCCACTTCTTCCGCATCGGAATATACCTCTACTTTACAGGGTTTCCCCTCACATCCATCCCAGGACCAGCTGGAAACACTCTCCGGGATAACCCATGGTGTGCATCCCGCTTTCTGGCCGTAGTGTTCCGGAAGCTGAACAGCGATATAAGGCTCCTTGCGAAGACCAAATACAATTTCACGATAATAGCTCATCGGCCTGCGGTAACCGGTCAGGTCAATATCGCTGCAATACGCCAGATAGACCGGATAAGGCTTCATAAATGATGTCGGCCGGTCATAATCAACCACCCCAACACCTGCTTCTCCTATGTACTCCCATGCGGTCCATGTGAAATCACCGATGCATGCCGGGATAGCTTTCACCTTCGCCCAGTTCAGATCAATATCCGGCGGCAATGTCTCCGAACCATAAAACACCCGATTCGGATACTGTTCCTTATAGATATCATAAACACCGCGCATGTAATTATATCCGCTCAGATCCAGATCAGCGCATGTCGCTTCCAGCGTTTCAGCGACAACAGGAACTGCGGCCAGCTCGTTCATTTTGCCCAGCATCTCAGTCATCACATCATTGATTCCCTCATCAGCACCGGACGCCAGGGAATCCTGCGCACTTCCCAGATCCATTCCCTGCGAACCCTGTCTCATCAGAATCATCAAGCCATTAATCGCGTTTGTGACAAATCTGGTCGGATCCAGTTCGCGTACCTTCTGAGCCATTTTCCGATTCCAGTTTTCTCCGTCGGGTGCCCCGATTTCCGGAATTTCATTTCCAATCGAATACATGATGACAGACGGATGGTTGAAGTCTTTCGCTGTTAAATCCTCAAGATCTTTCTCCCAGTGATCTGCAAAATCCAGACTGTAGTCATACGTACTCATCGACTGGTTCCAGGAATCATAAGTTTCATCCATCACCAGCATTCCGATCCGGTCACAGGCATCCAGCATCGCTTTCGATGAGCTGTTATGCGCAATACGGATTGCGTTAAACCCGGCTTCTTTCATTATCTCGACGCGCCGTTCTTCTGCCCGGGCAAACGTAGCAGCCCCGACCGGTCCGTTGTCATGATGGACACAACCGCCGCGCAGCAAAGTCTCCTTTCCGTTTATCCGCAAGCCGTGCACCGGATCAATCGTTACGGTACGAATTCCAAACACAGCTTCCGCTGTATCCAAAACAGTATCCCCGTCTTTTAGCCTCACCTCACAGGTATACAGGTTCGGCGTGTCCACGGACCAGAGCTTTGCATTCTTTATATAAATATTCTGGTCAATCATTATTTCCCCGGATTCTGTAAGAATGACCGGACGGTTTTCACCAGCCACCACAGTTCCGCTCGCATCCTTTACATCTATCTCCAACCGAACCGATTTTTGTGCTTTTCCACCATACTCCAGGTGTACTTCTGTATGAATTTCTGACACATCCTCGTCAGCCACAACGGTGGAAATACGAAGCCCATCTACCACAATTCTCAGTGATCCTCCAATATACAGATTTACCGGCCGGTAGAGTCCCGACCCTGTATACCAGCGGGAATTCGGCGCGTCGGCATTGATCACCTTTACTTTTACCTCATTCTCCGCCTCATAACAGATATACGGTGTAATATCCAGAATCAATCTGGTATAGCCGTAATGCACCGATCCTGCAAAACACCCGTTGACATACACATATCCCCGGTTATAGATTCCCTCAAATTCCAGAATCACCGTTTTGTCTTTCTCTGATTCCGCAAGGCGAAACTTTTTCGTGTACTCATAATTACCTCCCGCATACCATCCGCAGGCTCCGCCTCCGGCATTGTCCGCTGATTTCTCAGTGTAAGCCATCGCGTCGTGGGGCAGTGTCACTGATCCATTTCCGGTCTTCATGGCAGCGGAACCAACTTCGCTCACTGTCCAGCCCGCATTAAAATTTTGTTTCTTCATCATCTCTCCCTTCCGAAAATGATACAGTCCATAATTTTGTGACTTATTTGCGCTAAGATACGTCACGCCACCATGTTCTCCGTCATTCTCTTGATTTTTTATTGATTTAATGTATAATTATTATATAAATTTCACAAAAAGCTCTCAATAACGCCAATGTATCTATTATGGAATATTGTAACCAAACTGAACCATTGAATATAAGGATAAAATATTATGGCCGATCATACAGCTTCCAATTCTTCACAGTTTAACGCCCTGGCTGTGGATAATATCAAAAGCAAACACTCAGAAATTTATTCCTCCATTTCTCCCTGTAATCTGATTTTTGAGCTTTATGACATCCCGAGAAAAGAGATTGATCTCACCATGATTTCTCTGGATGAATACTTTACGCAATCCTATTCTCTGTCCGGTCCCGATTTTTCGAAGCGTTCCCTTCACCGTCACAATTTTTTTGAACTCATGCTTGTGCTGAACGGCTCATGCGAACAGCGGATAGAGACTCAGCGTTATACTTACTATAAAGGACAGGGCTGCCTTTTAAATCCCAATGTCAGGCATGTAGAGGTTCCTACAGAAAATTGCGAGCTCGTCTTTCTGACCTTAACTGAGGATTTCTTCCGGATGCTGATAGAAAACGACGTTAGTGTATAATTATCCTGAATTATTCACGGCATAACAGCGGGAGCCGCTGAAA
>JAJQCB010000206.1 GCA_021203005.1 Clostridiales bacterium | reverse complement strand
GCTATATAAGGAATGAATTTTATCGGTGAAAACACCCTTGACAAATCACATCTCAGCGATTGCAGATTTTCAGATATTGGATGAGGACGGTTCCATGACATTAACTGTGGAAGACGGAACTGTGCTGACGGAAAACTATGTGGGTGCTGCCTTTGCCGATTATGATTCCTATCTGGTGCTGTCCCATTTTAAGGGACATGCCATGGCAGGCTACGGCGGCGCGATCAAAAACATTTCCATCGGACTGGCGTCAAACGAGGGAAAAAGCTGGATTCACTCCGGCGGAACAAGCGGCAGTATGTGGGGCGGCGAACAGGATGCTTTTCTGGAGGCCATGGGCGATGCCGGAAAATCGGTATCCGATCATCTCGACAACGGAGAGCGCATCGTGTACATCAACGTCATGAACCGGCTGTCGATTGACTGTGACTGCGATGGGAATCCGGCTGAACCGGACATTCATGACATCGGCATCCTGGTATCCACTGACCCGGTAGCCGTAGACCAGGCGTGTATCGACCTGATCTGGCTGGCAGATGGGAATGAATCGTTCATCAACCGTGTGGAGGACCGCAACGGACTTCATACTCTGGAAAATGCCGAGGCAATTGGTCTGGGTAGCAGGAGCTATCAGCTGGTTGACATCAGTGAATAAGCGCCAAATTCCCAGTCAGTATCGGGAAGTAGGCTGCAGTTGGGACTGCTCTGGAATGTGAGGAGACGCCTGTGTGGGAAATCATACATAGAGAAGCCATTTATCTTTGGTATTATTTTGGCATCCAGTTTCGGCAGATTTTCTGGTATTGGGTGGTGGGCATGGTGCTGGGTTCAGCAGTTTCCGTCTTTTTGAAAGATCGTATCCACAATACGTTTCGCAGTCTTGGAGAAAAGAAATTCGGCGCATTCGGTATCGTAATTGCCAGCGCATTGGGAATTGCTTCTCCCCTGTGTATGTATGGAACCATTCCCATTGCCGCTTCCTTTTCCAAAAGCGGAATCAAAGACGACTGGCTCGCGGCATTTATGATGAGTTCGATCCTGCTCAATCCGCAGCTGATTATTTACAGCGCGGCTCTTGGGCAGGTGGCTCTGATTGTACGGGTTGTGTCGTGCTTCCTGTGCGGCATGTCCGCCGGGCTGCTGATCCGGGTTTTTTACCGCAGCAAATCGTTTTTTGACTTTCAGGGCTTTGAGAAACCGATTAGTCACGATATTGATCCGAATCTTCTTCTGCGGTTCCTGAAAAATCTGGGTAGGAACGTCAGAGCAACAGGACTCTATTTTCTCTTTGGCATAGCGCTGTCCGCAGCATTCCGGCGTTACGTACCGCAGGATGTGATGACAAATTTATTTGGCGGAAATGAAGCATGGGGCGTACTGATGGCGGCTACCATTGGCGTACCGCTCTATGCCTGTGGCGGAGGAACAATCCCGCTATTACAGGCTTGGCTTTCAGATGGAATGAGCCTTGGGAGCGCGGCTGCGTTTATGATTACCGGCCCGGCGACAAAAATCACAAATCTCGGTGCGGTCAAGATCGTGCTGGGAGTGAAAAGATTTATGCTGTATCTGGCTTTTATCATTATTTTTGCTTTTGCAACCGGAATGCTTACAAACATTTTTATTTGAGATATATATCTTTGTGCAGAATGCTTTCGGCATTCATCATAGAACACATATTTCCGCAGGCGGGAAGGCAGGGAAATGAAGGCTCTCTTGTACGGAACAAATAGTTTTGCTGATTTGTAAAAGATCTTTCTGTTTTTTCTTACAAAATTCTCACAATTTTCTTACAAATAGACTTTAAGGTAATTTCGCAGAAATGAAAGCGAGCGGAACAAATATGGGAGTTGATTCTCGTGCTAAGCGAAAAGTTGAATACTTTTTTTCCAGTATGGCGGTTCGGCTCTGGTTGATCATGATGCTGCTGGTGGCCTTTACTGTCGGTACAATGTGGATATTCCAGATCATTGTCATGGAGCGGAATTATACGAATATGGAGATGAGAGAAACAGAGGAACGACTGGAGGTTCTCATGGAAGAACTTTCCGCCAGTGACCTGGCGCAGGATGAGAATCTGATTGCTGATCTGAACAGCGCTGTCAATGGAAAGCTGATGCTTGTCAATGAGGAGGGCAAACTGATGGGGATGTACAGCTATGGACATCCGATAGATCTGGAGAATGATCCGGTAGAAATCAGTGTGTGGAACGATATTGAGAACAGTGACGTGTATCTGTCTATTCTGGAAAGGGAGCCATATACACGGGAAATCAGAGATGGTTCATGGCTGGTTTCTTACGAGATAGGGTTTCCGGTTCTGTATGGAGGTCAGAGCGCCTACGTGATTCTCTATCGGTCGTTTACGGAGCTCTATCAGGTTCTTAACATGAATCGGCTGCAGCTCATCGGACTCAGCATACTGCTGACGCTGGTATCATCAATCATTGCAGTGCTTCTGTCAAAGAGATTTACAAAGCCTATCTATACGATAAAAACAGCAGTAGATGAGATGGCGGCGGGGGATCTGACTGCGGTTCCCAGGCTTGAGAGAAAAGATGAGATTGGACAGCTCGCTGATTCTGTATGCGAACTGGGCAGCGCCCTGCAGAGAGTGGAGGGCCTTCGCCGGGAGGTGATTGCCAATGTGTCGCATGAACTAAGATCTTCGTTGGCACTGATCGGCGGATATGCAGAGATGGTTCGGGATGTCCACTGGAGCGATGATCAAAAACGGGCAGAGGATTTGAACCTGATTATACGGGAGTCCAGGCGGATGAGCGAGATGGTGAGCGATATTCTGGATTACTCCCAGATTCAGGCTGGATATATGAAACTTCACCGGGATTTCTACGATCTCTATGAAATCATAGAATCGACCGTCCGGCCTTATGAGAGCCATGCGACGGAACAGCAGATTTCGATTCAGTTTCAGACATCGCAGACAGAATACATGGTGCGTGTTGACGCCATAAAAATCAGTCAGGTCATTCGAAATCTGCTGTACAATGCGGTGAACCATACAGAAAATGGCGGGAAAATAGAGGTAACGCTGGAATCAGACGAAAAGGAATATATTGTCTCCGTGAGGAATACAGGGGAACCGATCCCTGAAGAGGAGAGAAAGCTGATATGGGAGCGGTATCAGAGAAGCCAGCATCAGGGAGGCAGAAAAGAGGGAACCGGTATCGGACTGTCTATCGTCAGCACGATTCTGGAAGCACATGGGATGTCCTATGGAGTGGATTGCACGGATACAGAAAATATTTTCTGGTTCCGGTGTCCGAAAAGTAACGAGTAACGACGATGTCAGATTTACCTTAGATGTCAGGTGTTTCATAAGAAATCGACAATAAGAATGTGCGTCAGATATAAGGAGAAAAGAATTGAGCAGGATGCTGATTGTGGATGATGACATGCATCTCAGAAAACTCGTCAGAACGTATGCGGAGCTTGAATATTTCCAGTGTAAAGAGGCGGAAAACGCGGACGAGTGCATAGATCTGATTTTGAGAGAAGCGTTTGACATTATTATACTCGACATCATGATGCCTGGACAGGATGGCTTTGAACTGCTCGCCAGGATTCGGAAAGAGCGACAGATACCTGTGATTATGTTGACCGCACGCGGCGAGGAGTACGACAAACTGCTTGGTTTTCAACTGGGGGCCGACGATTATGTAATAAAACCGTTCAGCCCGAAGGAACTGATGGCAAGAGTGCAGGCTGTGCTGAAAAGAGCGGGGCTACAGACACTTGATGAACTGCGATTTGGCGGTCTTTGCATCCGCATTAAAGAGAGGCAGGTGCTTCTGGATGGAAAGCAGATCAGCCTTCCTCCGAAAGAATTTGATCTGCTGCTGAAGCTGGCGAGGAATGAGCGCATTGTCCTCACACGCGAAAAGCTCCTTGAAACAGTGTGGGGGTATGAGTACAGCGGCGATACGCGCACAGTGGATACGCATATTCGATCGCTCAGAGAGCACCTGGGCGATTACCGGAGACTGATCAGGACAATCTGGGGAGTGGGCTATAAATTTGAATATACGGATAATGAATGAAATGACATATGTATGTAAGAAGGAGGAGAGAGCAGGGAGATGAATCATATTTATCGCTTGTGTTGTCAGATCTGGCAGAGGGCGGCTAAGATTAACGATCGGCTGCTTCGGGGGAATGGGGATTTTTCCGGCTGGATGTCGCAGGAGGAAGCCGGAATTTCCAAAGAAAAGGGAAACCAGTATCAGCCATCCACAGACGAACTGGTGAAGGTATTGGAAAAATTCAATATTGGCAAAGGGGATCATATCCTGGACATCGGATGCGGAAAGGGAAAAGCGATGTATCTTATGAGCAGTTTTCCGTTTGGTTCGATTGAAGGATACGACCTGTCTGAAAAACTGGTGCAGATCGCCAATGAGAATTTTGCGGCGCTGAAGCTGGAACAGTGCAGGGCGGTGCAGGCAGATACAGCTGTTTTTGATGATTATGAACGATACAATTATTTTTATATATTCAACTCCTTCCCACAGGAGATTTTTGAGCAGATGATGGATCACATCCTGGACAGTCTGGACAGAAATCCGAGAAAATGCACGTTTATCTATCTGAATCCGGTTTGCCACGAGTATATGGTGAAACACACGCCCTTCCAAATGGTATATCGGATCAGACATGTGATCCGGTGGATGGAGTATTGTTGCTATACATATACGCCTATTATTGCCCGGAAAGAAGAAGGGGTGGGGAGAAATGAGTAAAATTTTGGCTGGAAAAAGACAGGGAAATGCCTGCTTTGTGATTGCATTGGTGGTTTTGTTTGCCCTGTTCGCAATCAGACAGTTTTATGGGTTTAATAAAAATGACGAGGTATTTTATATCAGCACAGTGTACCGTTTTTTCCAGGGGGACGCGATGCTGGTCGATGAGTGGAACAATGGGCAGCTTTTTACGTTCATCACATATCCGCTCTATTATCTGACGCGGCTGGTACTTACATCTAATGACGGGATCGTTCTGATTTTCCGAATGTATTATCTGATTTTTCAGGTGATGGTGTCAGTTTATTGCCACATGCGTCTGAAACGATTTGGCTGGGCGAGAATGCTCCCCGCGCTGTTATATTTCATGACGACGCCTTGCAATATCAATAACCTGTCCTATAATACGCTGGCTTTCGGTTTTACGCTTGCAGCACTTGTGACATTTGCGGGAACGGAGAAATGGGGAAAGAAGGACTCCTTCCTGTGCGGAATATTTACAGCGGGAGCTGTACTGGCTAACCCATATACGATCTTTTTATTCCTTTTATACGCAGGAGTATGTGTTGTCCACACGATATGGTGCAGAAAAAAAACAGCAGGCTGAGATACTCGCCTGTTCCCTGGAAAGCCTTGCCTGGCTCGGAGCCGGAGCGTTTATTATATTTCTGCTGTTCTGCGCATTTGTGTTTTCCAGGGGAAGCCTGGGAGAAATTCTGGAAAGCCTGTCCAGTATCGTTATGGACGCAGAGCGGCAGAAACCCTTTCTGTGGAAGCTGGCGAGGTATTTTATTCGGCTCCAGCGTTACTATCCAGGGTTGGTGTATCTGACAGTGCTACTGGGCGTGCTGTATCTGGCTGACCGGAAACGCCGGATACCCCTGAACCTGTATGTGTCGCTGGAGATCCTGATGGCGGTTCCCTATGTCGTCTATTACGGATTTTTCTGGGATATGGTCGGCATCAATTATATGCTGGCGCCGCTTATTTTCCCAGGACTGATCGCCTGGTTGACGGCAGAACATCGAGACCAGAGACTGTTCTGGGGCTGGTATGTGCCGGGAATTTTCTTTACGCTGTTGATGCATTTTGCAACGGACACAGGAATTTTGACAATGTCCGCTTCCTGCATGGTTCCATCCACCGCGTCTGTTCTGCTTCTGTATCAGGTGATCAGGGAAGAAGGGCAGTCATGGAGAAAGAGATTTTTCTGGATACTGCTGGCGGTTCAGTTCATAAGCGGAGCTTATCAGCGCATATTTTATGTCTGGGGAGACTCCGCGCTGCAGGAACTGACAGTGATGATCATGGAAGGACCTCTCATGGGAATCCGAACGACAGAAGAAAACGCGCTTCTATATGCAGAAGTTCTGGAGGATGTTGAAGAACTTGGGTTGACAGCGGAGGATCGATTGTTGGTGGTCGGGATTGCTCCCTGGATTTATCTGAGTACCGATGCAGAATGTGCGGCGTACTCCACATGGGAGATTCAGGAGAAAGATGAATTGCTGCCGGCCTACTATGAGCTGCATCCGGAAAAAATCCCTACGGTTATTTAGGGCCTACTGAAAAACCGGAAAAAGTTTTAGAGTTCATAAAATTCAATCCAA
>JAJQCB010000238.1 GCA_021203005.1 Clostridiales bacterium | reverse complement strand
CAATTAATGCACAAATATCTTCTAATTTGACACTCCCTATAACTTGTGTCTGTTTAAAACGTAAAAATTGAGGAATTACAACTTGAAAAATGTAAAATATATATGCTGCAATAACACTTAATCCAATACCATACAACATAGAATCATGATTATTTACAAGCATTTCACATCCTTTGAAAAATACTGGTTCATCACAGCAATATATTATAGATAACAAAAACAAAAGAAATAAAATTAAATTCATCATACAGCCCTCTCCTTCTAGTATTGAAACATGCATATAAAACAAAATGTCTTTGATTTGAATGGTTATTTCCACCTGTTCAAATTAATAACTTTAATTTATATATTATCATTTTACCTCACACTAAGCTAGAAGAAATATATTTATTTTCTTATGTAAGACAGCCCGAAGGCTGTCCCAGGCTTACGCCTGTCTGCACCGACTTACACCGGCTCATCATCCTCGAAGGCATTCTCCTCACCATCAGAATCATCTGCATCAGCATCTTCCTGATACAGATCAGGGATTTCATAGTCTTCCTCGTCATCCTCGTCCTCATAATCCGCATCCGGATCGGGTTTGGTTTCCTCTGCCTTCTTTCCCTTCACCTTCGTGTAGGCATAGAACCCACCGCCGGCGGCAAGGACGACCACCAGGAGAATAATCGGCAGGAAATTGAAACTGTCATTTTCCGTTTCCGCTGTCCCGACATTTTCTGTCCCTTCCTGATTATCATTTGACGTTTCCGTTTCGGTTTTTTCACCATCAGTATCGGTACCGTCCGCAGCTTCTGCAGTCTGAGAAGCCTCATATTCCTCCACTTCTTCCTCATCCATCAACGCCAGCAGATCCGCCTCGTCCACCTGATTCAGGAAGTGTACGGTTTCCTCTCCCTCATCATCGCGGTCAATAATGATATAAAAATAGTTGCCGTTCTTCGTCTCCACTGTAATGAACTGTTTCCCGGTATCTTCCTCCGTTGCGGTATCAATATCATCAATCAGGGACAGATTGCCATCCGGAGTCAGTGCCAGGGAAATATCTGCATCGGTATCGTCACCCTGCATCAACAGGCTGAACAGCATCAGCATGAAAAACTCATCCAACCCTTCCAGTTCACTGTCATCAGCATTATCCAGGATTTCCAGATACTCCCCGTACACATAACCAGTCTGTTCCGGAACCGTCACCTGATACCAGCCGTCTTCCTCACTGATAATCTCAACCTCGGTTCCATTGGAAATCTTCCCGACCACATCATAATCCGTACCGGCCCCGGAACGGAGATTCAGCCAGGTGTCTACATTCACCACTTTACCAGTAGCAGTTGAACTGGCATCGTCATTGTCCACAGATTCTCCATCCTCGGTTTCCCAAACCCAGTCCCGGTCACTGAAAGAAGAAGTGAAGGAGCCATCCTCTGAAACAATTACTTCGGAAGCGGCTTCCCCAACATCTTCCATATCTTCCTCGCTGGCCTCTGCGTTCTCTGATGTTTCCGAGACCGCTTCCAAACTTTCTCCACTCTCTGCCGTTTCACTGCTCCCGGCGGTTACATTGCTCTCCTCTGCCACTTCTGCCTCATTCTCCGTATCCGTATAGGCAAATGCCGGAACCGGGCATGAACCCAGCGCGAGCACCAGCGCCATCAGGACTGAAATAATCCTATCCTTCATAAGTTTCTGCCTCCTCTCCCTGAAATGAATTGGTCGTTTCCTGCGCAACAGCCGACTCCGGCAGTGTATTCTGCACCATACGCAGCAGTTCTGCTAGCTGATCCGGCGTCAGGTTGTAGGATCGCGTGACATCACAGATCTCCGCATTTTCCTGTTCTTTATAGCGGGTCTCCAGTTCCTTTTCCCTGGTTTCCCATTCCATGCGTTTGGCGCGGGTCTTTTCCAGATCCGCGCCGATTTTATCCAGTTTCGCGCTCATAAAATCTCCTTCCCTTTTGTGTTGTATTTGATATCTCTTTATGGCAGCCTGCCATAACATAAAAAGTGCTCCTGCCAGTACGCTGTCTCAATAGACGTGTACTGAATCGGGTTGCCGCAGTGAATCATCATCCCATCGCCAACGTATATTCCGACATGGCTTGCACCGCTGGTATTATAAGTTCCCTGGAAAAACACCAGGTCTCCCGGCTGTGCCTCACTCGCGGAAACCACGGTACAAAGGTTCAGCAGCCCATTAGCTGTCTGTCTGCCCACCGACCATCCGTTGCCGCAGTTATTGATCACCCAGGACACAAAACCCGAACAATCGAAACTGGTGCCCGGACTGGAGCCGCCCCAGACATACGGATATCCGAGATATTTCTCCGCTTCCTCGATCATGTTGGCAAACCTTTCATCGGTCAGTGCTTCCGGTGGAATCTCATAGGTCTCATAATCGGAAGAAACCGCATAAATACTGTCCTCAAACAGATACCGCTTGTTACCGTAATTCTGCATCAGCAGCTCATAACGGGTTGTCTGTTCTTCATCCATCCCGGCCGCGATCAGCGATTCCAGGCCGTGATTCTCCAGCGTGACAATCAGGATATAATAGTCATCCTCATCGTCGTCATCCCCCTCGATCACCTTTACCTTCAGGTTCAGCGTGTACTGGGCGTTAAAAAGACGGGCCAGTTCCTCCTGGACTTCTTCTTCCGTGTAATCTTCAAAGATCACCGTCAGATAAGCGGCCAGTTCAAACGGGTTGTGGCCGATCTCATCCAGGTTATAGCGGTACTCATCATACCCGGAATACTCGGACTCGATATTGTTGATCCGGTTTTGCAGGGCAGTCTCCATCGCCGTGTAATCCGTCTCCGCCGCCTGGATATCTTCATCTTCCGCGACATAAGTGGTTCCCAGTAAGCCGTTCATGGTTCCCTGCAGCAGCAACGGAAAAGAACTCAGGGAACATAACAGTGCGATCACCACAACCGCACAGATCAGGATAATTACAAGACCCTTATTGTGCTCCGCAATAAACTCCCCAATGACCGCAGTGATATCCTTTGTCTCTTTCGCTGCCTTCGCCGTACCTTTCGCAGTGGAGCCGTATCCCGCCGCCGTACCGGCCGCACTTCCGGCACTCCGGCCTGCCGCCCTCGCCGCGGCATATTCTTTCTTAATCTCCCGTTTCTGCATCCATCTGGAAAGCGGGTTGGATGCCGCTTCCGGGTTTTCCGCCAGATGTTTCTGCCAGAGAGCTTCCACATTGGCATTGTCCGATTTTCGGACCAGCTTTTCTGCCTTCTCATATTTCCTCAGCTTGTGGGAGTAGACGGCCTCCCCCGTCACATTGACAGCGCCCTCGGCAGCTTCCTCTCCTTTGTGGGCGGCCTGCACACCGGTGTTATCATCCTCATAGCGGCTGACCTCTTTATGGGCAGAGCCGGATACCGTTTGCAGCGGAACTTTGACAGCAGACGGTTTCGTCCTTGTCGGTTTCGGAACCTCCACTGTCTCAAACTCTGCTTTTCCGAACCGCAGCTTCTTTCTGGCATTTGCTGCAGAGGAAGACTCCCGGCGCAGCTTGTGCTTTACCGGGAGCTTCTGATTGGCTTTTTCCGCCTTGTCCGCAGCCTTTTCCGCTTTCTCAGCGGCCTTTGCCACCTTCTGATCCGCCAGATCATCCCCCGTAAAATGAAGATGCACCGGTTTTTTCGCCATTTACGCCCCCCTCCCCGGCATCTGCGGATACCTCGGACAGCTTTGTGGTCATGATGCGGTAAAGTTCCGTATCGTGCGGGAAGTGATCCACAAAAGGCAGGATGACATTCCCGTAAAACAGCAGCCCCTCGCCTTCCCCTGACTGGGTGACATAAGATAACTGGTGAGGGGAAATGCCCAGCTGCTTTGCCAGAATCTGCCGGTCACCGGAAGCCTGGTTCAGCATGATAATGAAATCGGAATTTTCAAAGATATTTTCCACTTCGCGGGAAGACAGCAGGTCTTTCACGTTCTGCGTAATCCCAGTCGGGACACCGCCCCATTTTCGGAATCGCTTCCAGATCTCCACGCTGTACGCCGCCGTCTGGTCTTCCTTCAGCAGCAGATGGAACTCATCCATATAATAACGGGTGGTCTTCCCGGCGCTACGATTGGCAGTGACACGGCCCCAGACCTGGTCCTGCACCACCAGCATCCCGATTTTTTTCAGCTGTTTCCCCAGTTCTTTGATGTCATAGCAGACAAAGCGGTTCTGGATATCCACGTTGGTGCGGTGGTTGAACAGGTTCAGGGAACCTTTGACATAAATCTCCAGGGCGGTCGCCACATGGCGTGCTTCCTTTTCCTCCTGTTCCAGCAGTGCCTGATACAGGTCTTCCAGCAGAGGCATGTTCTCCGGCACCGGATGTTCAAAATACCTCTGGTAAATCTGGTGGACACAGCGGTCGATCACCGTCTTTTCAATCGGCTGCAGCCCTTCCTTCCCACCGACAATCAGCTCACAAAGCGACAAAATAAAATCACTCTTGAGCGCGATGGGGTTATCCTCCTCGGAATAGTTGGCATTGATGTCCATCGGATTGATATACTGTTTACTCGCCGGACTGATCTTAATCACCTGCCCGTCCAGTCGACGTACCAGGGCAGCATACTCCGCCTCGGGATCACAGACAATAATGTCGTCATTCGTCACAAGAAACGCATTGGCAATCTCCCTCTTGGCCGCAAACGATTTTCCGGAACCCGGTGTACCGAGGATCAGGCCGTTCGGGTTTTTCAGTTTCAGCCGGTCTACCATGATCAGGTTATTAGAAAGCGCATTCAGGCCATAATACAGGGACGAACTGCCTTCCTGGAACAGCTCCTGCGTGGTAAACGGAATGAAAATCGCCGTGCTTGAAGTGGTCAGTCCCCGCTGGATATTGATCTGATTATCTGCCAAAGGCAGGCTGCTCATCAGTCCCTGCTCCTGCTGGAAGTCCAGCCGCCGCAGGTTGCAGTTATGCTTCTGTGCCAGGGAAGAAATCCGGAACACATTTGTCTCCAGCTCCTGTTCCGTGCAGCCGGTGGAAAGGACAAGGAAAGTCAGGAGAAACATCCTCTCATTCTGGCTCTGCAGCTCTTTTAAAAGCGCCTTGGCGTCCTTCCCGTAAGTGGCAAGGTCAGAGGGGATGATATCCATGTCATAGCCGGAGCGGACCGCCTTTTTCTGTTCCTCAATCTTGGAACGGTCCAGTTCCGTGATCGTCCGCTTCACCGTCTTGATCGCCTTATTCTGGTCAACCGACTGGATGTGCATTGTCACCACCTGGCTTGAGTCCGTGTCGAGGAAATCCTTTAACAGCCGGTCACTAATGTCAGAAGCGGTAATTGACAGGTACGACATCGCACCATAGAGACTTCCCATGGTAAATGTCCGGGACTGAAAGGAAAATGATGTCGGCGCAATGAAGTCCTTCACCGACAGCCCGGACTCCGTGAGCCACTTCCAGTCAAAATAAAATTTATCCTGGTCTCCCATGTGGAACATATCGTGCATCAGCGCCAGGCGCTCCTTCCCGTCCATCACCCTGGCGGTGACGCCCAGCCGGTGAAAGTTATTGACCAGGTCTGTCTCTACATGGGAAAGGCGCGGCTTTGCCTGCCGCATGGATGCCGCTTCGATACCATAGGTCAGATACTTGGTTTTCATCAGGCCATTGTTGCCCTTTTCCATCTGCGCTTTCAGCATCTGGCTGTACTCAACCCGCACCGGATCGAACTTATCCCTGGCAAGGGGGATACGGACCGATTTCTCGAAACTCTCCGAATCGGCATTCATATTCATGAAGGACAGTTCAAAATGAATGGAACTGTCGAAAAAGTTGAGGAAAGAACACCACTCCTCAAAGATCGCGCTCTGGTCTTCCTGCTGAGCCAGCTGATAATTGATATCCTGGAACTGGATCGTCTTGGTGTAATAATTCCCCCGCACCCGGCAGATCCCATCCGGGAACATCTTCTCAAACGGGATCGACTGCTGTGCAGTATGTGGGACATTTCCCTCCATCCGGTTCCGTTCAATTACTGCCCGGATCTGCTTCTGTTCTTTCGGTGTCAGATTTGCGGGCATTTTTGCGCCCTCCGGCGCTTTCTTCTTTGCAAACAATCGAATCTACCTCCTTATAAACCTCGTACTGCCGCATCAGCGCGGCATAATAACAGTCCGTCTGGTAAGGGCGTACCCCTGGACGGATAAACTTTGCCTGAACAAACTGGTACAGGATGACCTCCAGCGGCCGACCATCCCTCTCATACATAGCGAGTAAAAACAGCGGCAGCATGATGAGGATCATGCCCATAGTAGCAAGGCTTGCATTGCCCATACTTTTGAGGCCGAAAAAAGACGGCAGCCCAATGAGCACCGCCGCCCCAAAGCACACAAGCTGCCGTTTGGTCAGGTTGAACAGGATTTTGCT
>JAJQCB010000091.1 GCA_021203005.1 Clostridiales bacterium | reverse complement strand
CGGATATGTGGTTTCTTTTCCTGACCTGCCGGGATGCCTTACTTGTGGCGAGACAGTGGATTCTGCGGTGGCTAATGCTATGGATGCAAAAAAGGCATGGTTGGAGGCGGCTATTGAAGATGGAATAGAAATTCAGGAACCGGATTCTCTGGAGGATTATTCCGGACAATTTAAGCTGCGAATTCCGCGCAGCCTGCACAGATCATTGGCGGAGCACTCCAAAAGAGAGGGAATCAGCATGAATCAGTATTGTGTGTACTTGCTCTCGAAAAATGATGCCGTGTATGTGGGAAAGTAATGTGTGGAATAATGAGGAAAATTAATACATTCATAGAAAGAAGGATGTGAGATTATGGCAATCGAAAGCTTAATCGAAAATGTTGACAATCAAATAATAAAAATCAGGACAAAGAGCTTAGATGTATCTTTTAATGAATTATATGATATGTATAAAAACAAAGAATTAACGATTTCTCCAGATTATCAACGATTATTTAGGTGGGAAGAAGAAAAGCAATCACGATTTGTAGAGTCGTTAATTTTAGAAATGCCTGTTCCACCAATCTTTGTTATTGAAACAAGTGATGGTGTTTATGAATTGATTGATGGATTACAAAGAATATCTAGCTATTTACATTTTAGAGGAGAACGCTTAGGAGAGACAGAGGAAGATTTTTTGACTTTACATGGCTGTGATATTGTAGATGACTTAAATGGCTTAACATTCGAAAGTCTCCCGAAAGCACTACAAATTAAAATAAAAAGAAGTTTTGTTCGCATGGAAGTTATAAAAAAAGAGAGTGAAACTTCACTAAAATATCATATGTTTAAAAGGCTTAATACAGGCGGCGAACTTTTGTCAGCACAAGAAATTCGAAATTGTACTATTAGACTGCTAGGGTCAAATGGAATTACGTTTTTGGAGGAGTGTAGCAAAAATGAAGATTTTAAATCTGTTATTAAGAGAATAGGAACCGAAAAGAAAAAAACGAAATATGATCAAGAGCTTATTTTGAGATTTTTTGCTATTAAAAATGATATCGAAAGCTATAGATATCCTGTTACGGGATATTTGACTAGGTTTTTAGAGAGAATTACAACAGGAGAAAAAGAATTTGATTATGAAAATGAAAAGAAAATTTTTGAAAAAACCTTTAGATTTATAAATGAAAATTGGGGGGCAGAAGCTTTTTCAGGTAAAACAGCAAATGGAACTGTAAAAAATGAGTTTGTGCTTTATTTTTACGATGGAATTGCGGTTTCGATTGCCCCGATGATAGACCGAATTTTGGAATGTGAAAAGGTTAAAGAAATAGTAGATCGTATTAATGAAATTAAATTTGGTGATGATTTACAATCTTATAAAACAGGAAGTGTTAGTGGTGTTAGGACTAGAATAAAGCTGTTTTCGGAAGGAGTGTTGGAGATTCTTGACGGCAGATGAATTAAGAGCAGCGCTTGAAGTGGAATTGGCTTGGCGCCAAGAAGAACTTGCCTTTTTCAAGAATCAACTTAACAATATTGCAGAAAGAAATAAAGATAAATATCGGAAAAGTCTTGTATTAATACTGTACTCGCATATGGAAGGGTTTATTAAAATTTCTTTGCAAACATATATACAGTTTATTAATTCACAGGATTTGAATCGCAAAGATGTGAATACGGGCTTAATGGTCGCTGGTATGCATAAGGAATTTAATGCATATGAGAATTTGGACCGGAAAAGCGAATACTTCCGTAAAGAACTGCCGGAAGATTCACGTCTGCACCGTTTGTTTAGACGTGTTGATTTTATGGAGAAGGTTGAAGACTTAAAGGATAAAAAACTAATTATTGATGATCAAATCATAGATACAGAATCTAATTTATGGTATATCGTATTACAGAAGAATCTTTATAAAATTGGATTACCGATAGATTTGTTTGACAGCTATAAAAGAGATATAGATGCATTAGTAAATCGAAGAAATTCAATAGCTCATGGGAGTTTCAAATCGGGAGTGTCAGAACAAGAGTTTTCAAATTGGGAAAACAAAGTTTCCGATGTTCTATCAGGAGTGACAAGGATGATTTATGATTATGCTAATAGCAAGAAATATTTGATTTAACAATATACATAAGTATCATGATTTTTGCCGTGGCAACACTTTGGCAACAGAAAATCAGTAAGTCAAATAATAGATGTAATTGAAATAAAAATCAGTGTAAAATCGCATAAAACTTAAACAAATAAAGTTAAGAATAGCGATGGACACGCCGAGTTCGAATAGACCCCACGTCTCGGAAAAGCCTTATTCTACAGGCTTTTCCGAGACTTTTTATTTTGACTGGCTACAAATTGGCTACACTTCCCATCTGGCTACCATCCGGTACAGTACCGTTGATCACATTTTCAAGCTGCTTCGCGATCTCCGCCTGCTTGTTGGGATACAGGTGGCTGTAGGTGTTCAGTGTGGTCTGGATTTTTTCGTGTCCGAGCCGGTCCGCGATTAGCAGCGGCTGGCAACCCATTTCCACAAGCAGGCTGGCGTGGGAGTGGCGCAGGTCATGAACACGGATTTTTTTGACGCCGGACTTCTGGCAGCCGCGGATCATCTCGTGATTGAGAAAGCTCTTGGTGTGGGGAAACAGCCGGTCAGTCGGCTGAATCTCGTAGCATTTCGAGATATATTCTCTCAGGCATTCCACAAGCGTCTGCGGGATGGTGACGACACGGTTGCTTTTCGGTGTCTTGGGAGGCCAGATGACATCCCTGCCATTGATTCGCTGAAATGTCTTGTTGATCGTGATCGTCGCGTTGTCCAGATCCACGTCCGCCGGTGTCAGGGCACACAACTCCCCGACACGCATCCCTGTGTAATACAGCGTCATGAACGCTGTGTAGGAGACAGGTTTGTCGGCGACCGCCGCGATAAACTGCTCAAATTTCGCCTTCGTCCAGAACTGCATCTCATCAGCGTTGCTCTTGCCCATGCTCCCGGCTTTCGTGCAGGGATTTTCCTTCAGGTCATAATACTTTACCGCATAATTCATCATCGCCGTAAGCTGATTATAATCGCCTTCAGGTAGGTGGGTGCGTAGCTTTTATCGTTCTCATCACGGTAAGCTGTGAGCTTGTTCTGCCATTTGCGGATGTCTGTGGCAGAGATCTCGTTCATCGGCATCTTCCCGAAATAAGGGAGAATCTTCTTGTCTACCATGTAGCGCTTGCTGATGATGGTGGACTCTTTCAGACGGTGGCGCATGTCTTCAAAGTACAGATCGACAAAATCTGAAAACAGCATTCCCATATCGGCTTTTGCCTTGTTCAGAAAATCATGCTCCCATTCCAGAGCGGCTTTCTTGGTATCAAAGCCACGCTTCTTCTTGTGGATGACTTTCCCTGTCCAGTCCTTTACACGGACCTGTGACATCCATTTTCCATTGATTTCTTTCGTTACTGACAAATTGCATCATTCCTTTCTTTCATTATGTATGCGAACTTGTCTCTTACAATTCGGAAAGATATGCGTTCCGCTTCTGTATACGCTCGGCTTCATCCAGTTCGTCCGGTTCGGAGATTTCGACGCGCTGTGAAGCGTAATAGGCAAGCGTCTGGTCTTTCCATTTCTCATACACCGCTTTTGTGCTGCCGTAATGCTCGAATTCCTGCCGATTGTTTTCCCATTCCTCCAGGAACAGGCACATATCAGCGTTCAGGTCAGCTTCACGGTTTTTCCCATCAAATGTAATGGAACACTGCCACCCTTCATCGCGGGGTGGTTTTTTCACGTCCACAGAGAAGTGGAGGCCGGTGATCTTCTCCATTTGGAACAGGCAGTCCATCACATCTGCGAGGGAGTCAAATTTGAAGTCGCCGGTCTGCTGTCCGAGCAGATAGGTGGATGTGGTATCCAGCACCTTCGCCAGTTCGTTGATGACGGCAATGGATACTTCGATCTCCCCGCTTTCATATTTCTGGACAGTGCGCAGGGACTTCCCCAGCAGGTTCGCAAGTCCTGTCTGGTTATAGCCTCTTTTTTTGCGGAGTGTTTTGATGCGCTCTCCGATGCTTATAGAATCTGTTTTGCTCATTTTTAATTCACCTCATGGATAATTTAACATAAAATAATGCGAATTGCAAGTGCATATTTTAAAAGAAAAAGATTTGACAAATACGAAAGATGCGTGTATTATATAGATGCGAACTAAAAGTGCATATTTAAGGCACATAAAATGACGAATGAAAGAAAAAAGCGTATCTGAATTGCACAAATGATAAAACCGGAGAAAGGAGTGGTGAAGATGCAGATCAGCGTGTCGTATATCAGCGCAAATGAAATCATGGAGATTCTGGGAATCGGACGCAGTAAAGCTTATGAGGTTGTACGTCAGATGAACGAGGAATTGGAAGCCGCCGGTTACAACGTCATCAAGGGTAAGGTGCCGGTCCGGTATTTTCAGAAAAAATACTATGGATGTGAGATGAAGGCAGAATGAATATTTTTCAGACTGTGAAGGAGGCGGTCACGGCGAAGGACGCGGCCATGTATTACGGCATCAGGGTAAATCGGAGCAACATGGCTTGCTGTCCGTTCCATGATGATCATCATCCGAGCATGAAGGTGGACAAGGGGGTTTATCTGCTTCGCCTGTGGGGAGAAAAGGGATGTCATCACATTTGTGTCGAAGCTCTTTGGCTTGTCTCCCTACGAGGCGGCGAAGAAGATTGCTGCAGATTTTAATGTACCGGTGCCGGATACCAATGCGAAGTATAAATCTTCTTATAAGGCAAATGGCTCCGGAAAGAAGCAGAAATTAAAAAAAGACTCCCCGAAGTCTCCGCAACAGAAGCAAATGGAAATGGAGCGTGAATTTGAGCGATGGAGACAGAAATGTACCATCATCCTGTCAGATTACCTTCATCTGCTGGAGGATTGGCGGGTACGGTTTGCGCCGAAAGAGGGAGAAGATGATTGGAATGAGCATTTTATGGAAGCCCTGTCGAAGCAGACAGTTACAGAATACTATTTGGATGTCCTGCTGACAGGCACATTGGAAGAGCAGTTACAGTTTATAGCAGACAAGGGAGAGGAGGTGATAAGGCTTGGAACACGAATGGAACAGTATAGACGAGGAAACCAAGAAGCGGGCGGCTTCCGCGATGGAAGCTATGAACCGGCAGCTTGACGGGGACGAGGAGGAAGATGAGGACGAAGATGAGGACGAAGTGTTCTGGTTCGACGGCAAGAAGATCAATGAGGTGCTTTGCTGTCAGGATTTTCTGTCTACCAATCCGGTCAGGTGCATCAATGGACATTTTTTCACGGTGGATGGTATGCAGCCGGATAGCGAAATAGAGCGGCAGATTTATGAGTTTGTTAAACCGTTTCTTGTGAATGGTGTGGAGAAAAAGGTCAGGCAGATCGCGGCGGCATTGAAACTGGAAGCACATTCTGAGGAAATGCCGGTGCAGCTTGATCGGCTTCATGTAGCAAATGGGACGCTGTTTGTGGACGGCACATTCCGCGAGGAAAAAGAGTTCTGTCTGAACCGGCTGCCAGTAGCTTATCATCCGCAAGCAGCGGAACCAGTAAGATGGCTGCAGTTTGTATCGGAACTTTTGGAGCAGGAGGACATTCCCACGCTTCAGGAGTATATGGGATACTGCCTTCTTCCTACCAACAAGGCACAGCGGATGATGAGCATTATCGGCAAGGGCGGAGAGGGAAAATCAAGGATAGGACTGGTCATGCGGAGTTTTTATGAATTTACCGTGAGTGACAAGACAAGGAACAATCTGCAAACAGTAATCGAGGAAGGAAATAATGTGATCGCCTTTATGGGTTCCGAAGGATATGTCCGGCTGGAGAAGGGGACGATGGCGACATCAAAGGCACTTTATCAGGCCTACTGTAAATGGTGTGAGGATAACATGGAGAAGTCCATGACGCCGAGGAGCTTCAGCAGTTACTTATCACAGAATGAAGATAAGTACGGAATCCGGCATTCTACCAATATCCCATCAGCTACAGGAAAGAAGGCCAGGGGCTTTACAGGAATACACGTACAGATACGGACAGAGCCATTCTGATATGGAAACAGCGTGAAGTACTTTGAAAAGCGTATATGCGTATATCGCCAGTAAATTCAATGGATTTGCGAAAAGCAAAGAGTGTAGATATACGCTTATACGCTTGGAAAAAGTATTTGAGGTGATTTCGCTGTATAGAAATGACAGATGGCCGAGATGTTTGCAGATTACGAGAAGAAAGGATGGGATTCGATGATCAGGCAACCGAGACGTGGGACACGGAATGTGAATGATTGCTTTTATGATTTTGAAGCGGAGCAGATCGACAGGCTCAATGAAATATTTGGAAATGTAGAATTGAGCAGGTCGGAGGAGCGGACGCTTGTCTGGTTGGCGGGATGGGAGGAAAGCACGGTGAAAAATGTGATTTCTGCTATCCGT
>JAJQCB010000019.1 GCA_021203005.1 Clostridiales bacterium | reverse complement strand
GAATAATGGTTATTATGGATATTTTAGTTGTATTATTTTCCGTCCTGACGACATTACCTATTCTGACGGTGACCAATTTGCCGTCACGATTACGGGGCTGGATGAAACGGTTTCCTATCAGGTGAATTTCTTCTCAGTAAAGTAGGCTTATACATACAATCATATATTCTCGCTGGTACAGTGCAGTTTTCAGGAACTGTTCTGTACCAGCTTTTTTGTTCGATCATGGATGGCATTGGACATATTTTCTTTGTAATCGTATTTTCGATCTTCTTTTTTGTTATGCCTATTACGCCTGGATGCCTCTGTTATAATAATGCTGCTGAAATTATACATGCCTGCTTTGCTTTCCTGCGGGGGCAGGTACGGTCCGTCGCATTAATAAAAGAAATACAGGCATGGATGGCATTAGACATATCCGATCTCAAACGACTGACGATCTGACGCAGGGCTTCATATTCATTCATCCTACGCAACGGCTGTACTACTGCGTCGATGAAACGGTGCTCCATCAGGTCAAACAATGCTGTAAGGTGCTGCTGGTTGAACGGGCTTTTCCCGAGGCAGTGCAGGCTTTCCGCATCCGATTTGTTCAGCGGGCAGTTCAGCCGCGTCCCGTCGCAGGCAAGCAGCCGGTATTTCTTTTTGTAAAGCTTCCGGCAGGGGAACCGTTCATTGAGGCTCATAAAAAGCCTGTACAATGCTTCATGCCGGATTTTCCTGCGCTGCTGGGTGAACGCCGGTACAGACGCACGGGTGCAGTCAAACTTGAAGATATCAGCAAGCTCTTTCGGCAGGCTGCAACGGGACAGGACCAATATCAGAAGCATTGTCTGCAGGAATCCAAGCTTCCTGTTACGGGTAAAATCACGTCCCGGATGCAGGACGTAATTTTCAGACCCTGTGTCTATTTCGTTAATCAGGTTGATCAGTGTAGATTTTACATTATTTGCAAACGTTGAGAGATTCATACGCTGCCCTCCATATCTGTTTTTAAAAACAAATATGGAATCTGGCATATCCTCAAGCAGGCCTGTTTTATAAAGGTCAAATCCTTAACTTAATACCATTGAACTCAGTTCCTCTTGCCGGCATGATCGATGATAGATACGGTTTTTGAGCAGAAAGTTTGCAGTGTATATGCGTTTTCATATCGTCAAGCAAACTTTAATGAGATCAAACAACACCACAAGTGCCTTGATTTTATAAAGGTAAGCGCCAAATTCTTAATTTAATACCATTGGACTCAGGTTCCGTCCATGTTACTGCAATACTCATACAAATTATGAACTTAGGAGAAATTGGGCAAAAAAAAGCGGCTCCTATTCGGAGCCGCGAGATATGTACGATCGGTATTCTGTTTTTGTTAATAGCCAAAATCCATGACAACATGCAGGTCATAATCAATATTTCCATCCTCATCCGGTTCATTATATTCTGCAAATACTGCAAATCCCATGTCCTGGCCAAGTGTATTTAAAAGATTTTCATTATGCCCTTCTGACGCCTGGAAGGCTCCCAATATGCTTTCTACTGTGGCAGTGTCATCTTCATGTGAACTTCCAAAATTTGTCTGAATATTCTCAGATAAGAAATTATCATATAATGAGGAGAGTGCCAGCCCATTCGGCCTTTCATGCTCAAAAAGGATCACTGTTTCACATGCACGAGTCTGTGCCATCTCTTCCAGTTCACTATTATAATCAAGTTCATCCAGCCCATTTTCTGCCCGATATTCATTCACAAGCGTGTATAATGCATCCGCATAATCCTGAATGAAATGTCCGTACACTTCCGTTGTCTCCCCTGTATCTGCATCAACCTCGACCTCGTAATACTGGTCTTCCCCGTCATATGTGCAGGGGATAACTTCTGATTCGTCATAATATGCTTCCCCACAGACGGAACAGTACGGCACCCAGGTGCCGGTCCGGGCCTGTGTGGCTTCCTTGGACGTAAACCCGTCCACTCCCTCTTCATGCCCTGTGCATGCGGTATGCCCGGTCGCTGCTACTTCTTCCGAGTAAGTGGTGCCGCAGTAGCTGCAGCGGTAGCTGTTGGAACCGGGTTCTTCGCAGGTAGGGTCTGTGGAACTATACAGGACATAGCTGTGTTCCCCGGTCGCCGCGATGCTCTCTGTCTTTGTCTCCCCGCACTCTGTGCAGGTATAGAGGTCGTAACCAGCTTTCACACAGGTAGGGTCTTTTGTAGAAGTGTATTCCCAGTTATGCCCGGCTGCCTCAATTGTTTCCGTATAAGAATCCCCGCAAACACTGCAGGCGTATGTTTTGTACCCGTCTGTCTCGCAACCGGCATCCACTTCTGCTGTCAGTTCATAATCATGCCCGGTGGCTTCGATTGCCTCGGTGTAAGTATCCCCGCACCTGGAACAGGTATATGTTAAAACTCCGTCGCTCTCGCAGGTTGCCTCAGTCGTCACCTCGGAGGTATAGCTGTGGCCTTTTGCCGCGATCACACCGGTCTCCAGCACCTCCCCGCAGACGGCACACTTCAGAACTTTTACACCCTCTTCCGTGCAGGTGGCGCTGGTCTTTACATTCCAGGCAGATTTCGCTGTATGTCCAGTTGCTTCAATGGTTTCCGTGTAGGAATCCCCGCAGACACTGCAGGTATAAGTCATCAGGCCCTCTTCTGTGCAGGTAGCTTCCGTAGTTACCTCGGACACATACTCATGCCCCGCTGCCTCTTCCGTAACCACGGTATAAGTATCCCCGCATACGGAACAGGTGTATGTTTCATATCCGTCCTCCGTACAGGTAGCATCTTCAGAATCAACCAGCTGGTAATCATGTCCGTCAGTTGCTGCGATCTCTTCGGTATAGGTATCTCCACATTCTGAACAGGTATAAGTAATTTCCCCCTCTTCCGTGCACGTCGCTTCCTTTGTTACCTCAGATGTATAGGCATGCCCGGTCGCTGGAAGCACCTGAGTATCCAGGGTCGCGCCGCAGACTGTGCATTTCTGTACCATCTCACCATCAGTTGTACAGGTTGCGTCCGTCTCTGCTTCCCAGTCACCTGCGGCATGCCCGGTGGCTTCAATTTCTTCGGTATAAGTGTCTCCGCAGTCTTCGCAGGTATAAGCGATTTTACCCGTTTCAGTACAGGTTGCTTCTTTCACCACTTCAGATATATAGGCGTGCCCGGTCGCCGGAAGCACCTGGGTATCCAGGGTCGCACCGCAAACGGTGCATTTCTGTACCATCTCCCCAGCTGTTGTACAGGTTGCTTCTGTCTCTACTTCCCAGTCGCCTGCGGTATGCCCGGTGGCTTCAATTTCTTCGGTATAAGTGTCCCCGCATACGCTGCAGACATAAGTGATCGACCCATTGTCTGTGCATGTTGCATCTGTTACATCCGCAGCTTCATAGGTATGGCCGGAAGCTGGTACTTTCTCCGTGCATGTATCGCCACATACCAGGCAGGTATAGGTGATCTCTCCCGCTTCTATGCATGTTGCTTCTTTTGTTACCTCAGAGCTGTAATTATGCCCTGCTGACAGAATTACTTCGCTTTCGACTACCGCGCCGCAGGCTGTGCACTTTTTGACTTTCACCCCGTCAGTGGTACAGGTGGCCTCGGTCTGGGTTTCCCAGTCCCCGGCTGTATGGGAGGTTTTTGCGATCGTCTCTGTATAGGTATCCCCGCAAACACTGCAGGTATATGTTTTTATCCCTGTTGCCGTACAGGTGGCTGCTTTGGTCACAGTGCCTGTGTAGCTGTGGCTCCCGGAAATTTTCCGGCTCTTCGCTGATGTCCACGCAGAATAATACTTAGTACCGGATACAGTCTTATAGGTCCGAAGCCTTACATAATATGTCTTGCCATTCGTCAGCCCTGAGATAGTCTTACTTACTGTGGAAGCACCGGAGTATGTCTTTGTAGTGGCACTCGAAAAGCTGCTGCTTGTAGAGTATTGTACCTGGTAGCCTGTCACAGAGGATACTTGTGACCATTTGGCCGTGAAGCTCTTGCAGGAAGTGCTTGTCAGGCTTGAAAGGGACGGTGTTGTGAGCCTTACAGTTGTTTTGCCTGTATAACTCCCCATCGTGCTCCCATAATATGGGCGAACAGCATAGGTATATTGTGTGCCGTTCTTACTCTTAACTGCAGTGTCTGTATAAGATACTGTGGATGCGCTGGTAACCGTCTTGATTTTTGAATAACTTCCTAAGCCTGTCTTGCGGTAAACATAATATCCTTTTGCCCCGGACACCTTGCTCCATTTTACCGTGACACCGGTTGAAGAATTTGACAGGCTGGATACTTTGCCTGCTGTCAGGTACCGGATACTTTTTGCGGATGACTTGCTGCTGGTCTTGCTTCCGTTATAGGCTACGACCTTGTAATAATACGTCTTGCCGCTTGTCACCTTGTAGGTGCCGCTGGTACCGTTTGTATAGGACAGCGTGGAACCGGACTTCACTGTTCCGATCTTTTTGTAAGTCCCTGACTTGCTGGTACTCCGGTAGACATAATAGCCTTTGGCATTGGATACCTTTTTCCACGTCACTTTTACACCGGAAGTCGTGTTGGACACTGACGAAATAGTTGGCGTGGAAAGTTTCGTCGCGGCTTCTGCAGTGACGCTGAATGTGTTATCGTGCACGCTGCCTGATGCTGCAGGCAGGACTGCAATAAACAGTGCAGCCAAGAGCACCAGAAAAGATTTTCTTGTTCGTTTCAGTTTCATAATGTCCTCCCATTTTCTATAGTAAATCCGTTCTATATACACACATTCCTCACCATTCATTTTAGTGAGCATAACTCTGTTTGTCAATCATTACGACATTTTCCTTTTACATTAAACGCAGACGTATGCAGCTGGCATATAAAAAGTTAAACTGCCACTTCCTGTATCGCCTGCTGGATATCTGCATCCGCAATTTCCTGCAGGTATGGCAGGCACGCAAGATAATTACTTTTGCGCATATTCGTCAGATTGCGGATATGCTTCCAGTTTAACACATCGCCATCCTGCATGATCTGTCTGGCCGCCCAGCGTTGACGATTTTTTTTGTAACGAACGTACCATTGCCAGATACAACTTATGGTAAATCCCGCCACGCTCATTCTGGTAGAAGTAGATCAATACAATTTTCAGATATTTCATTATCGTTCTCATAATGTCTGATACGTACATGTATCAACCAAAGCTCCTTGTTTTCTATGATATTGACACATTTGACACGAAAATCCTATTATACTGATTAATTTTTTGAAAAATTATAAATATAATAGTATATGTATTTTTTTATAATATATAGAGAGAGATAGAAATCTCATGTCAGACGTGTCAAATGTTAAACAAAGTTTTTTAAAGTTCCATACCCACCAATCAAAAGCACAGGTATACAGTGTAGTGCCGCCAATATTGGTTTCAACTACTAACATTTTTTTGTAAAAGCTTCTGGATACTTGCCTTTTAAATAGTTATGATATTCTGCACTTCCTCTTTTCTTGCCCTCTTCTGGATCATATGACCAATTGGAAACTAATGATATATGATTTAGTTCATCTATAGCTTGATAAATCCGTTTTTCTAGAACCTTTTTTGATTTGGCCTTAATTTTACAAAATGTTTGCATTAGTATCTTGTAATAGTAGCTTTCTATTATATTTTGCAGACAATTATATTCGTCATATGGTCTTCTGAGTATTAGTTTTATTCTGCCTGAGTAACCCGTATATTTTTGAAATTCCCTGGGGAAAAAAGCTTCCAGATTATCAGTCATGAGGGCAATGCTGTCCTTTTCAGGATAACAGTCATCAATCTTTTTTAGGAACTCTGCAGAGTCGTTAATATTATGCGTTTCGCTAACATAAGGAATGATGTTACCCGTTTGTAAATCTATTCCTGATAGAAGTGATAAATAAACATTATTCCCCTTTGAAACAATGCCTTCTGTGTCTGTTGTGATGGCTGGTATATCTGGCATCTCATTATACGACAATATATGAATACCACCTCTTTCGCCGTGATATATATTTTTGTTTTCATCAAGTTGTGCAGAAAACACTATAAATACTGGCAAAACAGTATGTTCTTCTAAATCGTTTGGCAATTTATCCTGTCTTATATAAGGTTGAGCTTCTTTTATAATTGAGCGCACAGTACTTTCACTGATTCTGGATAATCCAGCATAACCAGATGATTCTGCCGTTCTTCCAATATGGAAAGCTAGTTTTTTATACGTCCATCGTTCAAATGGATATTCAAAATCAGCAGGGTTATGACGGAAAGTATCAATAACCCATGCTTTTTCCTTATCTGTGATTTCCTTTTTTCGGCCGCGACCAGATGCATCAAAAAGGGCATTGGCAATACCTCCTGATAAAAATTTGTCAATGTAGCTTCTAACGCTGTTTATATTAAGATTTACCTCGGAGGCTATTTTGCTCATAGCAACACCATCAGCCCGCATAGTTAGGACCTTTGCTCTACGTGCCATTTTCTCATAGCTTTGGCTTGTGTCTTGTAGCTGTTTAAGATATTTATGGTCTTCTGGCGTAAGTTCAATGTGTCCTGGTTTTCGTCCCATGATTTCTCTCCTCATCAAATCTATTGATATGATAATAAAGAAATATCATTATGTCTAGTTATTTTGAAATTTTTTAACGTCATTTTCGCAAAACAGCTTTCCAGAAATCAAAGGATTATCATAGTATCAAAGGCCAGCAATGATTGACCTTAAAAAATTATCTCTTAGTCCGAGATGGCCATTAGGACGATGGGATGCATAGAGCTTTGAACATAGCGATAAAGGCTAGGTTCGAAATGAAGATGCCCCACCGTTAGCTTTGCTGCGTCCATTTTCGGACTGTCAAGCCTGTGGTCATCTTCGTCTACAGGCTTTTTTGTGTCCCACCGTTCTTCCCTCGGACGGAAAGGACACAACGATGAAAAATAACACTGAATCACTACCCATTGATCGGAAGAGCCACTTCAGCAACAACCGGGACAGCTACGTGGACGAAAACGGGAATTATGTCTACACCCAGTGGATAAAACGTCCCAACGGTAAATGGGAACGTGTCGTTACAGACATCGTTCCACTGACTGAAAAAAACAAAGACATCATCATACTGCTTGATCAGAATGACCACGACACTGACCTACAGGAGCGTTATGTCAGAGATCATGAAGATTACGGCATCCGTAACCAGCGTGATAACCGACACGGAAGTTCTGAGGATGAGGATGATTTTGACACAGACCCAATCGATAGCATTGCGGATCCAAACAGCGATGTGTTTGACCAGTTGTACCCGGTGGAGCAGCCTGTTAACCCGAAGGTGAAACAGGTGAATATCTTTGTCAATGAAAAGCTTGGACCTAAGCAGCAAGATATGTATTATGCGCACTTTGGTGAAAGGAAATACCTGGAGGATATCCGTCGCGAAGAGTCAGTTGCAACGGGCAAAGAGGTCACAAAACAGGCTGTCCATGGTCGCTGGAACAGAATAATCACCAAAGTTTGTAAGGAATTCGGCGTAGATAAACCAAAGCAGAAAAAACTCAATAAGGAATAACAGATGAGAATTCGCTGGGGGTTGACTATTCCGGCTTGTACTAGAGAAAGGGCAACCCCTTCTCCCAATCCATAAAGAATAGGAGGAAGTTTTTATGAACACAAAACACAGAGTGAAAATCAGTGTCGCCAACCGAAGCGGTAGCAAACAGGAGGTTATGCAGAGCAGCCGTGTCCGTATGTCCAGGAGACTGCTTACTCTCCTTTTTGGAGAATTTTGCGAAATCCTTGTTTTATCTCCGGGTGAGACCGTGCAGAAAATTGAAATTCAGGAAATGCGGGATGGATGTGATCTGCAAGGAAACGACCGGCAGCAAGATACAATATGCGTTCCATAAAAACAGACTTGACTAAAGCACTCCTTGCCGATTACCGCAATGGAAATAATCCATTCTGGAATACCCATTGACTTTTGAGGCTTGTACTGAAAGGAGGAAATCGCCAATGGAGAATACACACAAGCTGTTGAACCTTTAAAGTAACCAGTTAATCCGCCCGGAGGGGAATCGACACTCCTCTGGGTTCTTCCCATAGAAGGAGATTTTTTATATGAATACAGACTATAGATGCGTGACCACGGTGGATGAAATACGGGAATATCTAAACGACAGCAGGATTGTCGCTTTCGACTTTGAGACTGCGCCAGACGAGCCATACCGAACGGAAAATAAAGCAGCGCTTGACCCTGCCCGCTCCCATATCTGCGGATGCTCTTTTTCCGTAAAGGAAAAGACGGGAATTTATGTGCCGGTGGCGCACAGGAAAGGTACGAACATCAATAAAGAAGAGTTTTTCGCATTCCTGTCCGAATTCCTGACAAATACATCGGTTGTGAAGATTGCCCACAACATAGCGTTTGAATCCTCGTTTGCGTATAAACAGGGCATCGTGATACAGGCACCGGTATACGACACCATCTGTGCATCCCAGATGAGCTTAAAAAGCACTTATGATTTTCGTACCCTGTCAGATAGTGGACTGAAGCGTTTGGCCGGAGAACTTTGCGGCGAAGAGTTGCCTGCCTTTACAGCTGTGACCGATGGCAGACATTTTGATGAGTTAGATGGTCATGATGCCGAAACGGTACGTTACGGTTCCGCAGACTCAGATTTTGCTCTGCGGCTCTACCATATCTTTAATAACTGGTTCGACCAGTATCTGCCGAACCACAGACACATCGTGGAGGAGATGGAAAGCCCAACTGCTGTGTATCTTGGCTTCATGAAATGTAATGGTATCCCCATCGACATTCCTCTGATGCAAGAGAAGAAAAAAGAATCCGAAGCTGAGATGGAACGCATCCGAAAGGAAATCGCTTTTATCATTGGCGATGTGAATATCGGAGCGAACTGTTCTACTCAGGCTTTCAAAAATTATCTGTATAAAGATCTGAAGTTGCCTGTATTAAAAACGACGGAAACCAATCGAGCGGCGATGGATGATATGACCATGACACTCTTAAAAGAGTGGTGCGATGAGAACCGCCCGGAATTGTCACATCTTTTTACGCTGGTACAGGAGTACCGTAAGTGGGGAAAAATCAAATCCACTTATATTGACGGCTATCTCAAATTTTTAAATCACGTGACGGGATGCATCCACCCTGACATGTTCGCGCTATCCACAGATACAGGGAGGATGAATTGTCGTAATCCGAACGTCCAGAATATGCCGAGGAAGGCTAACGATCCAATTGGCGTCCGAAGCTTTATCAAAGCGCCAGAGGATTGTCTTATTCTTTCCCTCGATTTTTCACAGATAGAACTGCGTGTTGGCGCTTTCTACTGCCGGGATGAAGTAATGATGGATACATACCGAAAGAATGGTGATATCCATGCTGCTACCACTTCTGTGATATTCGGCATCAGCTACGAGGAAGCTCAAGACAAGCACTCGAAAAATTACAAGGAACACAGGGCGATTGCAAAGAACGTCAACTTCGGCACGTTCTACGGTCTGTTCCCTAAAGGACTACAGAAGACACTGAAATTCAAAGCGGGCGTTGATAAATCCGTCAGTGAGTGTGAGAAAATTCTCTACAACCTAAAACATGGGTACAAAGGACTGACTTCCTGGCAAACTGAGACCAAAGTGGAAGCGGCAAAGCGGCTTTATTCGGAAACATGGCTTGGCAGACGCAGATATCTTCCGAATATTGCATCGGATGACTGGGGCAAGCATTCATTTGCGGAACGCTGTGCACTGAACACCCCCATCCAGGGGACGGCCGCGGATATTTTAAAACTGGCAATCGTCAGGATACTGGCTGGTCTTCCGGAACGACCGTGGCTAAAGCCCATCCTACAGATACACGACGAGCTTGTTTTTATTATTCCGGAAGACAAGCTTTCCGAAGCAGTGAATTTTGTCCGTACATGCATGGAGGAGCAACCCTTCCCGGAATTTGACCTTCCGCTGATTGCTGAAGCATCGGCAGGATACTCGTTTGGAACCATAGAAGAATTGGAGGATTGAAATATGAATAATAAACAAATCGATATGTCTAAAAACGTAACAGCGGCGGATGTGCTAAAAAGCCTTTTTAACCCAGAAGATATGGTTTGTTTCCGTGTCTTTGATGATAAAAAAAGAGATGTATTCAAAGGAGCAAAACTTCAATGCGAATGTGGCAGGTATGCCAAAATCGAAGAAACGCTGAAAGAGCATAACAAACAGAACCGTTGCATTTGCTTTGTGGTCAACTATGGTGGGCAGGACGATTCCTCGATCACACGTATTAATGCCCAGTTTGTAGAAATGGACTCAGGAGACTTTGAAGAGCAGCAGAAAAAGGTGGCCGCTTTCCCTCTTCCTCCGTCCATGATCATCAAAACGCAGAAATCGCTTCATGTCTACTGGTTCATGGATTCATCGGCAAAGGTGGAGAATTTCCGCATGGTGTAAAAGCGGCTTGTGAAGCAATTTGACGGCGATCCCATGTGTGTCAACGAATCGAGGGCTATGCGTCTGCCTGGATTTAACCATTGCAAAAAAGACACGCCAGTGGAAGTGAAATGCATCAGCTTCCACCCGGAGCGAAAATATACCCAGACACAGTTATCTGATGTGCTGCCAGAGGTGGAAGTGCAGCCCGTGGAAAAGCATTCCGGCATTAATAGAGGCTTGGACATCGTTATGCGCTCCTGTGATTTTCTGAAACACTGTAAAGATGATGCCGCATCGCTCTCTGAGCCTGATTGGTATGCCATGATTACGAACCTCGCTCCTTTTTCGGGCGGGACGGAACTGATCCATCAACTTTCCTCTCCGTACCCCGAATACAACGAGACGAACACGCAGAAGAAGATCAACCATTTTCTGGAAAGCGGCACGAAACCGATCACTTGCAGAACCATCTGTGAGAAAGGTTTTCAATGTCCGAAGTTTACTGCAAAAGCCTGCCCAGTCAAGTCTCCGGCGGCACTGTGTTATCAACCATTAGATTCCGATACGCTGCTGGAGATTTTATCAGAACTGCCTGTGACGGGAAAGACGATTGATGATCTCCAGACCGCAAAAAACTTTATATCAGAATACCTGTATAACCAGGACATTGTGATGGCTGACGTTATCATCAACTCAGAGTTGTGCGAACATTTTAAATTTAAGTCTTCTTTCCTTAGATCGCTGATGGCGTTTTATAAAGACCTGAGTAAAACGCATCGGACAAGTAAAAACACAAAAAGGGCGAAAACCAGTACTGCGATCCCTGATTGGTACGAGCCAAATGAAAAAGGAGGACTTCGTTTTTTACCGGGTGTGTTGGCAAAGGAGATGTCGGAGAACCAGCAGGTCATCTATGCTGCTGAACAGTATCATACATACCGCGGCGGCGTGTATTGCGAGATATCGGATATGGAGGCTCAGCGACGGGTTCAGGAAAAAATGTTGGTGCGTGAAACAAGAATGGTGCAGATCGTGGATGCGGCGAAGCAGTGGCGGTTGCAAGTGCGACACGATATTCGCGATCTGAACGCAAATCCGTACATCATCAACGTGCGCAACGGCCTGTACAACGTGCTAGAGGATACCCTGATGAAACACACGCCGGATTATTACTCTACGGTCCAGCTGGATGTAACCTATGACAAGAAGGCAGACTGCCCTCTGTTTAAGAAATTCCTTGCGGATTCGATGGGCGGTGACATGGCTCAGGTGCGTCTGATCCAGGAGATGTTGGGTTATTTCCTTATTCCTGTATCCTCAGCCCAGAAGTGCTTTGTCATCGTGGGTGTTGCAAATTCCGGTAAGTCGGTGCTGCTCCGTGTGTTGAATGAGGTGCTCCTGAGCAAACAGAACGTGTCCAACGTATCCTGGCAGGCATTAAACGAGCGGTTCAAGACGGCAGAGCTTTTTGGCAAGCTGGCGAATATCTTTGCCGACCTGCCCACAAAGAATATTGACGACAACGGCATTTTCAAAGCCCTTGTGGGTGAAGATTATCTGACCGTAGAGAAAAAGAATAAGGACCCGTTCTCTTTCCAGAATACAGCAAGGCTTCTGTTTTCATGCAACAGCATTCCTCGGAACTATGGGGACAAGTCGGAGGGCTTTTACCGCAGGCTCATCATCATTCGGTTTAACCATACAGTGCCGCAGGAAAAGCGTGATCCGGAGCTTTTGGATAAATTTCGCGCGGAAGCTGACGGTATATTCATGTTTGCGCTGGAAGGGCTGCATAGGTTGATTGGCAACCGTTTCATTTTCTCCGAAACACAGGTTAACAAAGATGCTCTCCAGCAGTATCGAGAAGATTCGGATTCAGTGTTGTCGTTTGTCAGGGAAAACTGTGAACTGGACGCTGCTTATGCTGTTGGCTCCACAGAATTGTACGAGGCGTACAAAGCCTACTGTAAAGAGTGTGGACTGAAACCATATTCACAAAAGTCGTTTGTGCAGCAAATCACCGCATCGTGTACCGGTGTAAAACGTGGCACAGATACGCTCGGAAAAAGGCGCATTCTTACGGGGATACGGCTTGCCGTCATACTGGGATAATGGATATTAGAGAACGAAAAATGTCATCTGGGATATTGATTTAAACACAGAATTATTCTTTGAAAAGAAAGGGGCTGATAGATTTGAAATCTCCAACTGAGAACATGAGGAAGGTGACAGAGCAGATTTTGTCACAAAGAGATTTATATGACATTCTTCCTTTCGGGAAGACGAAAGTACAGCAGCTGATTGCTTCTGGAGAACTGCCGCTTGTCAAGGTCGGCAAGGATTATATTACCACTTTTTCCCTCCTGGAGAAATGGATCCAGCAAAATATCGGGGAAGAAATCTATTATTAGTTTTCGCTGACTGCAAAGACTGTGTTATACTGTTTGACAACAGATAACACGTCTTTGCATTGTTCAACGAGGGAGGACACATATGGACAATGTATCGACAATAGTTAACCAAATGAAAATCAAAAAAAGGAGTGATGGAAGATACGAAGGACGTCTGACATGCAACGGCACACGCAAGAGTTTCTACGGCACAACAAAAACGGAAGTAAAAAATAAGGCTAAAGCCTACTGTAAAAAGGTAGAGAACGGATACCGTGATCCTGAAAAAATCACGCTCAATGAATACATTGAATACTGGCTTGTCACATACAAGCTGAATAAGATCGAACTCTCATCCTATAATCGGCTGAACAGTGTGTATGAACACCAGATCAAAAACACCATTGGCCAGAATATGATCGGGACCTTGTCTACCAGTATGATCCAGGAAATCATTGACGAATATGCCAATCCTTCCAGTACCGAAATAAGAGCGTTGGCATTATCAGGACTGAAAAAGATTGTACAGTTACTGAATCCCTGCCTTAATATGGCTGTGGAAGAAGATATCATTTTATACAATCCTTGCGCTAAGGTCATACTGCCAAAAGAAAATTGTATAACAACCCCCACGAAAGAACAATACTCCCTTACTGATACGGAAATTGAACAGCTTAAAAAGGCGTGTTACAAAAAATATAAGTCCAGTGGTGAGTATTATAGTCGTGATGGTTTTGTGTTACTACTTATTCTTTCTCTGGGATTGCGAATCGGCGAGATGTTGGCACTGGAATGGCAGGATTTTGATATTGCAAACAGAATCGTACATATCAATAAAACAATACAGTCTAATGTAAAGCAAAAAGGTGGCGGTTATAGGTCCACTGTGAAAAAATCTGCCAAGACCAGAGCAGGGGTTCGTGTTATTCCGTTGAATGATCAGATCATAGAGTATATAACTACTCTGAGGGATTATGACAAACGTAATGGGATTCATTCTCCATATGTAGCCTGCACCGGCGTAGGCACACGAAATACAGCAAGAAATTTACAACGCAGCCTTGACCGGCTTGTTAGAAATGCTGAGATTGAAAAACATATAACACTGCATATCCTTAGGCATACCTTTGGAAGCGTTCTGATCCGAAGAGGTGTTGGAATTGAAGTTGTATCAAAACTGATGGGGCATGCAAATATAACAATCACGTATAACAAGTACATTCACGTTATTCAGGAAGAAGAGGCAAAGGCGATGAACCTGACCCCAATTTGACCCCAATTTTATTCGTCTGACCCCAATTTGACCCCAATCGAAACGGTCTGAAACGGTTCAAAACGTTCTGAAATGAGCGAATTTGCATTTTAAAAACAAAAAAGTGCTCAAAAACCATGATTTTCAAGCACTTTTTCCATGGAGATGAGGGGAATCGAACCCCTGTCCGAAATTCCAGCCACCGTACTTCTACGAGCGTAGTTACCGTTTTGACATTCCCTCCATCACACACCCGGCAACGGGTTTATGACTTCAGTAGCTTCATCATACGCCCATACACGCAAAGCTTAGTGTATGTCGTTTCCTGCAGGATCGATGCCTGGGTCTTAAAGTGCAGGTGCCTTAAGTCAGACAAGCCGCAACTAGGCAGCTAATGCTAAATTTCTATCTTCAGCGTTTATTTTTAAGTTTGGCATTTAACGCATCCCATGCGGCTCGCTTCTCCGGCTTTTAAAACCCCGTCGAAACCAGTACATCCCCGAATAAACGACTCTGCTAAGCTCGACGTTCGCCTGTGGCTCCGTCTTGCTAAGCGCCGCTGTATACATGAAACTTCGCGCTCAGTATCGCCCATGGCGATTCTTCGCTGAGTTTCATAGTATAATCCGTGGAATGATGCTAAAGATATCGCATTTCGATTGTGCCGGTATCTGGCACAAAACCCTTTAAAATCTGCGGACTTTAAAGGGTTTCTTTAGTAGCGAGAGAGAGACTCGAACTCTCAACCTCCCGGGTATGAACCGGACGCTCTAGCCAGTTGAGCCATCTCGCCATGTGCTATGTTACTTTTGCATCGATTTCATAAGAAATCGTGTGCATCCGTCGTAAGACGGTGTCACATTTACGCGCCGATTTCGCAAGAAATCGTGTGCATCCGTCGTAAGACGGTGTCACATTATCGCGCCGATTTCGCTGGAAATCGTGTGCATCCGCCGTGAGGCGGCGTCACATTTTACAGCTCAAAAAATTATATACTAATAATATCCTCTGCGCTGTAAAATGGGACCTACAGGGCTCGAACCTGTGACCCTCTGCTTGTAAGGCAGATGCTCTCCCAGCTGAGCTAAGATCCCAGACTGACGACTGTTTCAACCCGCCAGCGACTTTGTTAGTATACTACCTTCATTATGCAAAGTCAAGAACAAAATTGCAAATCATACTATAAATTTTTGTTAAGTTTTGTTACTGAAGTGAAAGGCTTTTTTCAGTATACTAATTTTGATCGCTATTCCATTTGACAAATTTTCAGTATTTGCTATAATACATTTAACAAGGGAGCCGACACGATAGAGCCACCTATCCGTTTCCGGCGAAAGCAATAATGCAGAAAATAGCACCCTACTTTGCTAGAGCGGGGGTGCTATTTCTTTTGAATGTAACTTAAAATTGTAATAAATAATCCAACAACTGCAATGATTATCATGAATTCTTCGTATGTACTCATCAGAAAAGCCCCCTTTCTGTCAAGGTCTCAGAAACGGGGTGTTCGCGCCCTGTCGGCTCCCTGGGTAAGTATATTATTTTATATCTTTTTACTGACTGAAAGTATTATTTAAACTCAATTGTCCGCTCCGTACAATCATTTTTTCCTTATAATCTCTATCACGTTCTCCGATATGCAAAAATTCTGCGGTTCTCTTGTCCACTGAAATCTGCTTAAATCCATCTCATTTTCCTCCAGCGTATTTTTTATCTGGTTCTGACCAAATCTTCTTTAATTTCTGTAGCAATCCCGCAGGTTACCCGATACACCCGCTCTGCTTTTTCAGCCAGCAGGCAGCTGATCCGCCCGGTCGTCTCCCTCCACTCCCGGTCAAACGCGTCTATCGGGACGATACCGCATCCCAGTTCGTTCACAGTAATGATCAGATCCGGATTTTTCTCTGACAGCTCCGCCACAAGAGCGTATGGATCTTTCCCCTCCCGCATTGTCTCCGCAATGGTTTCGTGGAGGTCTGCGACTACCTGTGTCCCGCTTTTTCCGTCAGCAATCTCCTGCCGCGCCAATTCATCCGCAAACGCTTTTTTCCCCTGCCAGGCTCCGCCCGTTATCAATATCATTTCGCACAAATCCTCCTGTCATGAAGCTTTGATTCATGATCGCATTTCGCCGCTCATTCCACCATAGAACAGAAAACCGCCGCATATGCCATCGCCAGCTCGCACATCTGGAGGAAAAATCCCTGAATATCCCCGGTGATGCCGCCGAACTTACGCATTGCCATCCGCCTGCAGAGCACACAGACAAGGATTGCCGCTATCGCCGCCAAAAGCCCCCTCTGCCAGTCCAGGAGAATCATGCCAAAGATACAAACCGCCGCCTCTATTGCCAGGCTAATCCTGCATCGCCGCCGGTCTGCCGCCTCCGAAAACGTGGCCGCCAGGCCGCTCCCTTTTGCACAGGGAAAGGTACAGATGCCATATCCGTTGAGCGCCCGGCTGAGGACAAATCCCAATCCGAGCACCGCGACGGATCTCTCGTCCGCTTCTGTCCAGATGCCGAACAGCGCCAGAAAATACGCACAGCCGATGATCACCGCAAATGCCCCCGCATGGGAATCCTTTAAAATCTCAAGACGCCGCTCTTTCGTCTGCCAGGAGCTTAAGGCATCCGCCGTGTCAAGCAGCCCATCCAGATGGATTCCGCCGGAAATCAGCACCGGGATCAGCACATAGACAGCTGCCCGCAGGACACTTCCCACTTCCAACGCCTGCGACGCCAGACACCAGAGCCACATCACAACTCCGATGGTAACACCCACCAATGGAAAAAAACAAAGGGTATAGCGCATATTCTCTTTTGTCCATTTTATCTGTGGCACAGGTATTTTCGAGTACATCGAAAACGCCACCATGATGCTTTCCCACCACCACATGGTTATGTCTCCCCACTATCGTATCTGCTTATTGCTTATTTAAAATCTCTTTTACCAGTTAAGGATTTTCATATACAACCGTCTGTACTTAAGGACTGTCACAAGCTGCACATAAACAATTCTCTGTCCGTCAGTCCTTTGACTCAATCACCAGCAAAATCCCTTTCCGCATCTCAATGACAGCCTCCTCCTTGCGGATTTCATTGCTTACACCGCGGGCTTTTCCGGATTCCAGCGTGAAATCTTCCACCTCGTAAGCAAATCCCCGGAGGGTCAGCCCCTCCACCTCCGGCGTGAAAGGAATCAGAGACACATAGGTCCCGAACTGCTCTTTTTTCCGAAGCACCGTCCGCCCCTGTATCATGCGAATGCGGTTATGAGGATCGATGATGAAGCATTCCACCCCGGCATCCATCGCCATCTTCAACAGATGCAGATTCCCCAGCACATGGTCCAGCCGGGTACCGGTACCGCCCAGAATCGTAATCCGATCTACCCCCGCCTCAACCGCTCGCATCAGAGCGAGTTCCGTATCCGTCTCATCCTTCTCCGCGGGAAAAACATGGATTCTCTCCGGACACTTTTCCCGGAAATAGCGCAGCACATCCGGATTAACTGAGTCAAAATCTCCCCATATCTCATCCGGCAAAACATCCGCCGCCCGGCAAAAATTCAGGCCGGAATCCGCACTGATTACAAAATCCCACTCCTCCGCCGCTATCTGTTTTTTTGCAAAAGGGAGGTCAATCTGACCTCCCGTAATAATGAGACAATTCACACTCACTCACCCTTTCTATTCTCTGCGGGAAGTCCTGTTTCACTCTCCCATAACACTTAAGAACTTTCTCACATTCTCCTCGATATCGCCTTTAAAGATAGCGCTTCCGGATACAATGATATTCGCCCCTGCGTCCAGTATCTCCCGCAGATTATCCAGTGTCACGCCGCCGTCCACCTCGATATCGGTCTGGCAGCCTTTCCGATTGATCATCTCCCTGAGATCACGGATTTTCTGCAGTGTGTAGGGGATAAATTTCTGTCCACCGAAGCCGGGGTTGACCCCCATCAGCAGAACCATATCCAGATCCGGCAGAATATACTCCAGCGAGGAGAGCGGCGTAGCCGGGTTCAGCACCGCGCCGGCCAGCAGTCCTTTGCTGCGGATCTCATAGATGGTACGGTCCAGATGCCTGCAGGACTCCACATGAACCGTAATCAGATCCGCTCCCGCGTCCGCAAAATCTTTCACATACCGGATGGGATTTTCAATCATCAGATGAACGTCAAAAATGCGGTCTGTGCAGCCCCGGATTGACTCAATCACCGGCACCCCATAGGATATATTCGGCACAAACATTCCATCCATCACATCGATGTGCACATACTGGGCGCCTGCCCGGTCCAGCTGTCTGATCTGTTCCCCCAGTCTGGAAAAATCCGCTGCTAAAATAGACGGCGATAAACAGTTCATAGTATTCTCCCCTCAGTATCTTTTCTTATCTTTTAATTCTCTGTAAATCTGTTCATAATTGCCATACCGGCTGCGGCTGATCTTTCCATCCTCCACCGCCGCTTTCACCGCACAGCCTGGTTCGCTTAAGTGGCTGCAGCCGCGGAAACGGCACCGGTCCCGATATGGCTCAAATTCCGGAAAAAAGAATTCCAGAGTATCCGTATTCATCGGCAAACGTCCGTCGTCTGACCTCGTTTGCTGCGCATCTGACCGCTCATAATCAACCGACAGCGAGCTGAACCCCGGCGTATCACAGATGAACGTATCACAATCTGCTGCAATCAGCTCCGCATGGCGGGTCGTATGCCGCCCTCTCTGAATCTTTTCGCTGACCTCCCCGGTTTCCATCTGTGCGTGGGGTGCCAGAAGATTGATCAGCGTCGATTTCCCGACACCGGAAGGTCCGGCTACCGTGCTTGTCTTCCCGCGAAGCTGTTCCCGTATAGAGGAAACACCCTCCCCTGTCGCGGCACTGAAAAAGAAAACCGGATAACCGGCAGTCTCATAAGTCTCCCTTACTCTGACAACATCCTTCTTAGCCGCCAGATCCAGCTTATTCATACAGATCACGGTGGGAACCTGCTGCTGCTCCATCATGACCAGAAAGCGATCCAGGAGGTTAAAATTCGGCTCAGGCGATGCCAGCGCAAAAATAATCAGCGCCTGATCAATGTTCGCAACAGCCGGCCGGACCAATGCATTTTTCCGCGGAAGAATACAGGTGATATTCCCCGTCTGCTCTTCCTCGTCAATCACATCCAGCTGCACCAGGTCTCCCACCAGCGGTTTTCTGTTCTGTTTCCGGAAAATCCCCCGTGCTTTACATTCGTAAACGCCGGATTCCGCTGTGTGGACATAGTAGAACCCGGCGATTCCTTTGATTATTCTGCCCTGCATAGGCTATTCTTCGTGGAAAGTAAGGGATTCCTCCTGCGGATCCGAGGCCACTACATTTCCATCATCGTCATAATAGTACCAGGTAATCACCAGCAATCCGCTGTCCGCCCCTGTAATGCCAGTCGCCGAAACGGTAAACGGGAATGTCGTGACATTGGTCCAGGAATCAATCAGTTCATCGCTCTCCGCCTTGTAGAGTTCCATATCCGCATAGGCGACCGTCACATTGGTGGGAGCTTTCACATTTGTTTTGACATAATAAGTCACTTCCTCCGCGCCCTTGCTCACCACAAGATCCACAGAAGATCCCATATCCGCGTATGTCCCGGAGGAAACACTCTGGCTGATCACGTATCCCTCCTCCACCGTATCGCTGTATTCCTGTGTCACCGTACCGACATTCAGACCTGCGTCACCAAGAGCCGTCTTTGCATCACTCTCCGTCTTACCGGTCACACTTGGCACTTTTGTCGTCTCGCTTCCCTGACTGACATAAATCGTGACCGTATCGCCCTCCGTCGCCGTACTTCCGGCTGACGGGCTCTGGCTGATGACTTTTCCAGCCTCCACAGAGCTGTCATACTGGAACTCCCGGGATACTTTCAACCCCTTGTCCTCCAGAGTCGTAACAGCGGCATCTGAAGTATTGCCGACCACATTGGGAACCGTCACCGTCACTGCTTCCGGTTCAACAGCAACAACAACATAGATGGTGGAGCCTTCCTCAACCATCTCTCCCTCATCCACATCCTGGGAAACAATCTGTCCCGGCTCATAATCTTCCGTTTCTTTCTCACTCTCCTGCTCCACAGACAGACCAAGATCCTCCAGTGCATCTTCCGCTTCCGTAAGAGTCATACCGGTCAGGTCGATCATCTCCACCTGACCGGCAGTCTCATCTGCGTTTTCCTCTACAGTTTCTTCTACAGTCGTCTGTGTATCATCAGTCGATTTCTTACTAAAATCTATCAGGCCAAAAAAATTCCCCACTATATATACGACAACAGCAATAATAATAGCCAGGACAACAATCATCAGTACTCTGACAATCTTTTCCATTTTAGAATTTACAGGACCGTCTTCTTCATCGTCGTCCTCGTCGTCATCATCGTCATAGATATAAGCGTACTTTCCATTCCTGTCCTCGTCGTCATCATCATCGCCCACTTCCGCGGTACTATTCTTAATTTCCTGTACCTCTTCGTCACTCATGATACGGGTCTTACCCGCAAGCGGGGAATCGAGCGTGACAAAATCCTCATTCGGCGTCAGCAGCGACTTCCGCAGATCAACCAGAAGATCTTCCATGGAAGCATACCGGCGATCGGCACTCTTCTGCGTACATTTCAGAATGATTTTTTCCAGGCTGATGGGAAGATCAGACGCATACTCGGACGGCGCCACCATTTCATCCTGCAGATGCTTGATGGCGACCTCCACCGTACTGTTTCCATCAAAAGGTACCCGCCCGGTCACCATCTCATACATCACAATACCCAGGGAATAAATGTCGCTGGTATTGCTGACATATCCGTTTCTCGTCTGCTCCGGCGAGGCATAATGAACCGATCCCATCACATCCGCATGGATCGTATGCTCGGTAACCGCACGGGCAATGCCGAAATCCGTGACCTTAACCTTACCATCCGTAGAAATCATAATGTTCTGCGGCTTGATATCTCTGTGAATGATATTCTTGGCGTGTGCCGCCTGGATGCCGCGCGCCACCTGGATCGCGATACTTAAAGTCTCCTTATAATTGAGCTGTCCTTTTTTCTCAATATAAGTCTTTAATGTGATCCCCTGCACATACTCCATGATGATGTAATGAAAATCATCCTGCGATCCGACATCGTAGACATTCACGATATTCGGATGCTCCAGTCCGGCCGCTGACTGAGCCTCCGCCCGGAATTTCGAGACAAAGTTCATATCCTCACAGAACTCCGCTTTCAGCACCTTGATTGCCACACATCTGCCCAGGGTCAGGTCCCTGGCCTTATATACATCAGACATTCCTCCTGCGCCGATCTTTTTTTCTATCTCATAACGACCGGCAATCATCATTCCGCTCTCTATCATCTGCATTTACCTCTCAAGTTCAGGATCTATCAAAATCACAGTGATATTATCCTTACCACCATTTTTATTTGCAAGTTCCACTAAATATTCTGTCTTTTTCTCCAGATTGTCACAGCCATTTACAATCTGACAGATTTCCTCATCCTCGACCATCCCTGTCAGACCGTCGGAGCACAGAAGAATACGCTCTCCCGGTTCCAGATCTGTCGAGAAAAAATCAGCCTGCACATAATCATCCACGCCGACAGCCCGGGTGATGATATTGCGATCCGGATGCTGTCTGGCACGCTTCTCGTCTATCTCCCCCAGCCGGACCATCTCCTGAACCAGAGAATGGTCCCTGGTAATCTGACGGATATCGCTGCCGACAAGGTACAGCCTGCTATCCCCTACATTCGCTGTAATCAGGACAGAGCCGGTCAGCACGGCAGCCACAACCGTGGTCCCCATCCCGTATGTCTCCGGATGCTGTCTGGAGTGCGTCCGTAGCGCATCATTAGCACATTGGATGCAATCCGCAAGAACCTCACGAGGATCATTCTTCTGCGAAGAACGCGCAGCTGCGACAATCGTCTCCACCGCACAGCGGGAAGCAAACTCGCCGGCATTATGACCTCCCATCCCATCCGCAACAAGGAACAGATTGGGAAGCTTTTCCACCGGGTCTTCCGATGAAAAAAAATAATCCTGATTCATCTCTCGCCTGATTCCAATATCAGTCAGGGAACTTATTTTCATGTTAAAGTGCCCGCCTTTCCGCATATCTTCTGCACGCCTGTCCAATTCACGAAAAACGCACAAAGAATGCCACTTTGCTCATTTTAGCATAAGAAAAGAAAAAGGACAAGGTCTATCCGCCCTGTCCCTGCTATTTTTATTTCCTCATCTTTCTATACAAGTAAAAAACTCAGTTCTCTAACGATACTGTCTCATATCGCTTCCTGAGCTGCCCGCAGGCGCCGTCGATATCCCTGCCCATTTCCCTGCGTACCGTGCTGACAATCCCGTGATTTTCCAGCTTCTTCTGAAAAGCGTACACTGCCTGCCGCTCCGGCTGCCGGTAATCCCGCTCTTTAATCGGGTTAACCGGAATCAGATTGACATGGCAGTGAAGCCGTCCAATCAATCCAGCCAGTTCCGCAGCATCCTGTCCTGAGTCATTGACCCCGGCCACCAGACTATACTCTATTGTAATCCTGCGCCCGGTCTCCTCAAAATAATACGCACAGGCATCGACAAGCTCATGAATCCCGTAAACTTTAGCGACCGGCATCAGACGCTCCCTCTTCTCCTGGTTGGGTGCGTGGAGAGAAATCGCCAGCGTGATCTGGAGCTTTTCTCCGGCCAGCATTCGTATCTTCGGAACAATCCCACAGGTGGAAACCGTCACATTTCTCTGACTGATATGCAGACCGTGCTCGTCGGTCAGCATACGAAGAAAAACAAGAAGATTTTCATAATTATCCAGCGGCTCACCGGTTCCCATAACGACCACATTGGAAACCCGTTCCCCGGTATCCGCACTGATCCGGTATATCTGTTCCAGCATCTCCGCCGGGGTGAGGTTGCGCACCAGCCCGTCCAGAGTGGACGCACAAAAGCGGCAGCCCATCCGACAGCCCGCCTGGGAAGAAATACAGACAGAATTGCCGTGCTTGTAGCGCATCAGGACGCTCTCCACCATCTGTCCGTCCACCAGACGGAACAGATATTTGCGGGTACCGTCCACAGCGGAAACCTGACACGCTTCCTGCTTTAACACGGTAAAAACACACTCTTCGCGAATTTTTTCCCGGAGAGCAGCCGGAATGTTGCTCATGGTATCCGGGCTGTCCGCAAGCTTCTGATGCATCCACTGGTAAAGCTGCGCCGCACGGAATTTTTTCTCCCCGTTTTCCAGAATCCACTCCGTGAGAGAGTCCAGGGGGAGAGATTTTATATCGGTTCTTTCCATATGTAAAACCTCTTGTTTTCTATCGACGGCTGATTTTCGCTATATAGAAGCCATCGCATCCCTCATCCGGAAGATACTGCCGCTCTGACACGAGAGAAAACTGCGGATGCTGTCTCAAAAACCATGCCGTGTTTTCCTCATTTTCCTCTGCGGTCATCGTACAGGTGCTATACATAAGCGTGCCGCCAGGCTTTACATAACGCCAGACCACTTCCAGAATTTTTTTCTGTAATTCGGAGAGTTCCAGAATGCCTTCCTCAGAGGCGCGGTATTTGATGTCTGTCTTGCGGCCGATGACCCCCAGCCCGGAGCAGGGCAGATCTGCGATAACGATATCCGCTTTTTCCTCCATCTCCGGATCAAAGACTGTGGCATCCCACACCACCGCCCTCATATTCTCCGCCCGGCAGCGGCTGATGTTTTCCCGGATCAGATCCGCCTTATATTCTGTCAGATCCCGCGCTTCCACCATCCCTGTCCCGTGCATCATCTGTGCCAGGTGAAGGCTTTTTCCGCCGGGCGCGGCGCAGACATCCAGAATAAAATCATCCTCCCCCGGCTGCGCGATCTCCGCAACCATCATGGACGAGACATCCTGTACATACAGAATTCCCTCTGAAAACTCAGGAATTTCGTCCAGCACGTCATAACCGGAAATATAAAACGCGTAGGAAAGACGGCCATGCGGCATCACATTTATTCCCTGCGCTTCCAGGGAGCGGCATACTTCCTCTGCCGATTTTCTGTTGGTATCCACGCGGACGCAGGTACCGCGGCGGCTGCCAGGATTCTTTTCCCGAACCCTAGATTTTCTTCCCCCCTCCCGAAGCGGCAGCATCACTTCGGAACTGTCTGCCGATCTCATGTCTGCATCCGAACAGTCGATGCTTTCTTTCTGTTCGTTCTCCATCTGAGAAGGTTCACGGACATCCTCCCCGAGATATGCCGCCAGTATGCGGATGCAGCGCTCCTGTCCGTAAGCATCGCAAAACCGATTCACAATCCACTCCGGCATAGAATACCGTATGGAGATTGCCCACACCGGCTCCGTCTCCATAGACGGATAAACGATACTTTCCTTATTTCTGGCTATGCTGCGCAGCACTCCGTTGACAAAGCCGCGGAGTCCGGAAAAACCGCGTTTTACCGCCAGCTTCACCGCCTCGTTGCAGGCTGCGGAATCCGGAACCGCATCCATATATTTCAACTGGTAAACCGCGCTTCGCAAAATCGCACGGATCACCGGCTTCATCTTTTTTACTTTTGTCCTGGAAAACTGATCGATGATATAATCGATCTCGAGCATCCGCTCCATCGTGCCCTCGCTGACACGCTTGATAAACGCGCGGTCCTGACGGGGCAGATAGCGGTACTTGTCCAGCACGCCGCGGATGGCCAGATGGGAGAGTTCCCCCTCCCGGTCCACCGTGAGCAGAATATCTGTCACAAGGCTGCGCAAATTTACATTTTCCGCCATGAAACTCTCTCCTCTGTCATCGATCTATAGACGTTCTGATACACCGTGCCGAAAAACATTCAGCAATCGTCCGGAACATTCGCACAGGAATCCTGCATACAATATACCTGTACGGCATATTTGAAATAACTCGTCTGTTCTGCCGATCCGGTTATTTACAAAACGTTATACTACCGTCTCCTGCCTCCTCCGCCGAAAATAAGAACCAGGCGGAGCAGCTGTAAAAGAGTAGACGCCACGCTCGCCACATAGGTCATCGCAGCAGCACGGAGCACCCGACCCGTGTCTCGTATCTCTCCGCCGCCGAGGATCCCTGTCCGCTCCAATTCATGCAGCGCACGTCTGGAAGCGTTAAACTCCACCGGAAGCGTCACCAGCTGAAACAATACTGCCAGAGAAAACAGCCAGATTCCAACCTGGCAAAGCACACTGCCCGCACCGCCGAAAATCAGGCCAACGATCAGAACCGGCCACGCCAGTCCGGATCCCAGGTTGGCCACCGGCACCAGTGCTCCGCGGATACGAAGCGGTACATAGCCCTGCTGATGCTGGATTGTGTGCCCGCACTCATGGGCAGCCACCCCGATGGCAGCCACAGATGTCTGGCTGTATACGCTGTCTGAGAGAGCCAGCGTCCGGTCTTTCGGATTATAATGATCCGTCAGATTCCCACGGATATGTGTCACTCTCACATCATAAATGCCTGCATTGCGCAAGATCTGCGCCGCAGCTTCAGCGCCGGTCATACCCGACATGCTGCGCACCCGCGAATAACGGCGGAACGTGCTGTTCATCCGCGCCGATGCTGCCAGGCAGATGATTGCCCCGATCAAAATCAGCCAGTACGTTCCGTAATAGCTGTAACCATAATATCCATACATATTCTGCTTTCCTTTCCAATGTGGAGCCTGCGTTTTATCTGCTCAGCATTTCTATAACTGTGGCAGCATCTCCGCATCCTTTCTATGATGTTGGAGTCAAAACCCTCACAGAAGACGAAACCCGGCAAATACCTTGTCAGCAGTTAGGCAAATATTCGCCAAAACCTTCACAGATAATGATATCTATGGCATGTTTAAAGGAAACGTATGCTCTCATCCACCGCATAACCGCGAAGGAAATCGCCGCAGCGCATCCTCTTTTTCCCCTCCAGCTGCACTTCGCCGAGAACCAGTATCCCGTCGCCGGTCTGCACATATATCGCATCTTTTGCCACCTTTGCGATGCTGCCCGGCGTTTTTCCCGTGTCCTCACTGACCACATCGGCCGCCCAGATTTTAAAGGTCTTTCCATTCAGCTTTGTATAGGCGCTGGGCCAGGGATTCAGTCCGCGGACCAGACATTCGATCTGCGCTGCCGGACGATTCCAGTCAATCAACCCAAACTTTTTGCTGATCAGACCTGTTTTCGTCGCCTGCGCGTGATCCTGCGGCGTATAGACAGCGGTGCCGTCCTCTATGGCCTCCAGGGTTTTCACGCAAAGGCGGGCTCCCGTCCCGCTCAGTTTGTCAAACAAGCTGCCGCCGGTCTCTTTTTCCTCCAGCGCAACCTCTTCCTGTAAAATAATATCGCCGGTATCCAGTCCCTCATCCATCCGCATGGTAGTGACTCCGGAAATTTTTTCCCCGTTGATCACCGCCCACTGAATCGGCGCTGCTCCCCTGTATTTCGGAAGAAGGGATGCATGAACATTGACACAGCCGCAGGGCGGCATCTCAAGTATTTCTCGCGGCAATATCTGTCCAAATGCTACCACCACGATGATATCTGCCCGGAATGTCTTCAGATATTCTATGCACTCCGGCTCCCGGACGCGGCGGGGCTGGTATACCTCTATGCCGTGCGCCAGCGCTGCCTCCTTTACCGGGGGAAACTGTACGGATTTTCCTCTTCCTTTGGGCTTGTCGGGCTGAGTGACCGCGAGGACCACATCGTGGCCGGCCGCGAGCAGAGCTTCCAGGGTTCCCACGGAAAAATCAGGGGTTCCCATAAAAATTATTTTCATGTTGAGTTCCTCCGTATTGTCATTGTCAGACGCGTCGGGTGAAGCCAGATAAGATTTATCCCGGGCACGTTGATATGCTCATTTTTCTTCGTCGTCGATTATCAGTCTTCTCCGCAAACTCGCCAAAAACCAGGCTCAAACATGCTTCGAAGACTGCAACTATACTCGAAAAATTTCGCATATCTTCCTACCGCCCGCGCTAAATCTTATCTGACTTCACCCAACGCTGAACGAAAGTTTCAGATTGCCTATACTACAGTAATGTAATAATTATTCTTCCACGTCATTCTTACTTTCAGCTGCCACATCATCTTCTACGCCGTCTGATTCCTCGTCTTCTTCCGCTTCCTCATAGACGACGTCATGGATTTCTCCCTCGACTTTTTCAACATACATGTGTCCGTCCAGGTGGTCCAGTTCATGGCAGATTGCCCGAGCCAGAAGTTCTTCCGCCTCGATCTCGTACTCTTCCATCTCCTCATCGAAAAAGCGCGCTTTGACATAATTTGGGCGGGTTACCTGCCCGGCTTTTCCCGGGAGGCTTAAGCATCCCTCGTCGCCTGTCTGCTCCCCGTCTGTCTCCAGGATCACCGGATTGACCATGATCAGCGGTCCCTCCCCGATGTCTATCACAACAATTCTCCGAAGTACGCCTACCTGAGGCGCTGCCAGTCCGACGCCGTTGGCCTCATACATCGTCTCCAGCATATCATCTATCAGCTGCCGCATACGCGGTGTCATATCCTTTACCTCTCTGCACTTTTTCGTCAGGATTTCATCTCCCAGCATACGAATTGTCCTTAATGCCATGGTTCTCTCTCCTTCTTTACTTTTATCAAAATTCATTGTAACTATTCAGAACCAGGCTCGAAAATGCTATGCATTTCCTCGCTGTCGCGTTCTCGCCAGATAAATTTGCACAAAAAACAGTTTACGAATGCAAGCATCCGACACTGTTTTTCTACAAATTTGCCTGGTTCTGAATAATCACATATTCATCGGGTCAAAATCAAACCGGACGGATACATTTTTCCACGAAGGATTTTCCCTCACAAAGAGGTCAACGTCATCTTTCACGGAAACCAACCGCTCATAATCTGCGGATTTTACATAAATCAGCTTCCGGTAAATGTCATTGACCTTCGCCACCGCCGCATCCGCGGGTCCGATGATCTGTGTCGGTTCACGCTCCGGCACCGCCGTCTGCATGTTCCTGATTTTTGCGCTTATCTTGTATTGTAACACATCAGCAGCCTCTTTGACCAGAGTTTCCTGTGCGGAGTCAATATGTACCACCAGCATATGCCAGACCGGCGGATAACGCATCAGTCTGCGGAACCTGATTTCCTGCTCATAAAACCGATGGTAATCCTGCGCCGCCGCTGCAGTCACCGCAAAATGATCCGGCTGATACGTCTGGATAACCACCTCCCCAGGCTGCTGTCCCCGGCCTGCACGTCCGGCTGCCTGGGTCAAAAGCTGAAACGTACGCTCCGCCGCCCGGTAATCACTGATGTACAGGGAGAGATCCGCCGCAAGCGCGCCCACCAGCGTAACATTCGGAAAATCATGACCCTTGACGATCATCTGTGTGCCGATCAGAATATCCGCCTCCCGATTGGCAAAGGAAGATAAAACTTTTTCATAGGCATCCTTCTGTCTCGTCGTATCCAGATCCATCCGCAGCACCCGCGCCGAGGGAAACTGTTCCCGAATATAACGTTCGATCTTCTGCGTCCCCGCGCGGAACGCACCGATATAAGGAGAACCGCACTCCGGACACTGCTTTACCATCGGCTGTGTATAGCCGCAATAATGGCAGATGAAGCGCCCGTTGTTATGCAGATTGAGGGATACATCGCAGTGCGGGCATTTGATCACATGGCCGCAGCTCCGGCAGGAGACAAATCCCGCCATTCCCCTTCGATTGATAAACAACATAATCTGCTCTTTTTTCTCCAGGCGCTCCTCTATCATCCCGCGGAGCTTTCTGCTTAAAATCGAACGGTTTCCCTCTTTTAACTCTTTTCGCATATCTGCGATATACACCGACGGAAGCCGGCTGTCGGCCACCCGTTCCGTCATCTCATAGAGACGGTACTCTCCGCTTTTTGCCCGGTAATAACTCTCCACCGAGGGCGTCGCAGACCCAAGCACCACCGCCGCCCCGCAGAGATCTGCCCTGGCGATGGCGGTCTCCCTGGCATGATAACAGGGCACAGTCTCACTCTTATAAGAAGCCTCGTGCTCCTCATCGATAATAATAAATCTCAGATTCAAAAACGGGGTAAACAGCGCAGACCGGGGACCGATCATCACATCCAGTTCCCCGTTTTTCGCCCGTTCATACTGATCAAACCGCTCTCCCGCGGACATTCTGGAATTCAAAATAGATACCCGGTCTCCGAAATGATTATAAAACCGCAAAACCGTCTGAAAAGTCAGAGCAATCTCCGGAATCAGGACAATCGCCTGTCCACCCTCCCGCACCGCGGCCTCGATCAACTCGATATAGACCTCCGTCTTTCCGCTTCCGGTCACACCGTGAATCAGGCTGGGCCTGCGGTCTCCCGCCGCATGGCGTGCCAGAATGTCATCCGCGATCCGCTGCTGCACCGGATTTAACTGCACCTGTTTTTCCTGCTTTTTCATCCGGTCCAGAGGGTTGCGGTAAGCGCGGATATGTTCCACGCGGACCAGCCCCTTTTTCTCCATGGCACGGATCACGGACGCCGTCACATTCAGCTTTGCCGTCACCGTCTCATAGGGCAGCGGCGACTGTGCGAGAAGCGCCTCCAGAAGACGCGCCCTGGCCATGTAATGCCTGCGCTCACACTCCGCCAGACATTCCCGCGCCGCAGCCTCATCCGGGCACAGGTACACGAGGCGCTGCTCCTTTTTCGCAGTCTTCCTCTTGACGGGTAAAACCGTTTTCAGCGCCTGGTTCATGGTGCCGCCGAAATAAGCCCTTATCCATGCGGCCAGGGCGATGAGCTGCGCTTCGACAGGAATTCCTTCTGTGACAACAGACGCAATCTCCTTCATCCGCTCCACATCAAACTCCGCTGTATCGGTCACCTCCACCACATAGGCACGCATCAGGCGATTGCCATTGCCAAAGGGGACCTCCACCAGAACGCCCGGGGTTATTTCATCCGCCAGGCGCACCGGTATCCGGTACTGAAACGTCTTATCCAGTTTTTCCAGAGAAATGTCTACGATGACATTGGCATATTTTTTCATCTCAGTCTCCAATCCGATTGGATTCCTCCGCAAAACCTCTCACATATCTCTCAATCCGGTCGGGGCGTCCTCTTCAAGTCACACCCGCCTGCTTCAAAGTATATCGGAACAGCACCCCGAAAGCAACCGGAAAATCGGAAACTTTTCCGTACTGAAAGGAAACGCTAGTTTCGAGACTGATCCGGAACAGTTACCGTAAAGTTAAATTTTCTCGAAAGAAAAATAAAAAAAGTGCTTGACTATTTAAACTGATGATGATAATATAATAAAGCTTTCGCAAGAAAGTGCGCGTGACAAGGACGTGAACGGGGTGTGGCTCAGTTTGGCTAGAGCGTCTGGTTAGGGACCAGGAGGTCGCAGGTTCAAATCCTGTCACTCCGATTTATAGGGCTATCGCCAAACGGTAAGGCAACGGACTCTGACTCCGTCATTTCCAGGTTCGAATCCTGGTAGCCCTGCTAGAAAAACCCTCGACAGAGTAATCTGTGGAGGGTTCTTATTTGTCTGAAAAAGTGAGGAAATAAGCGGATTTGAGGGTCCCACGGCAAAATCTGAATGAATTATTTTCTCATTCTCTGATCAATCCGCCACGGGAACATTTTTCGGATTTTTACGGGAAAAATAGGTCAATTTTGAACGGATAGGTCAATTTATAGGTCAATTTAAAAGCCCGTTTATGACACCAATTCAAGTTGATACATCACCTGATGTATTAACAATATCAGAGACCCATTGCACAATCTCATCAGCATACTGTATCGCCTTATCAGCATGTCTTTCCTCAAGGAAAAGCTCATTTGGATATCTGATTGAAACACCATATGGAGTTAAAGTATCCGCATACTCGTAAAACTTATCCTCGATTTCAACTTGATTCTTTATTTGATTCAACAAAAATGATAGGTCATGAAGCTTTGGCATACCGCCCTGTGCACCATAATACATGATCAATGCTTTTATACTCTTTTCCGCAGCCTGCTGACAATGATAACAGATAATCTCAAGAGGTTTCGGATAATAAGTTGAATTCAAATGTTTGGCAACACCGAGGTCTGTTACAGCCAGATCATACCACTCTTTCGTTGCTGACGTCATAAAGCAAAACCCCCTTTCGATATACCTCATTTTCAATAGATGGGAAATCTTTCCTTTTGTCAAATCTGCTTCTTGTCCCAACAATGATATCCACCGGACGTTGTTTCACTCTGCGCACCGCCTTATATGCTTTCGAAGTTTCTGCGGCAATATCCGTGACTCCATCTCTGACTACAATATAAAAATCAAAATCACTGTTATCCGTATAGGTATTATTTGCATAGGAACCGAACAAATATATCTGCACCGGGAGCAGTTGCTCCACAAAATGATTCTTTAACTCTTCGATTTCCTGTGTAGGCATAGTTTTCACTTCCTCTCTGACTACTTTTATATCTTTTTTATTATAACAGTTTTCTATTCTCGTAACACCCATTTTTCGATGGAAAATGGAATTAGCCGCATAAAAATCCTTCTCTTTTCATATTTATAATTCAGTATAAAGGGAAATAATCATTTAAACAAGACTAAATCTTGGAAAGCCGCTGTGTTTACAACGGCTTTCCTGTTTTCAACAAATCTCCCCTCAACCCTTACCATTCCCAGCACTGACAATAAGCCATATGAGGCTTGTAAGCACTATACAGACAACAATCCTAAATATCATCACTTCCTGTTCCTCCCCTCCTACGCCGCTAGCATGAAACCTTGCTCGACATCATAGTAATAAGCATGGTCAGAAAGCACCTCATCCTCCGCTAACATCTGTTCATTGACTTCCCTGACAATCCCGCTGAGACGTTCTCCCTCCTCAGACCATTCGCCTGGTACAAATATCAGTTCGTGCTGGCTGGAGGGGAGGACATAAAAGTTCCGTCCACCCATCGCCTGGCGAAAGTATTCATTCCCCAGGAGGATACCCGCAGCACCATAATTCATTTTATCGTTGGTAAAGAGGAACATGTCTACCACCCCGGCTTCTTCTGCTTCCTCCATTGCCTCCGCACATCCGGGCACCAGGCTTCTCAGCACTTCCCCCATATTACGGACGCTGTATCCATCCTTACTTAAATTTTCTACAGCCTGCTGAAATACTTCTGGTTCTGTCACTCCCCACTGCTCCAGCATTGCCTTTTTCAATCGTACCCGTTGAAATCCCATCCCTTCGATTTCACTGCGAAACATATAGAAGACATCCAGGTCCAACATCTTCCTCCCCGCAAAGATCTCAAACATCTCCTCATTCTTCCCCTCCGGGAGCAGGAATGGATAAATCTGATCTTTTGCTGCCTCCCATGTCTCCAGTTTCTGCATCATTTTTAAACACTCCTCCGCTGCCTGCTCACTCTGTTTTAAGTTCTCCTGTATTCTGTCCATAATTTCCTCCATTTTCTCTCCATGCTCCATTAGCGGATAAAAATCATCCAGATAAACAACTGGCGTTATTCTCTGCGTCTCCTCTCGCATAATATAGATACCTTGTTTTCTGATCCCGTTATCTGCCAGCACCTCGTAGATACATGCCCTGCTTCCTTTCACGCACTTGGCAGTGATCCCTCTTTCAACTTCTGCAATAAACTCCTCAAAGTCCATCTTTGTCCTCCCCGCATTCAAATATCTCCAACAATAGATCCGCAAAAAAACGTACACCTGTGAGGAACCCGCATTCCAACCCTTTTTCTGCAGCTTCTGTAAACTCATCTTCTATTCTGGCATTTCCCGGCGAACTATCTTCATATTTTTCTGTCAGCTCCGTAACCTTCTCGAAAGCTTCCCTCTGCAGCCGCTTCGCTGTCTCTGTCTCCGAATAGATTTGAAGATATATCATTTCCAATAATTTCACTTTTATTTCCCTCACTTTCCTCATCATCTGCTGATTGTCACCACGCAAAACAAGGGCAGGTTTTCCTCTCCTGCCCTCATCCCTCAGTACGAAATCACGATTATTCCCTTTCCTGCAGCACTTACTTCAATCATGCCGCTTTTGCTTTGGTGCGTTTCAGACTGTTCAGTGCCCTGCGGTACGTATCTTCATCCATAGCATCAACACTGCTGACCCCATAATGGCCAAGCACTACATCCAACGCGATACCCGTGCGTTCCAGTTCCTGGTTGACAGCCTGAACTTTTTCTACACTCTGTTTTCCCCGTTCTGGTACAGATGCTGGTCTCCCTATAGACGGCGCCGAAGCTGATCGGCTCTGTGTTTTCACCCGCAAACAGTATACTTCCATACCATCCTGATTGACGATGGCCAGCCCTGTGATTTCACGGTTGTCATTATAAGTAATTTCTGTCACGCGAAATTTATCATAGCAAACCCATTTGTTGCCCCTCTGCTCCATCCGCGCTTTTGAAGCCCCAACCCAGATAAACGGGGCAGTGTACAATTCCCTGCCAATGCCGAGGCTGACACAAGCTCGTTTGAAAGAATCAGATGCCTGTCCTTTCTCTTTCTCTGTATAGCTCTCCGTACCGACATCCATCTTCTCAATCCACTGTGTCTTTTCCTCATCCCAGATGCTGATGGTACAGTAAAGGTTCCCACCGATCACCTCATGGTGCCGCTGCCATCCTGCAATACCATAGACTTCGTCCAGGATCTTCATATCCGCCCTCGCGTCCTTGTACAGCAACAGCGACAATCCTTTTTCGCTGATCATGCCTATCCTGCACTCAATCTCGTCTGCGCGGAGCAGGCGTATCTCTTTCTCTGCCATAAGCTTATTTCTCCTTCCCTGCCAACTGTTCTGACGACTGGCTTTCTGCCGCCGTCATTCCTCCCGCTGCCACGCCTATTACAACCGTCCCGGCTGTGATCGCTTCGATTTCCTCTGTGATATGGGCTTCCATCTCCCGGTAACTGCTGTCATCCTTTTTCAGCCATTCTTCATAAAATCCCATCAGAATATTCCTCTGCTTCAGGAGCACCGCCAACGCCTGTGCCGACAAGGCCCCTGCTTTCTCTACCAAAATTTCATAAAAGTTCACAACCGCATCGATCTCATAGCTTTTAGCAAAAATCTCTGCATTCGTGGCACTCAAGACAGATGCCTTGTACGCCTGGAACTCACCAAAAATGCGGTCTAAGAAGTGTTCCCTCATTACTCCCATCCTCCCTTCTCAGTCAAAAGGCAGTTCACTGCCAAAATCATCCGGGCAGTACAGGAAACCATCTTCATCCTCAGCTATCCTGGCCAGCGGATTGCGGGCGCTGACACGGATATGATCTCTCTCTGTAAAGGAGCCCTCCCGGGAATTTTCATAGTCTCTGCCAGAATTTCCACAGTAACTATCCCTGTCGATATCATTGGGGATGCCACCCAGATACCCTGCATCTCCACCGGGTTGTACAGCGCCCTTACTCTCCGCGAATTCCTGCTCCTCCACCACGATCTCAAAGAATGGCACTTTTACGCCATCTTTATTATCATAATACCCGGTCTGGACCCGTCCTGTGATGAGCATCTTCATCCCTTTTCGGAGATATTTCTCCGAGAAATCCGCACGGTTCCCGAATGCCACGATATGGAAGAAATCTGTAGCTATCCCATCATCCCGCTTAAATCGACGGTCAACCGCGAGTGAATACCTTGCAACTGCAGTCGGGTTCTCTCCCTGTGTGAAGCGTACCTCCGGGTCACGGGTCAGACGACCCATCAGCATGATCTTATTCATAACAGCCTCTCCCTCCTACGCAACCATCAGGCGGCGATAACTGCTCTGGGTAAGGAAATCATTATAAATCTCTGGTTTCTCCGCTTTCAGCCGTTTCGTATCCACGCTGTTTCTGCTGATCTGTTTCCACGTCACAACCCTGTCACCTACCATGCCTGTCTCTGCTTCCTTCAGGTAAAATTTCAGCTGGTTTGCTGCAGCGGCCTTTGCTGTTTCCACCCGTTTTAATTCTGCAGAAAGCCTGTCATACTCCTCACAGATTGCCAGCACATCCTTCGGGAGTGCCACAGTGGTTCCATCTGACTGTGCGAACCTGCTGTTAAAATACTCCGTTGTTGCTTCCGAACCATCGGGCACAGGCTCCATCCCACCAAGGACATAAGTCTCCCAGAAGTATTTCTCCATCGCAATGATCTTCCCGATCATCTCTTCATCCCGTTCTATCACATGGTAGTAGAAATGATTGCCGCCGACCAATGCCGCGATATAAGCCTTCTTCGCCCCCGTCACCGACAGATAATGCTGCACCTGCAGGACATATGGCGCGGGTACACCTTCCTCCCATACCTCCCGCTTATAGGCAGACGCGGTTTTCGCTTCAAATACTGCCATCTCCCCATCCGTTTCGCGTATCACGCCGTCCAGGTCTGCAAGCATAAAAGGGTAATCCTCACTCTGCAGGAGCATATGCTTCTGGCGAACTTTCATACCTGTTCGTTCCATAAACTCCTTCCTCACGATTGGCTCAAGCAATGTCCCGAAGTGTGCATATTCACTATGCGTCTGCTCCAGTTCTGCCTGGCCTGTCTTCTCCAGCCACAGCTGATGAGCGGATTTGAATGGATTGATACCCGCTATAACAGACACATCCGAACCACCAATCCCCTGTGTGCGGTACATAAGCCACTCCTCCCGGCTCAGGTTATTTGTCTTTACAACTACTTTCATCTTCTTCGTCACCTCCACGTAAATAAGGGCAGACGCTTCCTGCATCTGCCCTGCCAGTTATCCTATCCCATTTCCTTAAATCTGCTCGATTACCGAATTTGCGTCATCGAGATAATTGTACGCCTCGTCAAGCATCTCCATATAGCCCTGCATCTCTTCTCCTCGGTCCCCATCCCTGAACTGCTCCGGGAGATTCTCATACGATTCTGATTCCTCAGATTTCACATTCTCCAGGATATCTTTTGCTTTTGCGACCATATCAAATGCAGAACCCAGCCTTTTTCTCCTGTCCCTGTTCATATTGTTCCTCCACAAGCATATATACATGAACGGCAATATCACCTATGCCGCCTTTATCAGTCGGTATGCCTTGTCGATCAGCGGGTTGCCATCCACCGTACGCGAGAAAAGATTCTCTTTATAATTCTTGGTCCTCCGAATAGGGTCTGCATGGGTAGCAAAATCTGATACCGCATTAACGAAGCGATAAGCATTCTTTCCAACATCAAGCAGGTCAGGCGCATCAAAGTAACGGCTTGCCAGGTCTTCACGGAGACGCCGGGTATTCTTTTTCTGCTGCGGGGTCCAGCAATCTTCATAGGGAAGCAGTACTTCGATATACTCTTTTACTTTCTTGTCATCAAGTGTCTTTTTTCGAAGCTCCTCAAATTCCATCCCCAGATTTTCCATGTAATAATCCGCCATGAATAACGTATCCCTCGCTTCCTCCATCTTGCCTTTCACATCCCCGGTATGGATCATCGACCATGACCGTTTTGCACTGGAAAGTGCAAGGTTCAGGGTATTGTTACATACAACGCGGATTGGCGTCACCGCCACACGGATTGCACCGCTCCCGTCATGGCTATTGGAAAAGACCAGATACGGACTGATCCGGTCACCCATAATAATAAACTCCTGCGGCATACGCGCTAGCACCCATACTTTACGCCCATCCTGCAGGGAACCTGCAGTCTCATAGCGGACACCCTCACCAAGAAGCTCATCAGTGAAAGCGAACGCTTCCTCATTCTGCACGACCTTGTAACGGTCTGTCACCACACCAAGCACTTTTCGGTCCGTGCTGCGGATGTTGGCTTTGTAACCCTCAATGTACTCGCCATCCGCATAAATTGGTTCCTGCTCCACCGCCCAGTCCAGCCCTGCCATTTTCAGGGCATTCTTTGAATCAGGTGCCTGCATCACCTTTGTCCCAAGCCCATGCCACGGTGTCTCCCTCACATAAAACATTGTCTCAACATTTGCTGCCATTTCTCTGTCTCCTTTCTACTTTTTCCTTACTCATTTTCATTATTGTGTCTTACGACTTCACCCGCGATCAGTGCAGCGCAGTTCAACGCAATCACCAAAAGTTCACCCATGTCGTTTCCTCCTTTCTTCTGACAAGCACAAAATTAGCGGAGCCCCATATAAAGGCTCCGCCAATCATTTATTGATTACACTTTTATAATATATAATCAATCTTCGTTTATTTAACGGTATTCTCTAATACCCCATTTCACTTTCATATTCTGAAATCAGCTCTGCATTAGCTTTTTCATATTCATTTAGAATGCTATTATCAAAGTCGTCAGCTGAAATCGTACCATTATACCAGCTTTTGGAATTGAAGTATTCATTCAAACTATCATCTGTGAAAATACGCCCATGTCGAGCATATATTTCATTTCTGGCAATGCGAAGTTCTTCTGCCGTAAGATTTTCCAAATCAGATTTACTCAAATATGAAGTATCACTATTGGGCAAAATATAATCCTGATCTTCATCACCTGTATTATCAGATACTACGGTTCCTCCCTTACTCGCTGACATATATTCATCCTCAGATATAGAAATCCATGTGTCATATTGATTGTTACCATCTAATGCATAACTAAACGCAATTTCATTATCAAGATCAAAACTCAATTCAAAAAGAACACTTTCACCAATATTTATTGAGGAACCACTGACATATTCTATATCACGCGTATAAATATTGCCATCCATAATCAACATAGCTGTTCCATATGTCAGGCCACTTGTTTCTCCATGAAGATTTACACTCGAAAAACTAGTTGCTCCTTCAATCGTTCCATATATATCATCAAAATTTTCCAGATGAATATATACTTCTATCGAATCACTTGCCTCAATGGCTTCATAATCAATATCATCGCCCACAATAGCATCTGCATAATAGAGATAATCATCTTCAGCGTCATAATAACTATTTTCTTCATATTTCCAATAAGTATCGGTAAAGCCAGAAAAATCGCTTTCTTCTAATGTCCCCACTTGATAATTATTAGCCCAGCCAGTCTCTTCTCCCCAATAAACATAGAGGACGCCTATTTCTTCGGTTATGTAATATGTATCATTCTCTCCAACTGCAGTAGCTAGGACATATATTTCATCCTGTGTACCAAAATCGCCTATTGCTCCGTCTTCTGGTGCCATGACCTCATGCGATTCCAGCCACACATAATCATATCCTCGCTCATGGTAATCCGCAATCACAGCATCAGTATCCATCATAAAGGAGTACTGCGCATAATCATCAGAAACGCCCTCAGAAAATTGTTTCGTCTCTTCTGATACCTCAGCTTCCGAAGTCACTTCTTCTTCGGCAGATAAATCTTCCTCCATTTCTTCTGTCACTACTTCTTCAACAGGACCCCAATGGCCAGTCAAAACAGATGTATCGGTTTCATCAATATCATCTACATCAATACCGGTATTCTCATTGTCAGTACCATAAGCCCAATACAAGCTATGAAGAACTTCTGCTGCTTCTTCAGTCGTATAAGTATAATCACTACCGGGAGAAGCAAATCCTGTAATATAGAAATCAGTGTCATCATCACTGGGATCAATTCGAAACTGAATATCAATCATATCCTCATCAGTATATTCGACAATAAAATAGCTGACATCGTCAGGATATCCATAGTCCCATTCACCATCAGGGTAAGCTGATTCCAGAAGATTCTGTACTTCTACAGTATTATAGTCGCCTAGATAGCCTTGCTTAACCTTGGAACAATAGGATTTTGCTCTATCGTCATCAGTATACTCAGTGTTGAAACATGAAACAACTGAACAAATAATAATAACCACGATAATGGCTAATATAACAAGACCTATATTCCGCCCAATGTGTCGTTTTTTCTTTGGTTTTTTTCCATCATTAACCGAATTGCCAACAACAGATTTCTCTTTTCCGCCTTTCTTTTCTGCCTTTTTTTCTTTTCTGGTTTGCTTCTTTGTTTCAGATTCTTTTCTAGTCACTCCATCATCAGTATCTGCCATCTTCTCCATACGGTCTTTACCCATCTGACTTCCACAGTTTGGGCAGAAAGCAATCCCGTCCTTTACTTCACTGCCGCAATTTGAACAAAACATATGGTTCCTCCTCACGCATAGAATTTTTTCTACGTATGTCACCTTATATCACGATAATTACAACCATTATAATATCTATTACAGAAGTTCTGGCTTTTCTGCAGTTCATTCCCACACTTCGCACAAAACGTCTTTAACTCTTCTTTCCTTTAAAATGCCATTCCACGCCTCATATAACAGAAAGAAAACAGACAAATACTCGACCCATATATTAATATTGGTCTAAAATGCTCCTGGCACTGATATCAGAAAGATAAATTTCCATCTCATTACTGTAGTAACCCTCATCTGCATTCACTTCCCCTTCTGACACTTACTTCTCAGCAGATTCAATCAGTTCTTTCACGCCTTTTTTGAATTTACCCCATGAGAGAGAACCATATTTATAGGCCCTTAATGTTTCACAATCAAGGACAGTACACGTATTACTGTCACCGGGATGTAGCACATTAACGCTACTTCCCACATGTGCTATAGTTTTTACAGATAATTTGTATCTTCCATCCACGGATTCTTGCGTATACCGACCAGTCATAGCACTTCCACTGCAAAGGCCTTTCTTCAATTTTTTTAGTTCCTTCTTGTCAGATACATTATCTATAAAATGCTCCTTTACCAGCTTAAGGATATCCTCTAATTCCACACGAATCGTCTCGGTTTCTCCTTTATTGATTTTCGAAGCAATCTTATCCGTTGCTTTGTCTCCCCATTTTTTCTTTTTCACAGTCATTGTATCCAAAATATCTTCTGGTTCATCTGAAACGATTTTTTCCAGCTGTTCCTCTACAGCTACTTCCTCCATGTTCTCCTCAGCATCTATTTCTTCCGCCGAAGTGGTGGCAGCTACTACTTTCGCCCCGCAATTCATACAGAATTTTGCACCATCTAATAACTCTTTTCCGCAATTTGAACAAAACATATAGTTCCTCCTCCTTTTTCTGGATCAATTAAGTATAACCATATGGATACACGTATGCTGCCATCAAAAACCACAGCGCATCATTTGATAGGTTTTTAATTCCCATTATTAATATCCATATATCATGCACATTATACACTTATAAAGATTTATTTACAACTCTTTTAAAGATTTATTTTTCTTGCGTCACTATTGTTACAATAAAGATGCGATGGAGGCAGACCTATGGAAAATCTTAAGATTTTACGAACCAAGAAAAATCTAAGTCAGCAAAAACTGGCGGACATTTTGCATATCAGCCAACAATCCGTATACAAATATGAAAATGATATTACTTCACCAGACCTGGAAACCTTGATCAACATGGCTGATTTTTTTGAAACCTCCGTCGATTATATTATCGGACACTCAGAAATATCTGATATAATCGAAACGAGAAACGCCTATGATCTGAATGCCGAAGAGGAGGAGTTAATCAAATTATATAGGAATCTTTCTCCCAAACAGCGGTCAGCCATACAACAAGTGATGAAATCCTATAATGCCAAATATTAACATCACGACTTATCTCAAGCACCCTATAGCTGTATCTTTAAATATAAACACATGAACACCATAAAATTTATCATACCAACGACAAAGAGAGCACCTCATGAACAAATTCTACAATTTATTCCACTTTGCTAAAGTCAACGTATTAAAGGAAATAGATGACAATGGTGTGAAAGACACCGATGATGATCCATGGATAGATGATCATAAAACAATCGTTTGGTCAGGTTAAGTATCCATCCTCCCAATATCATTTACTATCAATTTCACCGTTTCATTCACTTCCATTTTTCAGCAAGAATAGCGGTAGGAAACAACACTCCACCGCCATTCAACATATAATCTTACCTCCACAAACTCCTGTTGCATTTAAGTTGTGGCTTCCTTACAATACACCCTCTGTTATTGCACATAATCCTCCATCTTTCATAAATCCTACAGTTAAAATGTAATACCTGATAAAATTATTAACACTTATATAAAAGTGCAGAGAACTAATC